>CAXEOD010000018.1:0-24175 GCA_963997805.1 uncultured Candidatus Poseidoniales archaeon
ACACCCTTCGATTTCAGGGAGCCATAAACCAAGATGAACTTCAGCATCACCAGCGACTCCTGCCCCACCATCTGAAAGTGTGATAGTTGTCACAGGCACATAGACTGAGCGAACTTGTTCAACACCAAAGGAGCCATTCCATGATACTCTGCTGAAAACATCATCATTACGATAATCAAGATTTGATCGCTGGTCTACAGGAGGTAACCAATGGCCGTTTCCATCGTTCCCATCCATATCATCAATTAATCCGGTTGGAAAAATTGATGCAATTACCATCATAATAATGATGAAAAGGGCAGTTGCAGCCAAAGCGATGTTTAATTGACGTTGTTCACGTTGTTCAGAAATTTCACCTTCAACTGCCATCTCAGCCTCAAGAACAACATCGTCCTCTCGTGCCATTAGTTTGCTTGGGGCCGTCCATTTGTTTTGAGGACAGCGGAACTCTGTTATACATAACAGAGATGAATTTCTGACGAGTTCCGTGTGCGAGCATTGATGAAATAGAGCATCACCGCTAACCATAATGGCAACCAAACTACAACGCCAACTCCTCAGTCTCCAGCGAATGGAGGCTACTGAGGGCGAGATTTATCGTCGGCTTGCTAAGAAACAGAAGAATCCATCTAACAAAAAAATATTGCTCCAGATTGCAGAAGAAGAAGGTCGCCACGAAGCGGTTCTAGCAGAAGCAACTGGTCAAACTGTCAAACCGATGATGAGAAAAGTTTGGTTCCACAGTCAACTTGCCTGGATATTTGGCCTAACTTTCGCAGTCAAGATGCTTGAACGAGTTGAGAGAGATGCCTCTACAGAATATAGGAAATTAGGTTATGACGACTTAGCTGATGAGGAGGATTCACATGAAGAGCGCCTCATTGGTTTACTGGAAGAAGGCCGCCTCGACTACATTGGAAGCGTTGTCTTAGGGATGTCAGATGCACTGATTGAACTGACTGGAGCATTAGCCGGACTAACCTTTGCATTTGCTAATTTGAACCTAGTAGCTCTTGCTGGATTAGTAACAGGAATCGCCGCGGCATTCAGTATGGGAGCAAGCGAATATCTCTCCACACGTTCTGAGAAAAAGGACACAAACCCACTTACTGCGGCATTTTTTACCTGGATTGCCTATCTCCTCACAGTGTTTTTATTGGTCGCGCCTTACCTGATTATCTCCCCAGATACCGCACCTGTCTATGGGCTTGAGCCTCATGTACTAGCACTGGCTTGCACTCTAATTATTGGAATAGTGGTGATAGCGTCATTCAATTTCTACGTATCAGTCGTTGAAGAAGTTTCATTCCTTCATCGGTTTGCTGAGATGGCTGGATTATTGTTCGTAGTCAGTTTGATTTCATTTGGCATTGGAGTAGTTCTAAGCAATTGGATGGGAATCTAAATTAGATATAGATGAATCTCAAGAGAATTAGGAAGTGAAAAAATGGAAAATAAAAACATGAAACAAATATTGTTGGTATTAATATTATCAGTTTTGATGGCTGTGATGTCATTTACTAACCCCCAATTGGTAGTAGATGAAGCACCCAATGAGGGTGCGTCAGCTAGAAGTATTACTCCGACTTATATTGAAATGTGGTCGGAATCTTCTTCATTAGATCCGCAGGTTCCATTTGTGAATTGTGTCTTATCTGACATTGTAGTTGATTCCGCTGGCAATACATATGTGTCTGGAACATTTACCTCAGAAATAGGCTTTGGTCCTACAACATTAAACACATTTACAGATGATTATTCAATTTTTGTTGCCAAACTGTCTCCAAGTGGCATATGGGTTTGGGCGGTTCAATCGACAGGTGACAACGCTCACAGCCGCGCCATGACGTTAGATAGTAATGAAAGTAAACTGTATGTTGTTGGAAACCTTGTTGGTAACAATTCTTTTGGCGATAATGGTGTTTCATCGTTGGAGAAAAATATGTTTGTCTCATCAATTAAGGTGGAAACAGGTGAATTCTTGGATATTCATATCCCGTCTTCATCAGGAATTAGTAATGCTGAAGCAGTAATTGCTCGCGTAGGGGGTGGTGTGTATGTAACAGGGGAATATGATGTGATGCTACGTTTCCCAGGAGTAAGTCCCCTCCTCCCTAACACAAATGGGCATACGAATGCATTTGTGGCATCACTTACTGAATACCAAGGTTGGGATTGGAGTACATCCACTAATTGTCATCTTTCTATCTGTGGGAATGAAAACGCAACGTCTCTTACATTAGATAACAATGGGGATATTGTTGTATTAGGGAAAATGACAGAAAACACAACTTTTGGTAGTGGCGCTGCTGGCCCTGGTCCAGCATTAATAGGCTCTGGATTTACTGATGTTTTTGTATGGTTAATAAATCCAGTAAACTCCTTACCAATCAATGTAATTGGTACTAATGGCACAGGTTATGAAACTCTATCAAAAATCATATCATTAGGCGAGGAATTAATTATTTCAGGTAATTTTCGCGGGCAAATGAATCTTAGTGGAATCAATGCCATGTCCTATAGTGCTAACCATACTAGTGGTTTTGTCGCTTCTCTAACTTTTAATGGAATGCAAGAAAATTGGAATTGGGTAAGGACTGTTAACGGAAGTAGCGATTCAGGCCATACTAGCGGAAGATTCACTTTAATTGAACTAGGGATTCCTTGGGAGATAACTGATATTGACATTGGCTTAGATAATACCATAATCGTTGGAGGTGAATACTGGGGTGCCGCTCAGCTTGATGATCTAATCATGCCTTACACTGGTTCACCGTACGCCCCCGATGCTTTTGTTGCTCAACTATCTCATCAAGGTGATTGGTTGAATATGATGATTGTTGGGGGGCCGGGTCCAGATGGCATGACAAGAGTGGCCACCTCTTCAAATGGTCAGATGCACATAGGGCTAGATTCAGATTCAGTTGCAATTACTTTTGGCGAGGATACCTATTATCCGAGTGACCGTTCAGTAATAGTTGGAAGTTTTGAGTGGGACCGGGATAGAGATTTAGTATCCGATTATAACGATCAATGTGAGGGTTATGACGATAGAATTGATGAAGATAATGACGGTACTCCTGATGACTGTGATTCGCTAATTGATTCTGATGGAGATAGTATTCCAGATACTTCAGACCATTGCCCATTTATTCCGGGTATTATTGAGTATAATGGGTGCCCCGCACCTACATTGGTAGGTTGCACAGACCCTCTTGCTAACAATCATAGCATATATGCTAACCTTGATGATGGAACCTGCGATTATGATTGGGATAATGACGGGACTAATGATACAGACGAAATAGTAGGCTGTATGGATATAACTGCAGATAATCATGATCCTAATGCTACAGATCCAGGGCAATGTAATTTCACAGATACCCCCTCTTGCCCAGATTGTCCTGTTGATGGAGATGATGATGGGGATGGGGTACTAAATGAAACAGATCAATGTCCTGAAACACCAGGTGGTAGGCCAGTGAACCCCGATGGTTGTGGGGATGAAGGAACGGTAGATCCACAGGGCAATACATCTTCTGTTTGGGGTGCAATTGGTGATTGTGATCCAACAAACACATCGGTCAATTGTCAAGAAGAGATGATTATCGCCGGAGTAGGTGGTGCGGGACTATTTGGTGGTTCAATAATTACTCGTATCCTTAGACCAGGCGTAGGTAAAGGAAAGGGTCCACGGTTGGGAATAGGTGATGTAGCGGATGCTAAGGACGCATACGATTTTATCGCCAAAAAGGGCGGTAAAAAGGTGAAGTCAACCGGTGGTTCAGATCACTACTTCAAACCGGGAGTTGAGCGTCAGGGTGCGATGTCTACAGCTGCGGATACTGCACTTGACGATTATGTTGAAGATTGATTTCACTCAACTTTTGACCAATCCGCGAGCCACAAGGGCAATCCCAACGATTGCGAGAAACCAAGCAATATCTGATGTCAAGATGATATCGTAGTTGTATGTGATTTCAGTCGTTTCTGTTACCCCATCAACTGAATTACCAGCTACAAAACGGTAGTCTCCCCCAGAAAGCGTCCAATCAATTTCACCAGAACTATCCGGTCCGCCTTCAAAGAAAGCCAAGTCTTCAGTATCACACAATAAGTAGCCTTCACCACTATTGAGGCATTGGTCAGCATCGCTTGCATCAACAATACCTATCCAAGCATCAGGCGAATCCCATTGGATGACAAAATTCGCGACTATGATTCCGTTTACAGCGTTAGGAATTGGAATATTTTGTTCGAGCATAGCAGATTTATCACAGATATCTAGTCCAGATATTCCAGTAGAGCAGGATGGTACATCCATACTTTCTGACCCTTCTCCTGAAAATCCAATGAAACCCGCAAATATAGTAACAACCAATATCACAGAACCAATAATTAGTGGCATCAACCTCATGTCGCTCAATTACCCACTCTCTCCTCTCCTCTAAATCACTTTTTATTGTTAATTTTCATACCCACAGGTTTGAGATATGTGGTGCATTCCCCAACTCATGGGCGAAGCATACGAGGCACTAATGGTGCAAATGCGAGAGTTAGATGTAATTGGGCAAATCAGCGGATTACTAGGCTGGGACCAAGAAGTCATGATGCCGCCTAAAGCTGCAGCAATGAGGGCTGAACAACTAGCATGGTTGTCTAAGGAAGGACATACCCGAATGACCGCTCCTGAAGTTGGTGAATTGATTTCTGCAGCAGAATCAGAAGTCAACGGTAGCGAAGTGGAACAGGGTAACATCCGAATAATTCGGGATTCCTATGATAAGGCGACAAAGAAGCCAACAGAGTTCGTTGAAGAAAAGGCTCGCCACACCTCAAAGAGTATTGTCTCATGGACTGAAGCGAGAGAGAAAAACGATTTCTCAATCTTCCGCGATGATTTGGCAAAGATGATTGACATGTCACGTCAGTTAGCCGGTTACCTTGGTTATGAGGATAATCCATATGACGCTCTTCTAGACCTTTATGAATCGGGACTTTGTGTTGCAAAACTAGATCCATTGTTCCAGGGATTGCGAGATTCCTCAGTCCCACTCATCAAGGCGGTTTCAGAACTAGAGAACAAGCCAGATTGTTCATGGGTTCACAAGCATCCATGGCCAAAAGCCTCTCAAGAGGCACTCAGTCAAGCGATTTCAGAAGCAATTGGATTTGACTTCCAAGCAGGACGCAGAGATGAATCAACACATCCATTCTGTGGTGGTTCAAATCCCGATGATGTTCGTTGGACAACTCGTTATGACGAGAAAGAACCCTATGGGGCAATTTATGGGACCATGCATGAGACTGGACACGCACTGTATGAACAGGGCAGGCCAAGGGACCTCGACTTTCAACCAGCAGGTGAGGCAAATGGATTGGGGGTCCATGAGAGCCAAAGCAGATTGTGGGAAAACCAAGTAGGCCGCTCACTTGCATTTTGCGAATGGTCATTCCCAATGTGGCAGGAGCACTTCCCTGCTAATTTTGAAGGGGTTACACCAGAGATGTTGTGGCAGGCAGTCAACCAGGTTGAGGCTAGTTTAATCCGTGTTGAGGCGGATGAGGCAACCTACAATCTTCACATCATGATACGCTATGAAATTGAGAAGAAATTAATCAATGGTGAGTTAGAAGTTGATGACCTTCCAGATGCATGGGATGACATGTACGAGGAATTCCTTGGAGTTCGCTCCCCAACACGTACAGAAGGAGTACTGCAGGATATTCACTGGTCATTTGGGGCATTTGGTTACTTCCCCACCTACACTCTTGGTAACCTATACTCTGCACAATTACTGCAAGCCGCTGAGAAGGATATTGGCAGTATTGATGAACAGGTGCGAAGAGGCGAATTCACCCCTCTTTTGGATTGGATGCGCACGCACGTGCACGCGAGAGGAAGTATTCTTGAGCCATCAGACCACATTGAGGAGGCAACTGGCGAGCAACCAAAACCAGATGCATTCGTTGCCTACTTAGCAGACAAAATCAACGCCCTCTACGGCGTGTAATCAGCCATTGTTATTATTCAGAAGTTTCTGAACTGTAGTCAAAGGTGCAAGTCTCATCACAGGTGTCGATAACTACACCTGTGTGAAGGAATTCTTTCACCATATCATTGACATCTTCAATCACTCCAATTTCGTTGTGTGCTTTTCCAGCGTCTCCAACTGGCGGTGGTGCATTGCCTTCAGGCATTGCATTATATCCACCATCCCAGTAGACAATTGCAGAACCTGAAATTGGTCCAGACTGTGCCGTAATTCCGTATGGCAGTCTTGCAGAACTATCTAGCACAGGAATGCCTGCAGTCCTCGCCGCCCTGTCTGATGAGATGCCAGGTACTTGTGCATCATTCACAGAAATAATAGAGAGGAAAGAGAATGGCTCAATAACTGAATCGTATCCATCATTAGCGAAGGGCAGGAAAGTCTCAGGGTCAGAGCAGTCCCACATTTGTTGCATTACTCCAATCAACAAGGCTCGGTCATTACGTTCAGGATAAGCCGCAGAATGTGAGAATAGTTCAGCAAAGGTTGCAAAGTTGGTAGAGCGTTCAACAAAGGTTGAGAATCCAGAGCCACCAACCCATAATACAGCTCTATCAATATCAGGGGATACAGCGACCACGCTAGCACCGTAAATACCTCCAAGCGAGTAGCCCATGTAGTGGACATCAGATGAGTTGACCAAGTTAGTCCCATCAGAATACATCTCATCAAGATCAGAGCAGATGCCCTTGAATGTTCGAATCATCGTCATTTTGTTGATTAAAGCCTGTTCTATTCTTTCCGCTTGATGCTGGAAATAAGAGGGGTCAATCATTCCCAAACCAAGAGTGTCAAAGTCGGATGTACTCCACCCATAGAGGTCGGTAGCAACGAACGAGACTTTGTATTCCTCAGCCCAGCCACCCAAGTAATTGCTAGTTCCTTCACCTGTGCCCAAGAATCCATGCCCGAAAACGACCAGTGGGCCACTTTCATTGAGGTCAGCAAGAATCTGTGGAATTACCATTGTGAAAGGTATTTCAGAATCTTCAACATATTGTGGCAATCCATCTGCACCCCTTACAAGCAGGGCTGGTGGATTTTGAGATTCAAGATATTGTGGTGCTGTAAAGGTACCACGGATTCGGCGGTATAGTTTATCGTCGTCTCCATAATTATCCTCGCTTGAGGTTACAGTGCAACCGATCCCATCTTCTCCAAGTCTAGTGAGGGCATCAGAGCGCATTGTTGAGATATCACCAAGAATAGATTGAGAAGAAGCAGTATGGAAAACCCATGCCGCTTTGAAGTCTGCGGGGCTCAAATAACCGGTGAAATTTCCACCGATGAATGCCTCAATCTCTCCTCGCCGTGCCTCAATATCAGGTGAGGTGGTTTCTTCACCATCAATGATGGCCTGCATTGCTGGAGATGGTGTGATTGGATTTCCTGATAAGTCAGTTAGTCCAATGAATGCGACACCATATGTGGTATTGAAATCAAGTGCGCCCAATGTGCGCATGAATACTATTGTTGCTGACGGGTTAGTAGCACGATCATCCAATTCAACCCAATGAGCAACTCTATCTCCAGTCTTGAGATTAAGCAAGACTGTTGCATGGCCGTCTGAGAGCGAAGTGGCAATGCTGTGTTGGTTTGCAACTCCAGTCAAATTTGGTACTGTGGTAAAAGCAGTCATGATTTGAGTAGAAGGGCTAAATCCGTCAAATCGGTTCAAGGCTACTATCTCTACATTTGAGGTAGTCCCAGAACTAGGTAGTGTGTTGCTAGCGTAGTTTACTTTGTAGCCAGTTCGTGTTGAAGTGTCTGCGGTGAGAAATGCGTTAGAGGGAAATGGCAGCATGCAATGTAATGGGTTTAGATTTTCACAACCATCTGTGGTTACAACCTCTACTGGCCCACTTGGAACTTCTATCTCATCCTCCATTGGTCTGTCATCGTTGATTCCCATATCCAAAATACAGCCAGAGAGAAGCATCCCTGTTGCCATTAGTAAAGCGAGGGTCTTCGAATACGCAGTCTTGTTCATGAAATGAACCCATGAAGACGTGGTGATAAAGTATGCTCAAGTGAGATTATAGCCCAGACCAGTGCAAATGATGCGAAGTGACAAAGGTCACGGTATCCACCACGACTTGTGGCCGACATTAGTGACTATGCTTGGTTTGTGCGGGACCTACCCGCATCTGCATCATCTGTGTTACTGGGAAAGTCACGCCTCTATGCAGGAGATTGGGATGGCAATCTTTGTTGTTGGAGTGACCAAGGTGACCTCTTGTGGACAGGGAAAGCAGAAGATAGAGTTGAACGGATGTGTGGGGCAAGTGATGCTAAACCACCGTTCATCTGTGCTACTGCGGGTAGCAAAGTGAATTGTATTGATGCTGCAAGTGGCGAGGAGCGATGGAATCACCAACTCATTGGATCGTCAGATTTAGTCGCTTGTTCTGATGATGGCAATCGAGTGATAGCAACATCATCAGTATACGAAATTGAACTCAATGATTTCATTGAAACAACATGCTGGCGCTTTGATGGGAATGGAGAGATTGTACGCCAGGATACTTTTGAAGAGCGACCGTGGCATCTTATTTTGGATAAATCCGGGGCTGCTAGAATGGGTCTTGGTCGACCCCGTTGTGGATTAATTATGCAGACTGATGACGAAATCACTCATCTAAATTTAGCAGAAGATGACCCAATTTTATGTGGTGCAACAGCATCAGGGAAAACGGTTTTTGGCCATGCATCTGGAATTATTTCCCTCCTAAGTAAAAATGGTAAAAAGATGAAATCACTCTTTGATGGGTCTGAAGAAAGTGTTCTTTCACTCCAATCAGATGGCAAGGTTGTGATTGCTGGCGGAGATGACGGTATGGCTCGGGCGGTCTCTTGTAAGGGAGGCGAATTATGGGCCATGGACCTCGGACAACCCGTAGATGAATGCGCGATTTCTTTCGAATTAGCCGGTGAGAAGAGTTGTTGGGTTGCAACATGGAATGGAATTCAAGCTAGCCTCTGGATTCTTGGCTCTGAAAGCGGGAAAGTACACGCTGAATTTGCGGATCTCCCGCGTATTCGTACTCTAGCAAGTAGGGATGATAGGGTTGCTGTTGGGATGGATGATGGAAGGGTGATGTTGTTTAATCAAGAACTATTCTCCCGCCGGATTAACCGTGAAGATAATGATTCAGATGAATCGACTGATGATACAGGTCCCCCTGAAGGTCAAAGCCGACTTTCATTGCAGGAAAAATTGCGCTCACTTCGAAAATAATTTTAGCAAAACCCCTCTTTTTCACCCAATGTTAATTTTTATTGACGTAGTAGTTTTATCAACAAATTTCTGAATTAGTTCTAGTGGAAAAAGGGGTCACTGAGTTACATTTCCGGTTGAAACAGGGCAAATCAACCGAAAGATTTATGGACCAGCGTCACCCAGAGCAAAGTCGCTACTCCTGAGGAGTGGTGGGGCTGGCTCGTCCAGACCCCGTGCCCGTCTGCCGGCGTGGGCCCCTCGGGGGTAGAAGTCGGCCGCCAAAAACGAGCAATCGTTGCGGCGATGACTGGAACAGAAATTGACTTCGGTTGATGGAAAAGAAGGTCTTGCAGGAAGTGAGGAGCACCTCGGTGCAAATCCACCAAATAGACAGGGGGGAGACAACCTTCGGGAAGTTGAACCCAATAAATTTGGTCTGATGATTGAGGAAGCGTTTCAAGCTCGCTTGAGATGTGAAATCAGTCATTCGCTCTGGACAGGGAATCGAGTGGACACACGATGACTAGATTCGGAAGTGGAAGATGGAGGCTGTTGGAAAACAACCGAGATCAACTGTGGGAAATGGAGGAAGTCGAAAGACAACCAAAATTAACTATGGATGGTGGAGGATGTTGAAAGATGACCAAAGTCTACTACTGAAGTTGAAGGAAGTCAGTCCGTATCTTGAGGAACTGCACAGGGTGAAGATGGAATCGACTTTGAAAGAAGAAGATGAAATCACCTGTGCCTAGGGAATCAGTGTGGTTTGGATAACTCCGGACCTGCTGTGAAACTTGGAAGCGGTGAGACAGAATCGAAAGAGGAAGTCGAGTCGTAGTGGTGGAAGGAAGACTTCGTGTCAACCGGAAACTGCAACCAGCGGAGGCTGGTGAGTGGGAGGAAGTCCACCTCCGGAACGATACCCACTCACCAGTTCTCCCAATCCCCGTTTTCTTCAACGAGATAATTCGCTGTCGTTGTCTTACCTATTCTAACTGTTACGCAAGGCGAAGCCCTACACGAGGCGGTTTGCTGACCTATTCTTTCGGGCCGACCATCTCTTCTGGGCGGACCCATTGATCAAATTCTTCATTGGTCAATAATTTCAACTCAAGTGCCGATTCACGTAGTGTAATCCCTTTTTTATGAGCGTTTTTGGCGATTTTAGCAGCCGAATCATATCCAATGTGGCGGTTAAGAGCAGTCACCAACATCAATGAATTTTCAAGGTGAGCGCCAATTGCCTCCTCATTTGCTTGCAATCCAATTACACATTTGTCACTAAAAGAACGACAAGAATCAGAAAGTAGTCTAATGCTATGTAATAGGTTGTGAATCATCATCGGTTTGAATACATTCAATTCAAAATTTCCTTGACTTCCGCCAACTGTGATGGCTGTGTGATTTCCAAATACTTGGCAGCAAACCATAGTCAGAGCTTCAGCCTGAGTTGGGTTAACTTTACCAGGCATTATACTCGAACCCGGTTCATTTGCAGGAAGGGATAATTCTCCAAATCCACAGCGAGGTCCCGAGCCAAGCCAGCGGATGTCATTTGCGATTTTCATCAATGAAACTGCTAACACATTTAGTGCACCTGATGCGGCAACAATAGCGTCGTGCGCAGCTAGTTGAGCAAACTTGTTCTCAGCAGAGACAAATCCAAGACCGGTTTTGTTGGAAATTTTTTGAGCCACCTTTTTGGCAAATTTAGGATGGGTGTTTAGGCCGGTTCCCACAGCAGTACCACCCAACGCGAGTTCTAGTAAATCATCAAGCGAATGCTCAATTCTAGATACATCAGCATCAAGCATAGCCACATAACCAGAGAATTCTTGGCCCAATGTGAGTGGTACAGCATCCATTAAGTGGGTTCTACCGATCTTTACAATGCCTGAAAATTCTTCAACCTTTGAAGCCAAAGCAGTTCTCAAATGTTTGACAGCAGGTACCAGTTGGTGGTGTATTTCTTCGGCTGCTGAGATGTGCATTGCAGTAGGAAAAGTGTCATTACTTGATTGAGCTCTATTGACGTGGTCATTTGGATGAACAGGGGTTTTACTACCCAATTCACCTCCAGCGATCTCAATTGCGCGGTTCGCGATGACTTCGTTTGAGTTCATATTAGTTTGAGTACCTGAGCCAGTTTGCCAGATACGAAGAGGAAAATGTTCATCTAATTCTCCAGAAATAACTTCATCACATGCTTTACTAATTAGTTCAGCAGTAGTTCTATCTAATTCACCTAGTTCTAGATTAGTGTCAGCAGCTGACTGTTTCAATATTCCAAATGCTCTGATTAATGCCCTTGGCATTGTGTCGTTTCCAATGTCGAAATTGATTAGGGAGCGAGCGGTTTGGGCGCCGTAATATCTGTCTGCTGGGACTTGTAATGCACCCATTGTATCTGTTTCAATTCGGACCTCTCCTGGTGTTGCTTCAGCACTACGGGAAGTTACTTTCATATCATTTGAAGATGGTAATGTTGAATCATTTTCTAAACCTGCGGCAATCAGTTGTGTGATTGTTGCAGAGCGCCCACCCTTTCGTCCGCGTCCAGTTTTTCTATCAAGTCGCTTAGCCAAATCTTCTGGAATACTGATGCTAATTATTCGCCGGTCTCCCGCTCGATGCTTCGCCATAACCAAATGACGGAGCCGGTTACTTAATAAATTAACGAGATGATATTGCAACAAAGGTGCATCAATGAAATAAATTTCAAATAATACGATTCAAACCAAAAATGGTAAAATCACACACGAGCAACAGAGATTATTTGGATTGGAGTTTTTGGTTTATCTTGCATCCCGGTAGGAGAACCCTCAATTTTTCTAATTATGTCCATGCCTTCAATCACTTTAGCAAAAACTGGGTGTGAGGAAGGCGTGCTTTTATCCCACCAATCAAGGAATGCATTGTGGTTTGTGTTGATGAAAAACTGTGCCCCACCAGAGTTTGGGCTGCCAGTGTTTGCCATTGAAAGTGTACCTACATCGTTAGTGAATTGCGCGTCAGATGGGTGTTCATCTTGGATAGTGTATCCTGGTCCACCAGTACCGCATCTTGGGGAATTAGGGTCTTTGGAGATTGAACATCCGCCTTGGATCATGAAGCCTTTGATAACTCGATGAAAGTGCAATCCATTGTAGTATCCTTCATCAACTAATTTTAGGAAGTTTGCTGTGGTAATCGGCATCTTTTCAGTAAACACATCAAGTGTCACATTACCTTCACTGGTCGTCATCAATACGTTGGTCATGAACTAGGCCGGGGGCCTAGAGATTTTGAGCCTAATGGTTGAGGGGGTTAGGAAAAAGTCATTCTGTTTCAAATTTCACACTTTGATTTATTTTGTCTTTTAGTCCCATTCGGTCAAATTCAGCGTTTCTTCGTTCAACAATTTTACCATCAGTAACATACCACACATCAATCACTTCAGTAGAAACAAATTCTCCAGATGCTTCAACTCCAGAAACAGAACCAGTGTGGGTGCCTTCCGAAATAATTGTGGAAACAACATATTCACCGGCATCAAGTAATTCAATGATTTTACAGTTAATATCTGGCGAAGCGATGTGAACGGCCTCAAAGTATTGTTTGTATCCGAGTCTGTCAATTACCCCGTGCAGGCCACCTTCAGCACGGAATGAAGGAGAAAATAACTCATCAATAAGATTTGAATTATTTTTATTCCACCCTTCTTCAAACCAGCGCCGGACAATTGTGATACACTCTGCTTCCGGCATTAATTACTCAATTCCCGCTAGAGGTATGGAGTATTATTCACTTTCTCTAAGAAATTGACTGCGGCTATATTAGCGTAATTCTCTTTTCTATTTTAGTAATATATCATTTGGAGCAATTTACCTACATAAATTAGGCTTCAATGTCAGCGAGAGTTGTTAACGGATAGAGAGGCACTCCAGCCTCTGCAAATGCTTCCATTCCCCCTTCTTGACGGTCAAGAATTGTGATACAAGCGACAACGTCACAACCCATTTCAATAAGCCGGTCAACTGCTTTTAGTGCAGACCCACCAGTGGTAGTAACATCTTCTAAAATGACACATCGGTCACCTGCTAATAGTGTAGAACCTTCAATACCCGGAGGGTTTCCAGTCTTTCGCCCTCCTCTTCCTTTGGGTTCTTTTCGCATTAAGAATCCCCTGAGATTACTACCAACACCAGCCTTGGCAATGGCTATGCCTGCTAGTGGCACAGCTCCAAGTTCTAGCCCTCCAACGGTGTCAATGTCACCAAGTTCATCCAGTTTAGCATGGATTAACACTCCAAGATAGTGTGCGCATTTTGGATCCATCATGACAGGTTTCATATCAAAAAAGTGGCGACTTGTACGCCCACTTGCTAGAGTAAATTCCTCAAAGTCTGAATGGAGCCAAGCAAGTTCTCTTATTTTCTCAATTAATGATTCCCTCGCGTTAGTTGTGCTCGTTGATTCCGCCATGCTCGTCGCCAAAACGTTGTCATCATGGTAGGGCCATCAACGTTACGAGTTACTTGTTTCTCCTATTTCTCTAACATTGTACAGTGCGAATGACTTTTAGCGCCCGCTTTCTAAACTGCTTTGTTGGGAAGCGGGACGGCGATTGGGCAATGTTACATCCTTGGAATGAAGAGCACTTATCCAAAGAGATGGATGATTATCACCAATGGCTCGATGAGGCTTGTGAGTTAGAATATCAAATCGCTGAAAAGGCTAGGAGTCTAGGCAAAGATTTCACCGAGTTTGTTGAAATCCCTAGGACTTCAGACCTAGCAGATAGAACTGAAAAATTACTTGATGAATATCTTGATGGTCTAAAGATAGTAGATGAATTAAGAAAATTGTTGCTTGAGTCGGATAGAGAATCCACAGCAATTGAAATGAGTAAATCTGTTGCTAAGAGGATGCATGCACGCACTGGGGATTTAGAAAAAGCAATTGAGGTTGGATTGCGAGTTGGCCTCGCAATTTTAACAGAATCAGTATTAGTAGCCCCTCTTGAAGGTATTAGCAATGTGAGATTACTCAACAACGCAGATGGTTCACAATTTGTATCAGTTGATTTTTGCGGCCCGATTCGGGCCGCCGGAGGTACAGCGCAAGCCCTTGCAGTCCTCATCACAGATGTGGTGAGAAGGGAGTTAGGGGTTGGTCCATACGTTGCTCGTCATGAAGAGATTGAAAGGGTAAAAGAAGAATTTGGACTATACCGTGGAAACTTGCAGTACCGGCCCCCGCCAGAAGAGATTGAAACAATTGTCAAAGCTTGTCCAGTAATGGTGAATGGTGAATCTACCGAAGCACAAGAGTGTGCTGGGTATGGAAATATCGAGAATGTGGATGGTTCACGAGTTCGTGGAGGAGTTCTGCTTGTGATAGGGGAAGGGTTGTGCCTCAAAGCACCAAAAGTACAGAAACACATCAAAAACTTAGAGGTTGAAGGATGGGAATTCATCAACCATTTTGTCAATAAGGGTAAGTCAGATGAAGAAGGGCAAAGTGCTGGATTTCAGAAACGCTCAATCACCCCCATCACTCGATTCATGGAAGATATCATTGCTGGCCGACCAGTATTTGGGGAACCTCTCGCAGCAGGAGGTTTTCGCCTAAGATATGGAAGAACTAGAGCTACAGGATTGGCGGCTGGTGCTTTATCACCAGTTACTATGCATGCTATGGGTGAATTCATTGCAGTTGGTACTCAATTGAAGATAGAAAGACCAGGGAAAGCGTGTGCTGTAACTCCTTCAGATTCTTTACAAGGTCCAACTGTTATTCTCAATGATGGCCGCTTTGGCAGAGTGGATATATTATCAAAGTGGGCTGAAATTGATGACGATGTCAGTTCAATCTGGGATAATGGAGAAATTATGCTAGGATTCGGTGAGTTCCTTGAGAATAACAAGAATCTCATTCCATCTGCATATAATCGTGATTGGTGGGCTGCTGAACTTATTGAGGAATTGGATGATGAGACGTCTTTGTCAAATTTTGTCAAGGCTCTTGACATTGATAGATCACAACTTCCTGACGGCATCCCTGGAATGATTTCTAATGATGATCTTGAAAATTTCCACCTGAAAAAATCCTGGGTCAAGCATTTGCAAACAATGCCACTTGAATGGGATTCAGCACTCAGAATTAGCCACCAATTCAACTGCGCTATCCCGCCACCTTGGAATCTAAATTGGTTGGATTTGCCAATAGAGTGGCTTACAGTATTACATTCAATTATTCAGGAAGGTGAGATATTTCCTGCTGAAGAATCGCCTCAGGATTCATGGACTAATGATTCAACATCAATTAATTGGATGAGGTTAAAAGGCGGGGCAAAAAACTGGCAACAAGATGTTGAAGATAGCTCTACGCCCAATGACCCACCAGGGAATAGGATAGACCTCCCTTCCCCTCTCAAAGCATCTTATCGATGCGGCGATTTACATCTTCAACATGGTATGCTCAAGACCTCCCTCATGTTACTAGGATTACCTCATCATCATGATGGTGATGATATTGTTGTCACTTCTAGTTGGGAAGGATTGTTAGATGGTCTGGGCTTGAAAATACAAAATGGTAACATCACGAAGAGAGTAGAAATGTTGCCTCACTTTGAGGACCGTTTACAGCGGATTGAAGGTGCCTTAAAAATTCTGAAGACAGAATCCGAGCGCTGTAAAATTCTAGAAGCAAAAAGAGGAAAAGTGAGGGTTCAAGCTGAAACTGCCGCTCGCCAAAGAGGAGAAGGGATTGCTGCTACAGATAAAGCAGGAGAAGATGCGGCAGCAACGATCCTTGACAAAGGAACTACTGACCCAGATAGGCTTATTGCCGCTCAAAAGTTACTCGATGACCATGCAGTTGATGGGATACTACACATCGTTAGAGAATGTAGTGAGGCTAGGTGGGAGCACAATGCACCAGTTCGTATTGGGGCTAGAATGGCTCGACCTGAAAAAGCGGCTCATAGATTGATGAAACCCTCAGTCCACTTATTATTTCCAGTGGGTGTCGAAGGTGGCCCCCAGCGTCTGCTCACAGTAGCCTCAAGCAAAGGTAACCTACGTATCTCAATGGGGCCGCGTGAATGTACCAAATGTGGCCGTGCTTCACCATTTACAATATGTCACCACCGCCTAGTTGCAGATGACCCAACATCATCTTGTAACGGTAGAACTTTGACAATAAAATCATCAAATTCGAATAGCCGTCGTCAAGGAGAATTTCAAACAATTCCACTTACAAAGATTCTTGAATCCAAGATTGAAGAACTAGGTATTGACAAGATTCCCAAGGTGAAATGTGTGAAGGGTTTAACTTCCAAAATTCAAACCCCAGAACCTCTTGAGAAGGGTATATTACGCGCCCGGCACAATTTACCAGTGTTTCGCGATGGCACCGTGCGTTTCGACATGTCTGACATTCCAGTTACTCATTTCCGGCCCTGTGAAATAGGAACCCCATGGCAACGCTTGGTGCAACTAGGCTATGGTTCAGATGTGGATGGTAAGCCATTAGAATCAGACACTCAAGTTGTTGAGTTGTTCCCTCAAGATTTTATTCCGAGCACAAAAGGAATCGATCATCTATTGAATACCTGTAATTTCATTGATGAATTGTTAATCAGATTTTACAAAATGGAACCGCATTATAATGTTGAAGATGCTGAAGGACTTGTAGGTCAGTTGGGGATTGCTTTAGCACCACATACATCAGGTGGCGTACTGTGTAGAATCATTGGATTTACTGATGCCTCAGGTGGCTATGCACACACACTTTTCCATGCTGCAAAGCGTAGGAACTGTGATGGTGACGAGGATTGCATCATGTTGTTACTAGATGGGTTACTGAATTTCTCTAAAGAAATATTACCTGCTAATAGAGGTGGTAGAATGGATGCCCCTCTTGTTCTTACGACCCGCTTGAACCCAGCTGAGTTGGACAAAGAAGCCTTGAACGTTGATTCAGCCTGGTTCTACCCTCGCGAGTTTTACGAAGCAACTACTAAAATGCCCAATCCAAAAGAGGTTATCGAAATCATGGATTTCGTAGAAAAGAGACTTGGAACTATTGGTGCGCTGAGGGGATATGGATATACTCACGACTTAACATCGTTAGACGCTGGCCCACCGAACTCTGCTTACAAGATTCTTGAAACCATGGTTGACAAATTGAACGCCCAAATTTCGCTGGCCCAAAGGTTACGGGCCGTTAATGTCGAGAAGGTTGCATCATCTGTTGTTGAATCCCATTTTTTCCCAGATTTGAGGGGGAATTTATTGGCATTCACTCGTCAAAAATTCAGGTGTGGTCGTTGTGGTGAAAAATTCCGCCGAGCACCATTATCCGGTAAATGTATAAAGCCGGTAAAAGCGAATACAGGTACTGCAGTAATCACTCGAAGTGAAGGTCCAATGCAGTGTGGTGGCAACCTCATCATGACGGTTTCAGAAGGGGCTATAAGGAAATATGTCAAAGTGGCAAATCATGTAATGGAAACTTTTGGAACATCTAACTACACTCAACAAAAATACGCTGTATTAGCAGACTCACTTGATAGTTTATTCAAGAACGACCGAGTAAAAGTGTACACATTAGACGACTTCTTATGACGCGATTTCCCTAATGCGGTGAAAATGTCATTAATTGCGAATCAATTCGGGATTATGTTTATTTGCCGAACAGGTTGTTAGTTGATATGGCCAAGACTCAAGGTGGTACATTCAATGTCCACCGTGTTAAACTTGGTTTTGGCCTGGATTGTGTTGGTCACCACGGTCCTCATTCAACCCGGGACTCCGCCGCCTTGTACTGATCTTCGTCTCTTCTTCAGTCTGGGCGGCGGATGCGCCCACAAGTGTTTCATTCTAAATAATTATTAATCACGAGTTAAACGAGTTAAAATAATAAAGATTATTATCGAATAATTAACTCTTTGATTTATGGGTGATATGTTGGACTCAAATAAAACTAATCTGACCCCTCTTTTAGAGAATGTACACCCAATTATTCTTAAAGATGGCCAATCATATTCTAATTTTGTTAATTCTCTAGATTCACCCCCATGGTATTGGGTCCTACTTGGCAGAATTGTGGTACTTTCGATTGTTGGTTTTTCACTTTGGTATTATCAATTTGAATCATTAGTAGTCGTCACCGTATTGTTCATTCTTGTCGTCCCTATGGAAAAATTGTTTCCCCGACACAAAGGGCAGAAGGTTCGTCGTCCCAAGTGGAAACTGGATGTGGCGTATGCACTTTCACAACCTTTCCTCAATATCTTCGGCATCATCTTTGCAGTTATCATTAGCTTTTTCTCATTCACCTGGGTACTCGGTCTCATCGTAAGTTATTTCGGGCTGGTGGAAATGATACCAGGATATATCCAACCAATTGTCGCCTTCATCCTATTCGATTTCTTTGGTTATTGGGCACATCGTTGGTATCACGAAGTTCCCGAACTGTGGAAATTCCATGCAATTCACCATTCTCCTGAACACATGGATTGGATTAGTGGGTTTCGAATTCATCCCATGGATTTTGCATTGGTTGGACCGGGTTTCTTTTTCTTGGTTTTCGCCGGATTTAGTCCAGAGACAAGCGGTATCCTAGCCATACTTCAAATCCTCACAGGGTTATTCCTACATGCCAATGTTGGTTGGAGGCTAAGACCATTACATCGTCTCATTCCAACACCCGAGTTCCACCATTGGCATCATGCCAATGAGAAGGAGGCACATTGTTCCAATTACTCAGGTTTCCTTCCATTTTGGGATATCGTATTTGGCACCTATTATATGCCATCTGATAAGCGTCCTGAGAGATATGGGGTTGATGAGAAAATACCGGAAGGAATGCTAGGTCAATTGAAGTATCCAATTCAAGATTGGGGCAATCCATTGAGATTCATCATTCACCCATTCCGTACGATTGCTTCGTGGTGGAGATTTTCTAAGCAGGTTATGAAAGGCGTCTGGCATTCAACGACTCGTAAGAGGGAACCTTATCGCCCATTATTCAGAGATTAAGCACCCGTATTCTTATTACAATAGTTTGACATCAGAATTCTTCGTCATCATCTTTCATTCGTTCCCACAAGTCTCCAACTGTTTGGATATCCTTGTCAACCTTCGTCTTTCCTTCAAGACCGGCAACAGTTCCTTCACCTAATTTGTCATCTGTTTGCGTTACTTCAGATTCTGGTATTCCACTGTCTACGGATTCATCCTCAGTTGAATCTTCAAAGCGCCTTCGCATCTCATCTCTTTCTGATTCTGAAGTTACACCCAATTCAATTTGGAATGATTCAACGGCTGCCCCGCTATCACCATCCATTTGTTCTTGTAGTGCTTCCCACTCTTCTTTGTGACGTTGTTTGTGCAGTGGAAGTTTCTTCGCTAATCGTTTACGTCTTCTCATTCTTCTAACTGCTTGGTCAGTAACTAAAATCAAGATTCCAAGCAAATTAGCGATGATGTACCCAGTAATTTGATGAGGCGAATAAATCCAATATTGCATGGTGAATTCCCCATCAATAATTCGCGCGGCCTCCTCCCAGCCAATCCTAGTGCCGTTTTCAGAATAGAAACGCAATTCCAATACATATTCGCCAGGGTAAATAGTACCTCCATAATCACCACAATTTTCATTCAAACCGCCCGACCATGTTCTAGTTGGCTCTGGGAAAGGATCATCAAAGTCACCAGAATCCTCTTTTTCTTTTGCACCTACTTCCCACAATTCCCACAATGCTGTAATGTTAGAATGTTCAGAATAGGTGGTTCGGAATTGGCAATCAATCTCAAAAGGCAGTTCAGCACCAAGAACATCAGGTACCGTCATTTCGTAATATTCTCTGTGCCCGCCTTTTTCTGAGAGTACTGGGTGAGGTGTTGCCATAGGGGACAAACCCATCCAAATTAGGTTTAGCATCAACCAGGTAATAATTGCTGCCCAGGGCTTAATAGGGGCGTTTTGGTCAACCTTTTTCTTTCTTTTTTGCATCAAAAAGAAGTCCCCCTCAGAATGTCGAGAACTGCTTCCATCCATTTCAGTTTCCGCAGTTTGCGCACCGGGTCAGTAATACCAGTCCAACGACCTATCTTGTCACTTCTAAAACCAATTAGTCTAATTTTGCTATGTGGGATTCCACATGCGGCGACAATGCACGCTGCCCTATCACCATCAGTGAAGCCACCAGGATTATTCATCCCTTCAATTGGTTGAGGGCACTGATGCGTCAGAATTAGAGTTGGACAATTTTGTTTTAGAACTGGTAAAAGTTCTCGCCATTCGTCTTGGTTATCTCCATGTGCATGGAGTGCAAACGGGATCTTTTGTTGACTTGCTCGTAGCATTGCTTCTCCTCCATCACCATCTGATACCACCAATGCGAGCCTTCCCCAAGCTGATTGTGCTATTTGGGGTGGTAATTCATCAAACACTCCAACACTTCCATCTGCTGCCACAAACTGACAATTTTCATTCAATAAAAGTAGGTCTTCAGGTTCTACCGCAGCACCAAGAATAACAATTTCTTCAGCCTTTTGAAGAATCGTAATTAACCGCTCAGTAGCGCATTTAACAGCATCAACATCAAGACAAGATTGCTGTAGAGCATTCGCAGACTGCTGATCATATTTCAAGTCCCATCCGAAGTCAATTCGCACCTCATCTTGGATGCTAACTAGGGCAAGATTAACAGGATCTAATTCGGTCTCTTGCTGTGCCGGCATTGCCCCCCCTCCAGTCCCCCGTCAAACTGAGAGTTCAAGAACCCGAGCGAAGCATCACAGTGCGCTCATGCCACTCCCGCGCCGCTTCCCGACTATCGAATCACCCAGTTTACTGGCCCGATTCCCCTTTCTCCCTCAAGGAGAGGAGTGGTTGAAATCTCTCTTAACAGACAACAATATTGACCTTGATACATTGATTGATGGTGAATGGGTTGAACCGATTCGAATTCGTGGGATACATCGCATGTTGGAATCTATTAATCTCACAGAAGGTGTTTCATCAACCACTAGGCATGACATCCATGAACCATATGGCCAAATGGTAGAAGGCTTGGGATTTTACTATGCTATGTTAGTGGTTTGTGCATCCTTTGATGAAAGACTAGTGAAGCGTTGGGTAGAAGGTGAAGCTAGTAGAGCTGACAAGTTACTTGGGGAAAGTATTGATGAACAAACTTTTGACTTGGTTACAAACACATATCTTTCTGATGTTCGCTCTAAGATACAATCTGTAGCAGGTGTATCAATACACGCAGCAAAATCTTCAACTCTAATATATGAGATTCCAATGACTGATTTTATTGAACTCTCACCTCGAATAACTGGTAGTTATTGGCGAATGGTCAACCGCCCAATTTCAGATGGTTGGGTAACAATGTGTGCTGGTAGCGGCGATTCATCACGGCAGCGTTTAGCCCGTCTTTTGAAAGAGCGAATCCGGCAAGTCCTTGTTGAAAGGTGTCAAATTAACATGGAGAAAATGGACGATGAATTTGCAGCAAAATTTGCTGACCCAGTTGGTAAAATGGTAGCGGAATTACAACATAGCAAAGGCCAAGAAATCAAGGTAACCGCGGCCCATGAAGGAGATTGGCCACCTTGCATGACTTCAGCAATTACTGACCTAGCTAGAGGTGAAAATGTCAACCACGCCGGTCGTAGATTCTTAGCAAATATGAGCCGTGCCTTAGGCCTCTCAATTGATGAAGCAGCCTCATTTTTTGTCAATGCACCAGATTATAATGAGGGTACTACCAAATACCAATTAGGCCATCTTTACGAAGGCGAATACACACCTGAGAAGTGTAACACTCTGAAATTACACGCTCGGTGCCCAGTCTCACAAGGTATAATCAGTGATACTCTTTGTAACTTAGAGTGGATGACCCATCCGCTAAAATATGTACGTGCGCAACAACGGCGAAGAGCACGCGATACGCCCCCTGAACAACCCGTAGTAGACCCCCCATCAAAGGAAAACCACCAAACCAATGGTGCTAAAGGTGGGAAAGAGGACAATGATTCATAGCAGGGTAACGCCCCAGCCGTGTTAAGAAAGGTCAGGTGAGTAAGGATGACGAGAACTTTGGTGTTATCTGTTGACCGCGATGATGACCTCGGCAAAAAGGCTGGTATCCGTGGGCCTATAGTCGGCCGTAAAGAGGTATTAACCGCAGCACTGCGGCTTGGAATTGCAGATCCCGAAGAGAGTGACACCAATGCGATTCTCGGTGCTCTCCACCTTCACGACCAGTTGAAAGAAAGTGGTGAATCAAATGATGCTGTTGAAATTGCAGTCCTTACAGGTGATGAGCGAGTTGGAATTCGTTCCGACCGAGCCGTTGCAAAACAGCTTGAAGAGGTGATTGAGATGTTTCAGCCCGACCGTGGAGTTATGGTTACTGATGGGGCAGAAGACGAAAGCATCCTTCCAATTATTCAATCACGTCTAAACATTGACCATGTTCAGAAAATTATTGTCCGTCAATCAAAAGGGATTGAGGGTACTTACTATTACCTCGTAAAAGCGATTGAAGATGAAAAATGGCGCATGAAACTACTTGTCCCCCTCTCAATTTTCCTAATAATGATTGGACTTGGAATGATTCTTCCAAACGGTGGTGTCATTATCGGCATGATGCCATTATTCATTGGAATTTATCTGATGGCTAAAGGATTAGGTGCAGAACAGCATCTTAATCGGATTATGAGGGATATGAGAGAAAATGCTGATGCCGCCTTTGTTTCGTCGATATTATGGTTCTCAATGGTGTTCTTCTTTATCTTTGCAATTGCCGAAGGGTTACGAGTTTATTCAACAAATATGGCATTATCAAAACCACCAGGTGGGCTTGAAATTATTCTTCTTGTATTTCAGGGCGCAATAACTTGGATTGTTTTGGCATTCCTTACATTAGCCCTCTCTCTTCTTGTTTTGAAAATGAAAAAGGGAACATTCAGCGGAAGAACAGTACAAATTATGGCTTTTGGTATTGTTATTTGGACTCTATGCAGTGCTGGCTTAGAGATGGCATTAGAGGTTCTCAACCACACCTATTCTCTCAATGTAACAACACTGTGGGGAGATTGGCATCAAGCAATTTATGCTATGATATTCTTCTGGGCGGTTAAGGGCGTAGTCAATTCAATTAGTCGCCAGGAAACTTCTGGTAGTTACTGGGGCATCTAATCAGAATCCTTGGTTAGGTGGTTGTTGGCCGCCAATTGGTGGAAGAATTTGGCTTTGCTGAGTGGTTGACTGTTGCAATGGTTGGGTTGCTGGCTGCTCGGCAGCGAAGGCAGGATGAACAGCCCCACCAACCATCGGTGCCCCTCCACCTGGTTGCTGCATTGGCATGCCTCCTACTGGTTGGATAGTGCCATCTGCTTGCTGAACCATCATCACTCCTTGCTGTGCTTTGTTATCCTTGAGTGTGAAGATGAAAATTATCCCCAATCCGATTAAGCAGAATGAACAACAAAAGCCAACCATACCACCCAATATGCTCATTGCACCGCCAATATCCACAGAGTCTGCTTGGGCAAGGATAAATATGTTCACCTTCACCCGTGGATGCTTGATACCCAGCACCTCAGACCCGTGTTCATACACCCATTTTATATACTGCTGGACCTTTGCAGTCTTCGCAGTGCTGGGGGCACCGAGAAGGAAGGGAACCGCGGAACATCCACGAGCCCCCGTCTTACCGCCGTGAAGCTGCGCTTCAAAGCAATAGTGAAGCGTTTGATAGAACGCATCACGTTGGCGTGCGACGGTCGGCAGCAGTGAGGTAAGGGAGACTGCGGAATCGTAAGTCTGAGGCCCGGAACCACTGATCGCCGATGCCATCAGAATCGTCCCGGCAAGCACTGCTGAAGAATCAAAC
>CAXEOD010000019.1:0-23285 GCA_963997805.1 uncultured Candidatus Poseidoniales archaeon
TGTCATCTGGCACCCCAAAGGATAGTGCTTCTACTACGGTTTGTTCACCTTGATTATCGAGAGTAACTGAGCTGTGAGTACTCAACAGAGCCTTGCTGGTTAACTCTGTCCAAGACTTAGAGGTCTGGGCAAATGAATATCCTGAAATCGGTCCAACTGGTACAGAACATAGATTATCTGTCTGGTCTCCAAGCCAAGTTTTTGATGATACTGTGGCTGAAAGTTGATGGTTTAACTCCTGTTCAACTGCCAAGAAAGTCAACCCATATGCGTCTCTTGCTTGCACAACGCCAACTAAGTCGGTATCTGATGGATTGAGTAATTCTGAATTCCCTCCTTTGGCTACCGCTATATTTCCAGTGCCAGTGAAATCAACATTGAATTTCTCACAGACTTCAGATAGGGCTCCATTGAGGCGGTTGTCCAATTCACGCACCATGTCCTCACCTTCAACATCGAATGAACCAGTAGATATAGCGAAATTCATTTCATCCCCATATTCTATTGGCTCAGCAACGAATGGGTCCAGATTATTGGTCCACCACCAATATCCACCACCAGCAATGACGAGAATTACAAGTAAGGTTGCTATTGTTGATTTGCTAGTTAGAGTGCCGAGCAAAGAACCACCTGTGAGACGGTTTGGACGGCTAGATCGTAGAGGAGCGGGTTCAAACTCATCTTCTTCAAACAACTCGGCCTCAAACACTTCGGCTTCAAAAACTTCATCTTCATCGTCAATGACAAGGTCGTCATCAGATTCAACATCTAATTCTGCAACATAGACTTCAGCCTCAAAGACTTCCTCCTCAATTTCGGCTTCTTCCTCAGTTGGTTGTTGGCTAGTTTCATCTTCATCTTCCTCAAGCAGTAAGATGTCATCGTCTTCGGCAGCAAATGATTCTAAGAGCCGATCAATCAACTCCTGCTTACGTCCAGATATCTTCAATCCGGCCTCTTTACACTTTGCTTTCAGGTCTACAACTTTGAGCGCAACCAGTTGCGCTGCAGTTGGAATAGAATCATCCACCATTCTGTGACCCAATCACATTGGGGCCACTTAGGGCTTTCAACCCCTTCGGTATTTAGGAGGGCACACATACGATTTTCTATTGGCAAACAATTCTCTGAGAATGCTAGAATCCCGTGCTGCGCACGGGTTTGATGTTCTGTAAAGATGAATCAAAGTTATTGCATTTGTTCAGATTGACGCTGCCACTCAATCTGTTGGTCAGTCCAGCCTAAAGCACGTAATTGCTCATCGGTGTAAACTGGCTGGGCAGGTGCTGGTTCAACAACTTCCGGTGCAGGTTCAACAACTTCCGGTGCAGGTTCAGCAACAGCAGCAGGTGCCTCTGTCACCACAGGTGCAGTGGCTTGTAGAGATTCATCAATTTGTGGTGTTGAGCCTGGGTGTTCACTTGGGCTTGGGCTATCCATTTCATCTACCTCACCAGCGTCACTAGTTTCTAGTGATTCGGACATCGTTCCACGCTCCTCCTCGGCCTGTTCAAGTACTTCTTCTTCGGTACTCTTTTTGGCTGGTGAATCAGGTTGAGCAACTTTCTTCCATGCTTTTCCTGCTTTATGGGCGCCAACACCAGCGAATATTGCTAGAACCAACGAAATTGCAGCTAATGGTGCACATAATGGCAGGTTCCAGCGAGGTGTGACTTCTGCATCAATAGTTGCTCGGAATCCTTGGATCTCTGGTGGGTTCTCATATTCAAAGACCAAGCAATATTTACCAGCTGGAACTGCAAAAGATATCGTTATTTCATTACCAATAATCATCGGTGTTATTGAACCATATTTGTACCGTTCCGAAAGAGATTCTATGGTTTGTCCATACATCTCATCACAGGGCGAAGGGAATAGCGCAAGTCGGAATCCAGTGTTTGCGCCATCAACTCGGTAACTAACCAACTTGACATTAACTGGGATTGAGGTGACCCCAGCAATGTCTATTGGAATCCCGGGGATATCTAAATCGTGTGTGATTGAACCTGAAAACTCGTCATTACCATCCCATATTTTGGTACTCATCAATTCAATATCTTTTGCTTCCCAAGCGGCTGGATGAGTAGGGTCATTTCGGTTTAGAATATCAACCTCCTGACTGAATTCATGAGGGTTATTGGAAATATCTCCTTGGCTGAAAGGAGCTACTGCAATGGCTCCAAAAACTACAACTAACAACAATAACAATATCACATTGTTACGCTTACCGTTCTTAAGTTTCTTTAACACTACAACCTTTTCTCGACGCTCAATCTCAGCCTGACGAACCACATTTTTTTCGGCTAATCTCTCAAATGCTCCCTCGTCCATCTCCTCACCGGATGAAAGTGAAGAGGACGCCGAACTTCTTGGAGGTCCTTTTGGCCTAGGTGGACCTGTTGGTCTTGGACTAGGTGAACCGGGGGGTCCTGCGCTCGGTGGACCTGCTGGTCCCGGACTAGATGGGCCGGGTGGACCTGTTTGCATGGAGGCGGCAGTGCCTCCCTGATTATGAAAGGATAGGCCTTGTTGAAATGTTAGATATTAGCATAGAAATACAATTTCAGTCAATAAAAAATGTAAAATGGATGAAAAACATACCCACAGGACTCAAAAATGGTGGGGGTCCCCGACACATCATGACTGTCCGGCTGGCCATTTTATCACGCGGCCCGAGATTGTACAGTACTCGACGCCTTTTGGAAGAGGCTGAAAAGCGGGATTGCTATGTTGAAGTTCTTGACCCGATGCGGCTCAGCATCACTGTTGGGAATGAAGAACCGCGAATTCTAAATGCCGGCTGGCCAGTAGAAGTTGATGCTGTCATTCCTAGAATTGGATATTCGATTACACACCATGGTGTTGCATTGATCAGACAATTTGAGAGACTGGGGGTCTATGTGGCCAACAGTAGTGACGGAATTAGCCACAGCAGAGACAAATTACATGCAACTCAACTGCTTACAAAAAACCGTATCCCTGTGCCTACCACTTGCCATGTTAGAACTTGGCAGGATGTTGAAGGAGCACTATCTAGGGTCGGTGGAATGCCCGTTGTAGTGAAGGTTAGTGAGGGAACCCAAGGAAGTGGGGTTTTCTTAGTACACAACGAAGAAAGGGCTAGAGAACTAACCTACAAACTTCTCTCAGAGGGACATCATGTACTTGTGCAAGAGTACATTGAAGAGAGTCATGGACGTGATGTACGAGTTATTGTTGTCGGAGGAAAGGTCGTTGCTGCTATGAGAAGGCGTTCAAGAGGACGTGAGTTCCGCTCAAACTTTCATCTCAATGGTACTGTTGAAAATCTCGACTTACCCGTTGAATATGCTGATGTTGCGCGCCGCGCAGCTCGCTTGTTGAATCTTGATGTTGCAGGTGTAGATTTGCTGGAAAGCGACCGCGGTCCACTAGTTTTGGAAGTAAATTCTTCTCCTGGATTAGAAGGAATTGAGGGGGCGACAGGCATCAACGTAGCCGGTGAAATCATTGAACATTGTATAATTAACCAAGGATTCAGTAATGTTGGCCTAGACCAACTTCTGCGTAGCCGGCCTGGGCACGGAGTCGTCAGTGTAAACATAAGCCGACACCCGATATTGAATGGAAAACAAATTGGTGATGTATTTACTAATGTCAATGAACAATTTGTATTTGCAGTTGCTCGCGAAGGAATGCATATCTGGAAACCGAGACGTACCTTCATGTTGAGGCGCGGTGATGAGATTATTTGTTATGGCGAAATTGCCAAGATTCACCAACAATTAGGCTCATGGATTTCACACTCTGTTGACAACAATAATGCAAGCCCTTCAACTATTGAGTTTAGTGATGAATCCTACTGAGCGGCTTTTCTGAATTCAATGAACGTTGGGCGGATAACACCACTCAACGCACGAAGCATTCATAATTGCGAGTGGTTCAACCTCTCTTCCCTGTAAGGGGATGGGAATGGGTGTCACCTCGGTGGCACTAACGATGAAGAGAGGTTACAATGTCACAAAACCAAGACGAAAATAGTCAACGATGGGCGGATTCAGGAACGCGTCAATATCTTGAGCGTTTCAGTGATGATATTGTCGGTCATGGTTTCACACTTCCAACTCGTCTTACTCGTCTGAAAGATTTACAATTACTATCATGCTATGAACAACAATTGAAAGCAGAGAAGAAGAGTGAACATACATCTCGTTCCTACTTTATTGCTGCGCGACAATTCCTTTCAACTTCAATACCAGAAGAAGGTCAACTTAATCCCAATGATGTTGAGGACATGTCTATGATTGAAGGAGTTGGTCATATTGACCCAAATAATGGCAGATTGGATCTCTGGCTACAGTCAATTTCACATCTGAAACCATCCACCGTTAACGCTAGACTGGCTGCTATTTCTCACCTCCTAAAGTGGTTAGGGCACACGGTTCCTGATTGGGTAGTGCGTCCTCAAAGAAGTAAGAGATTACCTCGCACTTTAACACATCAAGAATTAGGTAAATTAATTCAGGTTTGTCGGCAATCAGAAAATCCTCTAGCCGAGGTAATTGTTGTCGTGCTACTTGAAACTGGACTTCGAGTAAGTGAACTGTGTGGGCTAGATTGTATTGACATCGATTATCAAGATATGTCGGCAAATGTGTGGTCGGGCAAAGGAGACAAAGACCGCCGAGTTCTCTTCACCAAGAGGAGTAAAGACATTCTTGAAAAATGGTTGCGACACAGATCTTCAAGGACTGGGAAAAATGACAAGGCACTATTCCTGAATAGTCGAGGACATCGTCTAACTCAAAGAAACGTACAGAAGATGATGGATTTTTTGGCAGATGATGCTGGAATTTTGCGAAGTCGATTAACCCCGCACACATTGCGTCACAATTTTGCAACTGGCTTACTTGAACGCGGGGCTGATATCGTGAGCATTCAGAGATTGCTTGGTCACGCTGATATCAGTAGTACACGAGTCTATCTCGATATCACTGACCAAACTCTGAGAGAAGTCTATCGTAGAGCCCAAGAAGCCGACCTGTTCGGCGACATTGAGTGATAGAATCAAGATATCATGAAGTGAATTCTCTAACCCAAGAGAACTCTTCAACAGTTTCAGCATTTGAACCTTCTATCCAGCGCTTGTAAAATGCTTTTTTACGCTTATCTGCCGTGCTTTTAGCACCCTTGCCAGCTTTTACACGTTTACTCATGACTTTCGATGCATCTCCTCGCGCATTGATGTGATGTGCTTCTGTAGAGGTAGATACTTTCTTTCGCATTCTATTAGAAACCGAGGAATCAAGTTGATCTACTGAGAGTATTAATCCTGGCCTTCGCTTGGCATCTAGAGCGGCTACGGCTTCGGTGGCGGCTACTTTAGCTGCTTCTGCTGCTTCTGCTTCTGCCTTTTTGCGAGCACGGGTTGCGGCTGCCTTCTTTGCTGCGACCTTTCGCTTGGCTGCTTTTTCAGCCTCTGCAGCTGCGGCTTTCTTCTTAGCACGAGTTGCTGCGGCTTTCTTCGCGGTTGCGGCTTTCTTTGCTGCTGCTGCTTTTTCTGCCGCTGCTGCTTCTGCCTTTTTGCGAGCCCGAGTAGCTGCGGCTTTTGCCGCTGCTTCTGCCTTTTTCTTCGCAGCAGCATTTGCTGCGCGAGTTGCGGCTGCCTTTTTCGCGGCTGCTGCTTTCTTTGCTGCCGCTGCTGCTTCTGCCTTTTTCTTCGCAGCAGCATTCTTCTTCCGAGTTGCTGCGGCCTTCTTCGAGGTCGCTGCTTTCTTAGCCGCTGCTGCTGATTCTGCCTCTGCCTTTGCTTTGGCAGCAGCGTTCTTTTTCCGAGTTGCGGCTGCTTTCTTCGCTGCTGCGGAACGATTGTTTGCCGAGCCCGTCTTCTTCGCCATGAAAGCGCGACGGAACGAGTCTTTTATTCAGCCTTACGATAGAATTCGTCTCAAAAATTAATCTATTATAGTATATTTCAACAGCCAACCCACCATATCATAGCGAAGTAACAATGATGCTACAGCCGCGCACGCAACTTAACGAGGGCGGGCTGTGGAGCAAGATGAGGTAGTCGGAATTGATGCGACTCACAGCCATCTTTGGTGTCAAGTAAAGCACGGTAAGCCAGAAATGAAAGTAGATGATGAGAACCGATTACGTCATCTAAACTGGCCAGATGGAAAAACTAGCCTTTACTTAGGTGATATCAGTGATGCATTGTTGAGGTGTTTTGGTGCCCATGAACCCCCAACCTTGACTTCACCTCCAGGATTTGACCAGCAGACTTGGAAAATGGTTACGAATGATTCACTATTACGTATTGAAATCACTAGCCGCTCGTATTGGGGGTTCGGACTTTTTAATTCCTGTTTTCTTAACGAACTCGTTATTGAAGGTCCATTAGAAAACCGCGCACGACTTATTTTTGATTTGGTCGCAATTCTAGGACGAAACCCATGGGAGCCAACCTTCGGGTTAATGTGGAAAAGAGCCACTGGGACTAATTCAAATGGTCACCGTGAAGCGTGGGAAGAACTAATTCAATACGCAAGGGAAGAAATGAACGAGGAGGCACACAAATACAAAGATCGGCTCACAACACTAACAAAGAGGCTTGACGAGTTTGAAGAAATGGATTACGAGAACTGGCAGCGGAATGATGCTGAAAGTGCCATAAAAGAGGCAAGTGGCCATATTGAGATTGCTTTGGCAGCGTTACATGACAAGAATGCCGCTGGATTCGAGCGGGCATTGGCAAGAGCAGAATCCTCAATGATTGAGGCTGACCCAACAACAGAAGTTACTCGCACTGTATTCCAAGAAGCTGATGACTTGCTACTAGATGATTCATTAGACGTGGATGAAGAAATATTAGAGGAGCATGTAATGGTTCATGAAGAACTTCCAGACGAAGTAGATAGAATCACTCCTGCTGAAGTGGCTACAAAAACCAGCGATGTCTCAGCAGATGACTTGCTAAGTGATATCAAAGATGAGACTGAAGGCGATATCCCTTTTGTTGACCTAACGGATTCTGAAGAATAATCTCAGAGAATGATTCAACCAAACAGGTTGTCCCACATCCACATCCAAGTGTTCTCCCACTGGTTTGGTTGGTTAGCCAAGTAAACGCCAACCGAGAATATGATACAGACAGCGTAAATCATGCCTTTTGAAATCTGCCAAGCATCATCTGACTCCTCGTCGAAGTAGCGGATTAACCCAGCAGCTTGCTGGATGTTTGGCCCCTTCGACTTCTTGTCCTTCTTGACTGCCATGTAAAACGCCCGACCTGCCCCGCCTATTTGAACGCGACGAATCCTAAATTATACTTAAGGGTCAACGGTTTCTACTAAAACACAGCCATCACTGAACTCTACAATTCGTGCTGCACAATCCATTGCCTCATTGAGATTTTGTGTTTCAAACAGAACTTTGCGCTTACCGGCACTAGTCTGGAGAACTACTCTGTGACTCAATTCTCGAAGTGTCTCTTCATCAATTGACTGGTAAACCCAATCATCATCTGCAACTTCCATCTGTGCCTCGACTGGAACTAAGGGACCTTGCTCAACTTGACTCTCTACCGCACGCTCGTGAATATCCTTGAACCGGGTTCTGATTTCTTTCGCTTCACTGATTTTTTGTGAAGTCTTCTCGGCTCTTGCTCGGGCCGCTTTGAAAGCCTGTTTATTGGCTCTGGCTAACGGACTAGTCCTCTTTTGTCGCTTTACAGCTGGCTCACTCTCTTCAGTCATTTCGCATCCCATCTAGAAGACTGCAAAACGCAGTCAACTGAAATGCAGGCGCACTGTCGGTGCTATAACCGTTACAGGTGGATAACTCCTTGAAAAGGTGATTTTGATGGGTCAATCCTCAACACCGGATTTACTATCCTTGTTGGTTACATTTGTACTAGGAATTGCCAATTTTTGATTGAGTAAGATAATTGAGATTAAAGGTAATATCAAAGTTATTCCAATAGCCAATGAAATAGCAATCGTATCGCCTGTAAACATTTGATGAAATCCCCATAAGGCTGTAATCGTTAATCCAATTAATACAACTGATTCTAACACCCGTCGCTGAACAGGCAAGTTAGGACGCAACTCTGGATGTGTTGCTAGCAGAGGCAAAGTTGTCATTGACAAGAAAAGACCTGGTATCAATACTAAAGTGAGTGGTTCTCTTATTGTCAAGAATGGAATTGCTAGGCTCATCACTAAGAAAAAACCCCACACTTCGGGCCGCGGTCTAGAATCTAAGCCAACAATCGGTAGCAACGTGCCAAGAAATCCAAAGATTGCTAGTGGGAGCATCAAAGTCAATGATAGCCAAAATGAACTAGACCAACCAGCAATGTGAGGAAGCGATTCAAGTATCACTGCGCCTGATACCCAAATCAAAACTAGTGTATGAATTAAAGAACGAGTCAAACCAAGCCAACGTCTTCCTTTGGCAACTCCTCTTTTTTCGTGTACTTTGCTCAATAACATCAAGAAAATTGGCCATCCCAATAAAAGAACCACCAATGATGAGGTAAGAGCGAGATCTGTCATTTGGCCCAAAGCAATTAGTTCACCGAACTCATCAACTCGTTGTGAAGGGAGGTTTCCCATTGCAAGGAAAAATAATGCCAACACAGCAGTTATACTTGCTAAAAGAAAATTGTCACCTTTCTTCATATCTCCAGATTGTGAATAATTTGCCACAGCATATGGCCAGATACCGAGACCAATTCCAGCAAACATCAACGTAAGTGAAGTCCGAAGTGGAGCGATTTCTGAACCGATGAAAGATTGTGGTTCTGAGTAAACTGCAAATGCGTCAGAAGGAATAAATCCAATCAACATCAATGGCCATAGAAATCCATGCCATCTTAATACGCGGGCACGTAGGTCTGCCCCATGTTCATCAAATAAGGAATATCCAGAGTTACCAAAACACTCCTTTACCAAGGTAGTAATGGCGAAAACAATGATGATTCCTAACCAAGGTGAGCCTACTGTGTTGGTTGGCCCATGCAACATTCTTTGCCATGATGATGAACTACTAATTCCAAAATTTACCACATGCCCATAAGTAAAATCTTGAGCGAAATGAGCCCTAAATAAAGCTAGGACGACAAGCAGAACCAATAACACAGGTAGGATTGTTAAACTGCGGTCAAAGTGGCGGTAAAATTTTGCTTTGTCCGGATTTTTCTCAGCCAGTCCAGGTAACCATAAAGGAGCTGACCATTGAAAAAACGACCACAGTAAAATGACTGTTAATAGAGTGGCGGGTAAGCTGAAAGCATCGCCACTACCAACCGCCATGTAACAGCCGACACTGGGCATGGCTCATTGGGTTAGCGCATCCACAACCCTTGAGGGAGGGAGACCGGCACGAAGGTATGTGCAACCGGTTAGGGGGGTGGTGTGAATGGGTAAACTCGGCTTTGCAGACCCTTCAAAAAGCGACCTATGGGTGGCTGTGCAAACATGGCGTGAGGATGCTGATTCATGGATTGAAACGGCTGAATCAAGACTTAGTGAAACCGTGCGTGTGAACCCCCTGCGAGAAGACCAAGAATGGGTGAGAGAGATTCTCCTATCCTTAGGTGGCAAGCCTATTGATTGGTTACCTGAAGGTGGTGGGGGGCAAGGTTGGGTGATGCCATGGCTAAGAGGAAAATGGTCTTCAGATGATGCCAAAATCCTTCTTCGCGCTCTGCATGATTCCGGTCGAATAACTCGGCAAGAAGCGGTCAGCATGATTCCAGTGAAACTGCTTGATTGTAAGGCTGGTCATCATGTGCTGGATATGTGTGCGGCGCCGGGAAGCAAGTCAACTCAATTGTGTGAAGCAATTGATGATGATGGGGTCGTTGTTGCCAATGAATCAAATCCGGGACGAGCAAATCTATTGGTCTCAAATTCTAAGCGAGCTGGCCTTACTTCGATGGTAATTATTCGCCATGATGGCCGACATCTCCCTCGGTGTCCAAATCCTGGCTATGATAGAATATTAGTTGATGCCCCGTGTTCCGGAAGCGGGACAACAAGAAAGAATCCTGAACTATGGGAAAGGTGGACTGAGCGGGCTGGTCGTAAATTGAATCCGTTGCAAGTCGCGTTAGTCCGAAAAGGTGCAATGCTACTCGCGCCCGGTGGTAGGATGGTCTACTCCACTTGTTCAATGGACCCAATCGAAAACGAAGCAGTAGTTGCTGAGATCTTGCGTACTTGTGAATTCCTGACATTAGTTGATACTGAAATTGACGAAAAATGTCCGGGGCTAGTTAGCCGAGATGGCATGTCAACTTGGCCACAACTCACCCCCAAAAGCGGTGAAGAAGGGACATTTAGTGATAGGGATGGAGCGGAATTATTGTCACCTGAAGAAACTGAAATCGCTAGCGCTCTGCCTCTTTGTAGGCGTATTTGGAATGATGAAAATGATTCTGGAGGATTCTTTGTCGCCGCTTTCAAGCATATTGGTGACGGTGAAGTCGCTTCGGCATTGATGCCGAGTAACGAAATGGCAGAAAGGCCAGTTAGCCAACCACCTCCACCAACAAAAAACCACGAACTTCCAACCACCACTGATGTACTAGAAACCATTTCTGAAGAGTGGGGGGCTGACTATGAAAAAATGTTTACTCGTGGGAGTAAAATCTACACAATTAGCAATGAGATTCATGATTGGTTTTGGGCTGGTGAAAGAATGCTCAGACGCGGCGGTAGGCTCCCGGGATGTCATTGGCATCCGTTCCAAGTGGTGCAAGCTGGGCTACCAACATGGGAATTACGCAAAGGAATTTTACAGAGACCTACTTCCAAAGGGATGCACATTACTGGAGCAATGTTATCACGGCGTATACACGAAATAGAGTCTCCCCTCCTCAAAGAAATTTTGCAAAAAGGAGGGCCTGAAAAGGAAGATGCCGCTAAGGCCATCTCTAGTATTGGCGACGAATCCTCTGGTGGGGTAGTTCTGCGGTTCAATCATCAAGGGGTGACGTGGTGGCTACCGGCATGGCTAGGAGGGAAACTGACTCTGATGCTGCCAGATTGCGAACGTACCCTAGTATCCTATGCTCTAGGCCTTGGGGTGGGGACATGAATCGGTTTTCAGTAGTTATTATTGCCTCTTTTTTGTTGCTTAATTTCACATTTATCGTGATACCGGAATACATGGAAAATGTTAGCGGGGAGGGAGTTGAATCTGAAATTTCAGTCTTTGAATCCTTTATTGATGGTAACAATTGTGATGAGGATTTTGACTCAGTTGAGCGACTGGATAGTGATGTGTCACTAATCTGGATTTATGGTGACGAAGGTAGTTTAGCAGGACAACAGCGAGCTGAAAAACTCGGTGCAGGTGCCTGTTCACAATGGCGGAATGGAAATTCGCTTGAGAATGCTACCGCGATATCTCCGCTGGCGAAACTTACTCTAACTGTTGATATTGTCACAACTGAACAGAGTGATGAGGTGACCACCTCTGATGTTACTCAAGCGGCTGGACTATTGTTAGAGGTTGAAATTGAACCATTAGAAGATTTGGAGGAGTCACTAAATCTGCGCTGGTATGTTACTGTTGACCACACTCCCGTAGGAAATGGAATTGCAGATGATGTTGTGCTACATTATGGCTGGTCATCCTCATTTTATCATCAAGCAGGAAATATCACGAACTGGACTCAGGTAATAGATTCCGAGCGTTTAGCAGAAGATGGAATCCCATTCACTATCAATGATCTGTGGAGATTAGAAGTGACTGTGATGTTAGTTGATGACCTCAATGCAACTGTTTCTGCAATAGACCATACTCAGGTTCAAACCCTTGATAGAATGCCAACTATTGCTGGCATGGTTCCTGTCATTATCTTGGTAATTGCAATCATTGCTGGCCTTGTTATTATTGTACGTCAAGATTACCAGAGAGAAGTTGGGCTTCCACTTCTAACAGGAACACTGCACTACATCAAGAAAGAATGGATTGCTGAAGTGAAAGTAACTGCAGGTAAGTATGACTTGACAATTAAAGGTGCATCCGCAACATTACCGTGGAAGATGTCAAGAGTACCTAAGCAGCAATTAGTTCCAGCAGGGACAAGCCGGAATTTTTCTGTCAAACTTAGAAGTACAGAAGAAATCAATGAGGCCGAAACTCATTGGGAAGTTGAAGTTGAAGAACTAGGTGGTTGGGTTCTTGACCTCAAATTGCCAGTTCATAAAATTGAGTGAATATCCCTCACACCCACCAAATATTGTGGTAAACTTGGTTTTACCTTAGTTAAGGTGCTCATCTGACCAAAAAAAGTGAGATATTTGTCGACAACGTTCAAAAACCTCCTGCAAGGCGAGAAAACTCCGGATGTGGAAAAATGGAGTTAGATGAAACTGACAAAAAACTGATTGAAGCACTTCAAGAAGATGGCAGACTCTCAATGAGAGCGCTCGCTGACATGGTGGGTGTTGCCCTAGGAACTGTGTCAAATCGACTTGGGAAATTAGAAGGAAATGGCGTCATCACTGGCTACACTGTCACTCTTGATGCTGACAAAGTTGGCTGGGAGATGAGTGTCGTAGTCGGCTTGCGAATTGTCAAAGGAGAATTACTCCCAGTACAACGCTTGATTGCAAACGACCATCGGGTTTTCGCGGTGTATGATGTGACTGGTGAGATGGATAGTTTGGTGTTCGCACGGGTGAGTGACAGGGATGACTTGAATGACTTCACCAAAACCGTTCTATCTACTGAAGGGGTTGAACGTTCTACTACTATGGTGGTACTAAACACAGTCAAAGAACAAGGTGTGAAATTACCAAAGTAAGACAACCAAATGAGCTCACAAACAATTATTTTTGTAGTATTCATTACTGAAGTGCCGGTTTGAGGGAAATGTTGTTTTTTGACTGTTTCAGGGTATTGATTCGCGCATCTTCAAGAACGGTCGCTTTGCGGTAGGACACTGTTGAGCGATTTAGGTAGCAGGAATGAAGACGCCAGCGGCGCAAAATTGAGCACCGCTGAATGGAATCTAATTCGCCAGGATTTGGATATTAGATTTCCACCATCTGATTTGTGCCCATTGTTAAAATTCGGTCGCTGGATGGACCAGCCACATCAGCATCTTCCAGCAGCAAGGCTTGCCTCTAGTAATTGGGATGGATTACTAATTGCTGATGAAGTTGGGTTAGGCAAGACCATCTCAGCATTGCATGTTTTGCGCCGCCTTCACGCTATGGGTGAAACTGGTGGTGTTCTCATCATCTGCCCTGGTGGATTAAGACTGAAATGGTTACAAGAAATGTTTCACCGTTGTGACCTTGATGGATTTGAAGCAAATACTGGTAAAAAACTACGCCAGGCTTTGGACAGAATTCGTGAAGGGGAATCACTCGTTGTAGTCACTAGCCATGGGATTTTCAGACAATCAAAATTGTTGAGAGAGTTGATGGAGGAGGGAGTTCCTGACCTTCTTCTGACAATTGTTGATGAATCACATCATTGCAGAAATCCTCGTAGTCGATTACACGACGCAATTCAAATTCTTTCATTACATAGTCGACAAACGCTGTTTCTAACAGCAACCCCAGTCAACCTCTCAAACGAAGAATTGTGGGTACAACTTTCACTTTTGGCCCCTGACAGATGGCCTGATTTTATCTCATTCCAAGCAACCATGAGACCTATGCAGATGCTGAATACTGCACTTGATGCAACAGCGAAAACTATACCAGACCTTGAGGGTGCATTGGCAGCCCTACAGATTCTGAATATGACACCTGGATTCACCAACGACCCACGTCTGATTCAAGCGATTGAAATCTGCTCAGACCCTCTTGGTTGGCGAGATGAATATCTGCAAAAAAATCGGTTGGAAGTTGCTGATTTGATTCGCCAACTACGACCCCTCAATGAATTAATTGTTAGAACAAGACGTCGAGATTTAGACCTCCACCTCGCAACACGAGAAGCTATTACATTGGATGTAAATTTGAGTGTTGCTGAGTGGAGACTGTACGAGGCTGCTAGACGATGGACTTGGCGATTAATGCAATTGAGAAATCCCGATTCCGATCGGTTTGATTGGGCACTAGTCGTACCCGAAAGAATGGCCAGTAGTTGCCTCCAAGCATTCGCTACCCATGTACGAACTCAATTGCGGGAAACTGCAAGAGCGGCCTTTGATTTTGGAACTGAAGATCAAGATGAAGCGGAGGATGGTACAATCCGAGAAGCGGAACACCGTCTTCTGAGTCGCTTTGGTGACCTTGACGAATTAATTGATGCTGCTGAAGAACTAGGAGATGAAGACTCAAAGTTTGAAGCGATGAAATTGTGGATGCTAAACTCCCTTGAAGAAGACCGTGTGGGTGGAATTCTTCTTTTCAGTCACTTCCTTGGGACCCTTGCCTATCTACACCGTCGATTAACCGAAGAGGGGGTCAATTGTCGGGTTCTGAGTGGGCAAACACCAATGCTTGAGAGAGAAGTTCTACGCAATTTATTTGCTAATGGAGAAATAGATGTGCTACTATCTAGCGAAGTGGGAAGTGAGGGATTAGACCAACAGCATTGTCATCGACTCGTGAACTATGATTTACCATGGAATCCAATGAGAATTGAACAGCGAATTGGTAGGCTTGATAGATTCGGTCAAGAAGCAGATGTAATTACAATCCTCAACTTAGCAGTTGAAGGAACAATAGATGCTGCAATTCTAGGCCGCTTATTCCATCGAATCAGATTGTTTGAAGACTCAATTGGAATGCTTGACCCACTACTTGGCAAAGCCATGCGGCTTGTCGCCCAAACAGAACTAAACAACCCTCGTGCCAAACGTTTGGGTCAAAGCGGATACAGTCTCGTCAATGCTGATGAAGTTGCGAATGTTGATGGCGGCCTTAACACACTACTTAAAAATCGTGAGCGCTGGTTAACTGAACGTGCAACGGAAGAGCGTGAGTGGCTCGGAAATGACCCAGGTATTCGTCAGTTGAGAGAAGATGCAATCAATATGGAATTGGGCATTGAGCCAGCCCAATTAATTGCTTGGGTAAAAGCAAGATTAAAGCAACGAGACCGAACTTCAAGCGTATACAAAATCGATGGGTTTTGGCATTTGAAACTAGGTCAATATAGCGTTGATGAATTAGCCCAAAGATGCGATGATAAATCACTCACCGATTGGTTGACTAGCGGATGGCAAAAACGTATTGAAATGTTAGCAGGGTCTGCAGGACCACACATTATTGGAGTTGCAATTGATAGCGAAGAGGCAAAGGACAGAACTGACCTTGTCCAGCTTGCTCCATGGCATCCAATTATCCAATGGTTGCGTGAACCAATAGGTGGAGAATCAAATCCAGATGCCACCATCAGTGGATGGAGAGTTGCTGGGATTGCCCCCGTCACTCAACTCAAAGCGATGAGGCCAAAACATTGGGAGGATGAGGCAAGTACGCTAATCTGCCTTGATTGGATTGTTGCTGGACTCTCAAATCACGCTGTTCGGAGATGGCTCGTACTTGACAAACATGGCATGCCACTTCCTAACCAACCACTCTACCCATGGAAGTCTTTTAATGAAGTTGAGCGGGTAATGTTCAATGATAGCGATGAAGAAATTATTGAAAGTGCTCTAGATAGAATCCATGGTTGGCTATTAGAAGATGAAAGAGCGAGACTAGCGCCTCTATTAGACGAATTACGCCATAATGTTCAGCGCTCGTGGATGGAAAGAATAGAACGGGAGCGAGAACAGATTCGTACTGCAGTCTATCGCCAACAACAAGGTGGTGCAGATGTAGACGACCGTTGGAGAAGAATGAAGAACGGGTTGATTACAAGGCTAACCAAAGAACTGGATGAACGAATTCTTCACCTTGAGAAAATTCGCGAGGGAGTGCAAGCAGAACTCAGTGCGCGAATTATTATTCAACTAGAGGATTACTCCTCGCCATCAGAACCATCGGGGTCATGAAAACTCATTTTTTCAAGTAAATCTTTGGCAAAAGGGGCTAATGATTCAACCGTTTTACCTTCTGGTTTCATAGCCCTTACCAACTCCATTCGTGTCTCTTCATCTAGTGATATATCCATCCCTCTAAGGCGCATACTCATATCATTTTGAATACGGCCACCAGTACGATCCCAATCCATCAATAAGATAAGTGCTGGACCGCCATCATTAGGATTATTACAGCCATATTTTTCAAATAAATATGCCACTAAACGACTACGGCCCCAACCTCTATTCAGTTGTTCAATGATACCAGTGAAACCTAATTTTCTTAATGCCTTGACATCTTTAATGCCCTCAATTAAGACCGGACAAGAAGAACCTCCTTTCTCAATGTCTCGGTTTCTTTCCCGTGCTAAAGCCAATGCGCGACCAGCGCTCTCAAAACGTACATCTCGAGTTGGGTCCCCGTTGGTACTTTTACCACTCTTCCATTCCCTTTCTGCCGTCATATTAATTCTCCAAATATTGGCCAAGTTTCTCTCGAACTAATTCTAGCGAAATGTCTGAAAGTAATATTCGTTTACGTCTATCTTTGGCTCCAGAATCTAGTTTCACCGATGAATTAGGCAAGACAAAAAAATCTGACATCAAATTGATGAGTTCTTGATTTGCTGCGCCCTTCAAAGCCGGTGAAGTGACTTTTACTTGTAATCGCTTGCGCCATTCATTGATACCTGAAATTTCTGTACTTGAGGATGAAGGTTGAAGTTCAATGACAATTGAAACTTCTCCAGATGAGGCTAGGGTAACAACATCATTTATGTCCATCATGATTATCACTTCTTGAACCTCGGATTGATGCTAAGCATGAAAATAAAGCGGTTAATTAGCTATTAAAAAGGGCAATCTGAAAGAAAATATTCAGTTGCCACGCTCTGCTAACTGTTCATCAATCACCCGATACAACTCTGCGCGACGAACTGGTTTTGGAACAAACGCATCACAGCCAACTGCTGTCGCTTTACGTCGGTCTTCTGGAGTAGAGAATGCGGTCACCGCAATTATTCTACTTTTACGTACAAGTGGATGGTCGCGAATTGCTTTTGTCAACTGTAATCCATCTGTCCAAGGCAACTGAATATCCATGAATATCAAATCAAACTCACCGGTCTGAAGAGCGGTAAATGCTTGATTAGCATCCTCCGCAATTTCAATCTCTGTAATGCCCTTTCCCTTGAGCATAGCAAGCAGTAAACGCACGTTAACTTGGTTGTCCTCAACCACCAACGCCCGCACACTCATAGCACAAGGCATACATACCTACCAATTCAACCTTTGCGATACCTCGACTTATGGTAAAAGTATACCACAATTGCCGTCAAATGCGACTTCCGTGGCCATTCGCGGATATATCAAAAGGACATTGAAAGTGTGTGTTCGGTTGAAAAAAATGCTTAAACTTTGTTAACAGTATATGTGAGGTGTTGCCAATGCTTAACTACGGACCGCTTAACGGGCGAACCAAGAGGGTATTCCATGGCTGTAGGTGGCGCTTCATACAATGAGTTGTTTGAGATATTTTGGAACTGGTCTATCTTTGTCGGAATCATAGTATTTGGTTGGCAAATACATCATTCATTCTTCTACCGTTCAAAGGACGGAGAAGTGCCAAATATTGATAACCTCAAAGTCGGAGAATTTCCACTACATTATCACAATGGAAAATTGGAAGCCGCATGGATTATTGCGCCGTCTATTCTTATTATTTATCTCACGATTCTCATCATTGGACCAACGTCGGATGTTTGGGAAGATCCCGCTGCAATTGGGGTTGAGGGTGTTGATTACTTTGAAGTCGGAGTTACTGGCTATCAATGGTACTGGGAATTTGATTGTCGAGAATTAAGTACCGACCTTTGCGATGTCGGAGTTGATTCTGCTACTGGTTTAACCACGCTAATTCTGAAAAATAATACCATGTATCGAATTGATCTAACTTCTAAAGATGTAACCCATTCCCCTTTCTTCGTTCAATGGGGTGCGAAGGAAGATGCTGTGCCAGGACTTCAGACTGCAGTTTGGCTACCAATAGATATGACTGGCAAATTTTTCATTGATTGTGCTGAATTTTGTGGTGATGACCATGCATACATGACTGCAATTCTTGAGGTCCACGAGTGAGGTGATTGTTTTGCAAGTAAATAAGAAAATTATCGCTATCTTCTCAGTACTAATGGTTGCAATGTTGTTGGCCCCTAGTTTGCAAGCAAGGCCAACTGGTATCTCTAATGTTGAAACCGGATGTTCTTGTCACACTGGAAGCCCTAGTAGTGATGTGTCGCCATTTATGACACTTGCAAACGGTAGTGCACTACCTGAAACATACAATGCAGGTGAGGCTTACTCACTCTTAGTCGGTTTTACTGGTGGGCCAGCTGATGCAGAAATTGTTGAACGCCTCAACACAGGTGGCTTCAATTTAGTAGCAACAAAAGGCAGCCTTGCATCAACTGATGACTCAACCCAAATAATGGCAGGACAGTTAACCCACACCGAAAGTGGAAACGACCAAACCTCTTGGACTATTGAATGGACATCTCCCACCAGTGGAACATCAAGTTTTACCTTGACTGTAAATTCAGTTAACGGTGATAACCAAGCCACCGATGCTGACCACTGGGCTCAGTCAACCTTCACTATGAGTTCAATGGGTGGAGGAGCCGAACCACTTGAAGAAGCAAATGGGCTCACAGTTCTTTTCTCTGCGATTATTTTGGTAATGCTATTACTGTTTGTCGCTATAGTCTACGTCTTCTACCGCACGAATCCTGAAGGATTCAGTTGGTCTGCTTTTGCACCTTGGCTTGCTGATTGGTTGACCAGCACAGACCACAAGAAGATTGGAACTCTCTACTTCGTGGCTGGACTATTTTACTTCGTAGTTGGCGGCGTTCTTGCGCTATTGATGCGAACTCAGTTAGCAGTTCCTGGTAACGATTTCTTAACCAAAGATGAATACAATCAATTCTTCACCTTGCATGGAACAATAATGATTTTCTTAGCGGCAATGCCCATGATTAATGGATTTGCTAACTGGATTGTCCCACTGCAAATTGGCGCCAAAGATTTGGCCTTCCCTAGAATCAACGCAATGGCATTTTGGCTTAACCCGGTTGCATCAGTCCTAATCATGAGTGGGATTTTCTCAAGTAACGCTGCTGATGTTGGTTGGACTGGATATCAACCAATTACAGGGTGGGTTGGAACTCATCCGGGAGCGACCATGTGGCTTGCTGGTCAAATTATGCTGGTCGCGTCATCGACCCTCGCTGGGATTAACTTCATTACAACAATTGCATCAATGCGTGCACCTGGTATGGGTTGGATGCAAATGCCTCTTTTCACTTGGTCAATTTTAGTGTCTATCATGTGTTTGTTCATATCAATTCCAGCCTTTGGAATTGGTTTGGTTGAAGCCCTCCTTGACCGGACGGTGGCGACGGCGTTCTTCAATGTCTCAGCAGGAGGCGACCCGGTTCTTTGGAGTCACTTATTCTGGTACTTTGGCCATCCTGAAGTTTATGTGGTTATTTTACCTGCTTTCGGCATCGTGTCAGAAGTATTGGCTACGAGTGCAAGAAGAGCCATCTTTGGCTACCGCTCAATGGTTTACGCGCTCGCGGGAATTGGATTTGTATCATTCATTGTATATGGCCACCATATGTTGACCAGCGGAATGTCTCCCGCTCTGCGATTCGTGATGATGCTCACAACAATGGCTGTGGCAGTTCCAACAGGGATTAAAATTTTCAATTGGCTGAAAACCATGCATCGCGGCTCACTAGTTTACCGTACTCACACTTTGTGGGCCCTAGGGTTTTTGATTACCTTCACATTAGGTGGAATCTCTGGAATGTTCTTCCCAGCAATTTCAATGAATACTCATTTGCACGAGACATACTTCGTAGTTGCTCACTTCCACTATGTGCTGGTTGGAGGAGTTGTATTCGGCCTATTTGCAGCGATTTACTACTGGTATCCAAAGATGACTGGACGCATGTTAGATGAACGGCTTGGGGTCATCCATTTCCTTATTGCCTTCATCTCCTACAATGGGATTTTCTGGCCAATGCACAAATTAGGGCTTTGGGGAATGACTCGCAGACACCACACATACTTCTTACAGGCAAATGAATACAGTGATGTGATTGGAACTCTACCTCCTGAAGCAGCAGGGTGGAATATGTTCATTACAATCAATGCTTTCATCTTTGGACTTTCTTCTTTATTAATGATAATTAACATGATAGTATCTCTAATCAAGGGTCAAAAAGCACCAGCTGACCCATGGGGTGGTTGGTCGTTTGAGTGGCTCACCACTTCCCCACCACCAACTCCATCGTTTGACGAGATTCCAACTCTAATTGATATCAATGTTTACGAGGAGAAGGAACCAAACTGGTTGATGCGAATGATGGTGCCTGATGACCAAGAGGAGGTGAGCAATTGAGTTACGGCGACGATAGCGAACACCACGGAAGCGCATGGGGACCTCATGACTGGAGTCATGGAGCACCTCACAATAGTTGGGCGCCAATCATCGTATCACTTGGGATAGGAGTTTTCCTATTCGGATTTGCGTCTACATTCGCAATGAATGAAACGATGGACAACACCATCTACAGTGCTGGCTCACTACCGATTGTTCTTGTTGGCTTTGCAATAATCCTCTCAGGGTTCCTAATATGGTGGCGCCAGGATATTTCATTTGAGGGACACTATGAACCAAAATCAAGTGGAGTCCCATTCAAAAATATTGACATTCGAAAGGTTGGAATTTGGGTATTCTTGATGTCTGAGATGATGGTTTTCTCAACCTTGTTCTCAACCTACATACGATATAGAATTGGTACAGAATCATGCCAAGCAATTCTTGACAACCATTCTACATTCTCTAATGGTGTACCATTCACCCCCGGTGATGCTTGCTGGATTCCAGCATCTTACTTCATAGCTGGAAGCCACTCAGAATCGTGGACCCTTTCACTCGGTGGGTTTGGACTCCCAGATACATTAGTCCCAGGAGCGATCAACACCTTCGCTCTGATTATTTCCTCATTTACTGTGGTAATGGCACTACAGACTGCTAAGAGAGAAGATTTGGATGCTGAAGAACGCAGTCGAAAGATCCGCAACTACCTCGCAGCAACTCTAGTCCTTGCAACCCTGTTCCTAACCTTGAAGATGATTGAGTGGTTCATCGGATTCAACATCGGACCATTCCATGCACCTAGCCTAATGGAAGATGGATATACTATCCACAACACTGCCTACCCATTTGCTGGCTCTGGACATGGTGAAGAACACCTTACTGCCAATTTACGTCTCTCAGCAAGTACCTTCTATGTCGCTACTGGCACCCACGGTGCTCACGTGTTTGGTGGGATGGTTGGGCTAAGTTACATGACCTTCAAAGCACACAAGGGTGGGTACTCACCAAGTAACGCAGTATCGATTGAGTACTTCGGTCTGTATTGGCACTTTGTTGATTTGGTTTGGGTGTTGGTTTTCCCAGCATTTTATCTGTATTAAGGAGGAAAGAAAATGAGTCATACAATATTTGGAAAAGACGCTTACAATATGAATTTCGCCATGCTGATGATTCTAACTGTAATTGAAGTTGGAGCTGTTGCTGCATCTGTACAAGAAATGATTACATCTCAAATGATTATTTTTGTGCTTGTATCTATTGGAGTTGTGAAATTTCTTGGCATCGCTTTCATATTCATGCACCTTAGAATGGAAGAGGACAGCAACATTTTGACAATGACTGCGCTTTTCCCTGTCTTCTTCATTGGCATTATGATAGCTGTGATTGCATTGACTAGTCCGGCTTCACCTGATTCATTACCTGCATGGTGCAGATTCTGGTAAGTAACACACACTTGACCCAACAGGTGAAAACAGGGGATTTGGGAGAATTACTTGCGATAATCTAACCGCTTCTATATTTTCACTTGGCGGAATTATTTGATAAATTCATCTAAATCTCCATCAAATTCATCTAAATCTTCATCCAGCCATCCATCAAAATCTTTCCAATTACCATCAGCAATTTTATGACCGAGTGGAATCCAACCCCATTCATCACCACCAATGCATGATGCAATCTTTTCTATTGGATATTGATTGTAATGGTGACATTCAATATGGATGGTATCTTCTTTGTCTCGTTGAATAACGACTTCCGGATGACCTTCTTTATGGAATAAGGTTAGCATTCGCTCTATTGAATCTTCAATTTCGGCTTCGGTTGGCTTGATATCGTAATCAAGAGTCATCAATGCCCAAGCCATACTTAGGCTAAGGGGCGCTAACCTAATGCCTTTTTCCAAGACGAATGAACTCCCCTATGCGCTAACCCCCCCCTATGTTTTTGCTCACATTAACACTCCCAAGTGTGTGCTTTTGCTATGGAGAGCAGTATATCGTTTTGTTAATGACGCGAACGGAGAGATTTGAACTCCCGTGACACGAGGTCACCGGATTTCAAATCCGGCGCGATACCAGGCTATGCGACGTTCGCAGCAAAGCGCCCGACCCGCTTCTCATTCTTGAACCCGCAGGACTGTAACCATGAATGGTTCCAAAATGAATTGATGAGAACGAGTAATGCTTAGGTGGAATAAATTAATAGCAAAAAAATCAGCCGCTACACTATGCGCAGAGTGGTTGTCCTACTGATGGTTGGTGGATTGTTACTCGCTGGATGCCTCGGTGGTAATGAAGACGCCATTTCCTTCAACGGTCACCAATACAATCCTCCCGTTGACGCCCCTGATTTCACATTAACCGATCAGAATGGAAATGATGTTTCACTCTCAGATTTTGATGGGAAAGTTGTTGTTGTAGCTTTTACATACACATCTTGCACTGATGTTTGCCCAATTATTGAAGCAAATATGAATTATATGGCTGGAGAATTAGGAGATTCCTATGGACAAGATGTCGTTTATCTATCCATCACTATTGACCCTCTTAGAGACACACCTGAAGTACTAGCCCAGTATGTAACAGATAACGGCTACGACTGGCCTCATCTTACCTCTACTGATTTTGAACTACTCAAGGATATGTGGAGTAGTTGGGGGGTTGCGGTCAACTCTTCAATGATTGATATGCATATCAATGGCGAGATGAACACGAGTGAACATGACATGGATGACGACCATCACATGGACGGAGAATCAATGATGCATTCAGTCATCACAATGATGCCTGACAATAGCACTGCTGAATACCAAGTCAACAGCACACACCTGCCAGAAAATGCAACAGGTTACAA
>CAXEOD010000020.1:0-21835 GCA_963997805.1 uncultured Candidatus Poseidoniales archaeon
CCGCAACAGATGCTCTCGCATTCTTAGGGGCAGGAATTTGCATGTGGCGAGGGAAAGTGTATGACGATTTCTGGGTAGCAGCATTTGGTGCCTGCGTCACAGTAATTCACATCTGTCAATTTGTGATAGCAAAGAGTCTGTTCTAAGCGGTTTGATTGATATTCAACAACGCTTCCCCGCTATTGTGGCAGTGGTATTGAGGAGGCGGGTTGATTTTCCTATGGTGGATGTCGCCAAAATTGTATACTACCCAGAGTACTTTGATTTGGCCCATCGCTTCTTTGAGGAGTCATTGGTAGAGATATGTGGTATTGGATATCCAGAGATGATGGACCAGAAGATTGGTTTTCCAGTTGTACAAACAGAGGCGCAACACATCGCTCCACTACGATACGGTGATGATATTGTGTGTACTTTATGGGTAGAAAAAGTGGGTGATAAGTCGTGTACATGGCGTTACAAATTTGCCAATCAAGACGGACTTCAAGTTTGGGATGCGCGGGTAATTACAGTTTGTGTCGACCTAGATACTTTTGAATCAATGTCAATTCCGAGCGAACTTGCGGATTCCTTGCGGTCGTGCGGCGAGGATTGAAGGTTACAAGCCCTACTCGGAGAACATGCAGAGTGACCTGCCTGACGATGTTCTGAGTAATGAGCCGATAATGCCAGAGATACCAATCAAGGCCAACAAGGCAATTCCAATTACCATTGGAGTTTGTTTGATACTTGGATCTTTACTGATGGGTGTTTCAGCCTATGGTAACTTATCTACAGGAACACTTTCCTCTGAAGAAGCCACTGCATTAGCAGATAGTTTGAATCTCCAAGGTGCAAATTTAACCGAAACTGAAGTTACAGATTATTTTGCTGAATTACAAGACGATGGATACTTTACAACCTTAGGGATAATTGAATCATTGGCTGCTATTGTTTTGCTTGCTGGTGGTGCATTGATGATAATGGGCAAGCGTCTTGGAGTTTGGGTTGGAGCCGGAGGTGCTGGGTTGATGTTAGTAGATGCAGTGGTTGGAATGACAATTCTTGCAGGGGTTGAATCTCCCGACCCATTACTGAGTCTTAGTATGAAATTAGTTTCAGCGTTTTTCATCGGTTGCGGATTATTCTGTTTGGCCCTACCCTTCATCCCCTTGCTGGTTGCTTCTGGGCGGGCGGCATTGGATTGAAGTGTAATCATCACCTGATTGCCTAGAATTATAGTTAAATTAAGTAAGTTTTTCACTTACATCTGGATATTATCTTAATATTTAGAATAAAAACGCCAACATCAATCCAGCACCCTTATTTTATTTTTAACCAACTTTGGCAATAGATATAGACGGAACGATTAAAATAACCTCCCTGTTCGATTGGAGAGCGGGTTCCCATGTCTGATGAAGAGGTAGCAGTTGAAGTACAGAATCGTATTATGATAAGAGTAGGCGATGTTGACATTGACTTGACTGGTAATGCAAAAGATATTGATTCATTGATGCAGAAAAGGATTCAGGAAGAAAGTTGGTCAACAGCGCTTGCCTCAATTCGGTCTGCCAGAGAGATTGCTATTGCAGCTGCTCGCAGAGCAGCCGAAGAATCAGGACTACCTGAACGTGGGGCATCTTTTCAGACACTATGCGATAATAACAACCTTACACGCAAGCCTGACCAAGTATTGGCTGCAATTCAGTATCTACGTGAGGTAGAAGGTGTACATGATTCACCCCCAAGGGTTTTGGAGGATCTTTTCATTGACGCAGGTATGGAACCACCCGGAAACCTCAGTCTTTACCTAAATCGTCTCAGAGAACGCCATTTCATAGAATATCCTGGTAGTGAAGGAAACCGCAAGAATCGCTATGCTGTTCTTACTACTGAAGGTCGCTCACATCTTGACAACCGTTCAAGGGAGTGACAAATTTGTCTGACGAAGTCCAGAAGGACTTCTCCTTCCAATCCTTCATTGGTGCGGAATTAGCCAATGCAGATTTTGAGGGTGCAAATTTACGACGTGCAATCTTTGATGGCGCTAATCTTGAAGGTGCAAATTTCTCCGGTGCGGATTTACGAAAAGCCTCATTTGTTAGAGCCAATTTAATGAAAGCGGCGCTAGATGGTGCTGATTTACGCAGGGCAAAATTTGTGAAAGCGAAACTCTCACTTTCTAATATGCAAGATGCGAAATTAGAGGGTGCTGATATGCGAGGCATCAGGGGCCGATATGCGATTTGGAGGCGGGCAGATTGGTGGAATGCTCGTATGGATGATTCGTTGTCAAGAGCACTCAACAAGAAATGGCCAAGAACTCAAAACGAATGAGCAATTAATTGAGATTTATTGATTAGATGACATTCATATGCTGAAATATTTCACCTTCCTCTATGAGGAAGGGGAAAATGACTTGATGGTGAAAGAAAGTCGGAAGTATACCGGAGGGTGCTCTATGTCAATTGAAAAATCGGATATTTCCCCATTTTTCGTCATCTCTTTGATGTTTTTGTCGGTATTATCGCCGATTGCAGGCTTCTCTGCTGCTGGTGGAGGCCAAGGTGTCATCACTACCTTTGCTGATGGGAATTATTCAATGTCGTTAATTCTCAACGGTGGGTCAGCGAATAGCGATTCAGTTCTAGCTTTGGAGAGAAATTCGACAGTCAATAGTGCAGTTTTTGAAATCAGTTACAGTACAATGTCATCAACCCCTGGAGATGTCACTCTGGATATCGGAAATGATTCACAATACGAGTGGGCGTGGAACACACTGGGGTATGGAAATCTTGGGGCTCAGACAGAATTTTCATCTGGATTAACCGCCAGTAGTGGAAGCATTAATTCAACCGGAAATATAATCGGAGACATTCTTCTCCCTTCACAAGGCCAGATTCAATATGCAGAAATGTATGCGGAATTTTCGCCCGATTACGGCGGTGGGTTCGTCGCAACAGGTGTGATAGATTCTCTTGCAGTTGGTGATACAGATGGTGATGGACTTCCAGAACCAGTCTTCCTTCAGCGAACTCATACGTGGGCAAATGGGACCGTAAGTCCCGCAATTGGCACATTTGATTGGTCTTCAGCAAATGGGTTTTCAACAATAACTTGGTCTTCAATTTGTGATGGTGCTGGCGAATTAGTTGTAGCAGATTTCAACGATGATGGTTTCGATGATGTTGCATCATTTGATAGCACAAATGCCAGTGCATGCATGCTTTTTACCCAATCAAATGGAAGTTGGGGAGCCAATACCAATCAGTCACTAGGAATGGGCGCTAGTGGTATTGACAGTGGTGATATGGATGGGGATGGTGATTATGAACTCATATCAATACATGGTGATGGATATTTGAGAGAATTTGTATTCAACACTCAAAGTGGTTCATTTGGTTTAGGAGCAGAATCTATTGTGCCAGCTAATGGAACCGCAATGCAAGCAACTCTTGGAACGTTGGCAGTTGGTAAATTCTGGGGTTCTGGAAATGATACCGTGGTAGTCGCAGATTCTATGGATGGGCACGTAACGATGTGGAATGTATCCCAAGGTAATTGGGTTGTTGGGATTCCAGGTTCATCCTTTGATTGTATCAAAAGTGGAATGACTACTCTTGATTGGAATGGTGATGGGCTTCTTGATGTGCTTGGAAATACCGATATGGGTGTTTGTACAGCAACTTTCAATGGTACAGGTTGGTCTACTAATGAAACGAATTCAATGCAATTGGATAATTATTCAATCGGTGATTGGAGTGGCAATGGAAGCACTGACATCCTTCAGCCATTGGAAGGGACCAGCGATGGAAATGATGCAACTCCTACAGGCTATTTGCAGGTTCGGCCATTTGGAGTAAACGGAACTATTGGAAGCACTTCACGAACGATTTTCCCTCATACTGCGCCTAAACATGTGTTACTCGCTGACATGGATGGAGATGGACTTTCAGAACATTTGGTTGCCGCTGGTGAGTCTTCAAAAGGGCTATTCATAGCAGGTTGGCATACGGTTTCTCTAGACTTTGACATGGATAATAATGCTGAAGGTGATTTAATCGGTTATGCTGGTGATGGCCAAAGTGGAGTTGATAAACTAAATTGGACTGATATGGGAAATATTACATTTTCATTAACTCAAACATTTTCTCTAATGCCAAATCAAGTTGATATCTACGGGACACCAATAACGACCATCAGACCGATGGGTGTTTCAATTGGGGATGGGGTAGTTAGCCTCAGCCAAATGAACATCACTTACGATGCAACATTCACAGTTGACATTAATCCGAGTACTGGAAATCTATCAAATCTGCTGAACTCAATGATGGTTCCTGGTACTGGAACATTCAACGTCGCATTGCCGATAAATTCAACATCTCCAAGTGCCCTTACTCTTGAGGGTGTAGTAATTGAATGGGTTGCCGGAATGACCAATCAGGTGTATCGTGATGCGCCGATTATTCATAGTCATTATGTGGGCTGGGATAGCGTAGGAAGTGAGCACATAGTGATTCTAAATTGGACAGGTCCCGCAATGAATGAGATGGATTTTCTCTCGTATCAATTATTTAGATGGGAGAGTGGTGCAACACCTAACCTGAATATCCCTCATCAAAGCGGAATCCATCAAAACATGACATTTGATAATGCAAGTCTTTCAGGGAAATCTTGGGACTTTGTTGTGAGGACCGTGTATCAGAATGGTGTATATTCTAATTATTCTAATATTGAGGTTGTGAATGTACCACCAGCACAACCTGCTGATTTAACGGCTCCCGAAGCAGTTGCTTTTGTCAATGCTACTGATCTTGGTGATGATGAGGGAGGGGCGATTAGTGTTGAATGGCCAATTAGTAATTCAAGTGATATCGGTTGGTATGCATTGTACGAAGATACGTCGCCGTTTTCAACTATTAATGGGCAAAATGAAATTGCTAATTTCACAGTTTATGATAATATAATTTCACATATTTTTGGCACCTCTGCTGACGGTGTTAACCACTACTTTGGCGTGGTTGTTGGTGATTTGGCAGGTAATGTAAATTGGACAGTCACCGCCTCTGCACCAGCATTTTCACAGAATAATTCAGTGCGAACTTCAACAGTATCTCTACTAGTTGAGACTGATGGTATTGGTCCCACAGTGGAAGCAACTGCAGGAACGCCTCTAACAATATCAGGACAAATTACCAGCATGGGTGAGGTTGTTGCTGCTGCTGACTACTCAATTTCACTCACACCAATTAGCCAATTTTCAACAATTTTAATTGAAGGGGTGACTGATTCAAATGGTAATTTCAGCCATCAATGGAATGATTGGCTTGACTTTGAATCGCAATATACCCCACTTCGAGGAGACATCACAGTTGATATCGCATACAATGGAGGGGTATGGGGGGTTGATTCTCAGCAACTAAGCGGATCAACTGCAAGCGATTCATTCGCCGCAAAAACAGCTGCAACGCTTTCGTTGAATACTTCAATCTTGCAATTAGATAGCGAAGGACAAGGTGTTCTCAGTGTTAGCCTAATAGCAGATAATGCCATTGAGCAATCACTACTAACTGGAGTTTCAATAGAATATCACATTGGTAATGAAACCAATCAAGCAACTGGTAACTCAGGAACACTTCCAATCAATAATATTGGTTGGGCTGAAGTTTCGGTTAGTTATCCAATTGGCGGTGAACTAGATGTTAACCTGCTAACACAACACACGTGGTTGGTACTTGCAAATGGGGATGTTAGAGCAATACTACTGCCACCTCCCGAACCAGACATACCAGATGAGAATGAGACGGAGGAGGTCGTAGAGTTAATACCTCTAAATTGGTCTTGTGAAGATAGTGGATGGGAGATAACTGAGAACGCATCCAGTGTCACCAATATATGTACGATTGAAAATTCAAACTCTGTTTTAATTCATGTAGAAGTATTGATTTCAAGTATTCCAGGGTTAGAAATTGGCGTTATTCCGACTTCAGCGTCAATGTTTTCAAATTCAAGTAAAGATATTCAAATTACATTAAGGGCCCCACTTGGAACTCCTGCAGATAATTATTCAATTGATGTGGATATTATTATGAGCGCTGCTGGTTACAATGACAGTACACTCGTTAAATCCCTTATTGTTACTGTGATAGCAGAGCAAGTTGTAGTTGGTGGAAACGGTGGAACGCAAAATAATCCTGATGACAATAACCCATCTAGTTCAGGAATGTCATCTGGGATGATTGCTGGAATAGTCGCTTTAATCACCGCATTAGTAGTTGGATTTGTCGTACTTCGAAAACTCACTGGCGATGATGAAGAAGATATGGATTTGTTTGATGAATTTGATGAGCATGGTGGATACTCTGATTATGATGAGGATGAAGAACCTCAGTCAAAGAAGCGAGGTAAGCCTAAGGTACTACACACTCCTGCAAAAATGAGAGAAAAGCCTGAAGAGTGGGCAATGGATGAAAGTGGATTACCTTATACTGGCAGTAAAGCAGGTTCCCGCCCCTCAGCCCGTAAGCGAAAACCAAAACCGTTTCAAATGTCAGCTGATGAAAGTAGGGAATCTGAAGAGCATTACGATGAGCAACAAGAAGAGGATGCCTACACCCAATCAGAAGACTACAAAGTTGACGAAGATGGAGTGGAATGGTGGAAGGATGAAATCAATGTTTGGTGGTATCGTTATCCCGACGAAGAGGAGTGGTCTGAGTTCATTGAGTGACCGCTCAGGTTTTTGAGGGAGTGCAGAAGGGGTTGGATAACATGAGTGACGAAAACGACAATCATGGCTTCCCTCTAGTTTTGCATAAAGACGCTGACCCAGGCTCAACCGGAGGGGTGGCAATTTGTGGATTCTCCAATGTAGGAATGGTGGGGAGCATCGCTACAAGTCATGTAGTCAAAGCATTAGGATTGCAACAACTAGGCACAGTTATTGATCGAGATTTCCCACCCGTTGCATTGATTCAAAATGAGGTACCCCAGCACCCAGTCAGAGTTTACCAAGGCAATGGCGTGGGTGTTTTCACCTCGGATTTACAGTTTCCAGGTCATACTGATGTGAAGTTTGCTGAGACGGTTCTTGAGTGGTTCACCGAAGGTGGGTTTGACCGTCTCTTTATTCTTGATGGAATAGTGACGGGAGAATTGGGCGACAAAGAAGAAGGTGAATTATTTGGGGTTTCTTCAACAGAAGGAGGGCGAGCGAGATTACGTAATGCTAATGTTGAGCCCGTGAAGCAAGGAATCGTTGCAGGAATTTCTGGTTGGCTACTTGCTGAAGGTGATAGGCGTGGTTTTGATGTTACAGCCTTGTTAGCTGAATGTAATCCAATGTATCCTGATGCGCGCGCAGCAGCGATTGCTACTGAAGCGCTCAGTGATTTGATAGAACTTGACATCCCGCTTGATGATTTGATGGCGGATGCCCGTAGAATTGAGGACAATGTACGTCAAATGTTTGAGATGTCAAAGAATCTGTTACCTGCTCCAGATGCGGAATTTGAAGTCAACGATGACGCAGACCCAATGATAAATTGAGATTAATGCTACCCTAATAGAAAGGGTTCTCTCCGGCCGCATGGTCAGTAACATCACTGATAGAAGTGATTTCAGGGATTGTTTCACAAATCATCTTCTCTACCCCATGTTTGAGTGTTACGTCAACAGCAGAACATCCTTGACAACCGCCTCCAAATGAGACAACAACAACTCCATCGGCGACATCAACTAGAGATATTTTCCCGCCATGGGATGCAATTGCAGGATTTACCATCTCGTCAATAACTACCTGAACACGCTGGGCAATTTCGTCAGCCCAGAGAGGGTTAGGGTTTTCAAAATGGAATCCTCCTCCCATGAGTGTTTCTTTGAATTCAAGCGTTACACCTTCCATATATGGGACACTACTGTCTGAAATCATTACAGTCCAGCCATCAACTTCGAAAACATGATCAGATTCTTCTTGTTCTTTTGGTGGAATTAATTGTAGGTCATATTGGAATCCATTATCAGTTCTCCCAGTAATGGAGATTTTAAGGGCTAGAGTTTCTTCTTCAGAGTCAGCTGCAAATTCAGCAAGCTTATCTCTAGCCAGTTCAGAAAATGTGAGCAACGGGGGACCCTCCTGAGTACAGGGTCCCCCGCCGCATCGTTTTAATCTGCGCTTAGTGCAGATTGGCAATCATCCTACTCAAATTAGTAGGAATCGGCGGCGTAGTAGGCCAAACCCAATCATTGGTAATGATGAGATTACTCCACCAGCTGCAGCATCGCCGACATCAATGGTTAGTCCACCATTCATTTCGACAAGTTCGGTCTCTAACAAGTCTTGAGCACTTTTCTTTACTGAGTCTACACTTGATTCATCCTCTTTGACATCTGTAGGGTTAATTTGTAGAGGTTTCTTCATTGGTTTGACATCAACATCGATAGGCATTGGCTTAACTTTGCAGCGAGACATTACTACATCAGTAGATTCGTCTGTGCTTGCAGCATCTGTAACCATTCTCTTGCACTTGATGTGGGTTGGATCTACAGGTACTGGCTCAATGCCACCATCGTTGCAGTTCTGCTTCCACTTACCTTTCATAACACCCTGGCCAGCATCTGTTGCTCTGTACTTTCCAGCAAGAACACCGCTAGCAGAGCCATCAGATAGTTCCCATACACCGCGGTAGAGTCCGTTTCCGTATCCACCTTGTAGGGTTCCGATTACTTCACCATCAAGGTTGGTAGCCATGCCACGGAACAAACCGTTAGCAAAGTGGCCTGTGATGTTTCCACCAACAACGCTTTCATCAGTCATCCATACACCGTTGAACTGCCCAATTGCAGTTGCGTCTGCATTCTGGTCAACAGACCATCGTGCAGCCAAGTAGCCATGTGCGCAGATAGGATCTGCATCTGAGTTACCGAAGTGACGGACAATGATTCGTCCATCAAAGTTCGCAAGTCTTTCTCTTGCGTCTTCAACACTCATGCGTGCTATGTGTGCGACTTCGTAGCTGCCATCATCTTGGAAGATAACTACCACAATAATTGCCTGTTCACCGTTGGTCCAAACAAAGACCACGACAGTGCCACCATCATTGATGGGTTCAAGGTCGCTAGTAGAGAGGTTATCGTAAACATCTCCTTCCGTTAACAATGAGTCACTTATTAGGTAATCTTGCTCAATATTTTGAGCAGCCTCCAAAGTCATTAATTCATTCTCCAGGGTTTGTGCGTCATATGATGATTCTGCAGTAGCTGCACCGGCGGTAACAACCACCAGCATAGTCAATGCAATCAACAAAGCGCGCAAGCCCTTTCTGCCGTACTTTCCGTTTAAGTTGGGTTTTTGTCCCATATCATATCTGTTTGCTTGCATCACATATATACAAATTAAGGGGCCACCCCGAACTTATGCCGACGTTTACCTTTGTATACCAAACACACTAAACAATCGTGGCAACCTTTTCAGTGGTTAACCTACAACAGAGTTTCATGGTTAGGGACGCTCTTGGTCGGCCTTTACGCGACTTACGCATTTCTGTGACCGACCGATGCAATTTCCGTTGTCCTTATTGTATGCCACGCGAAGTGTTCGGTGAAGACTATCCCTACCTTGCGCGAGAGGAGATACTCTCGTTTGAGGAGATAGACCACCTAGTGGCTTCCCTCATCCCATTAGGAATTGAAAAAGTACGTTTGACTGGTGGTGAACCCCTTCTTCGCCGAGATTTTGTTAAATTAGTTGAGAAAATTTCTGCACATGATGTTGAAGTGGCTGTTACAACTAACGGTGTGTTGTTAGAGAATCAGGCAGAAGCGCTAGCTGATGCTGGTTTAGACCGTGTTACCGTGAGTTTGGATGCGTTAGATAACGAAACATTCCAAAAAATGACGGATAGTGGTGTCGATGTAAGTGTAGTATTAGCAGGTATTGATGCTGCCATCGCCGCGGGGTTAACACCAGTAAAAGTGAACACCGTAGTACGACGTGGAGTCAACGAGCATGCAATTCAAGACCTAGTGGAATATTTCCGCGGCACTGGTGTGATAGTTCGCTTTATCGAATTCATGGACGTAGGTTCGTCAAATTCCTGGCGAATTGAGGAGGTTATCACAGCCCAAGAGATCCGTGAAATACTTCTTGAAAAGGTAGATTTGAGTGCGATTCCACCAAAAGATGCAAGTCATGTTGCAAAGTTATGGCAGACTAGTGAGGGCGATAAAGTAGGCTTTATTACATCAATTTCCGAACCTTTTTGCGGCGATTGCAGTCGTGGTCGGATTTCGTCAGAAGGAAAATTTTACAATTGTCTATTTGCTGAAGATGGATTTGACCTCAAACCATATTTGCGTTCTGGAGCCTCTAGTAGTGAGATTCAAGACCTAGTGCGTTCAGTTTGGGTAAATCGCAGTGACAGGTATTCTGAATTGCGTAGTGGGATACAGATAGAGGGGCGAATTCTGTTACCCGTTGAGATGTCTCACATCGGTGGTTGATTCAAACGGACTTTAACGCACTGAGAATAGAATCCCATGGTGCATCGGTACGAATAGCTGGTTTACCATAAGCCGCAACCGCTGCGCAATGACCCATTGCAACCAACGCTTCTGCTAACTTAGTTGGAGACGGAGGTGCAGGTAGTTGTAGTCGGCTTGCTAATGAATCTACAACTACAAGATTTCCTGAATGAATTGCTAAAGATTCCCCAGCCAAATGGCGTACAGAGCGAGCAATTGCCCGTCTACGGAGGCGTAACTCACTTTCATCATCACATATTTTTTCAGTAGGTCCGCATAACTCAAGAGCCCTTTCCTCGGTCATTGAAGCCATCACTTCAGCATCCCCTATTTGCCCAGTCCAAAGCGGTCCTGAAATTCTCTTGTCAGTTTTATCTACTACGGTGTCAAGTGGTACCAATATGTGGCCATGTCCAGCGTTTTCTCCAGCCTCTATATCACTTGGATTCGCAATTCTCCAACCCAAATTTTGCTCAACTATACTTGCAGAATCTAGTGATTTTCTTACTCTAACACTTACCCTTAAGTGGTGACTATCCCAAGTTGAAATCAGCGGCTCAATGACTTTGTCATGACGAGCCGCGCACCTTGCAACAGAAGCGAGGAGAATTCTCAATCCGGTGTCATGTGCGATTTCATCTAATCTCGCACGCGCACCATATCGTCGCATCAGTGGTGCTGGCGAAGACCCAGTTAGTGCAGCAACGTCTGTTGCTGTAACTTCCAAAACTGCCTTCCTTGCGAGTGATTGCATCACCGAATCAAGAAATGGAATTGGTGAGCCAAATGGGTCAATATCTACCCATTGCCAACCACGTGAAAGCGCCACCTGTCTTGCGTCACCGCAAACAGGCTTGAATTCACCAATTTCAGCAGCAGGGTTGTGCTTGTAGTTCGCTTCCAACCAAGAAATTGCATTCTCATCCATATCACACATCCAAAGTTGCAGTCTAGATACCATTTCAGATGGCAGCTCGTGGCATATACGGTGACTGCGAATTCCACTCGCAGCCAATGAATCAAGCATCCGAACTGGTTTATCTCCATTGAGAATGCCCTCATTCATCTCGTGAGCCATCACCAAAACGGTCCTCGTGCGGTTGCCTGACATTGCGTGGTTATGGAATACTGCTCGCTCCCCCTTTACACCAGGTCCGGCGCGGTTTGCCTCACCCTCTGAAAGGTTAGTTGGAAGATGAAAATGGGTACGCCCCTCCAACACCAATTCACCCGGCCAGCCCTCAGGCCACTGTTCATCCATCAACCAGCCCTGAGAGCCGTTATTCAAGTGCACTTCGGAGGTAATAGCAAATTTGAGAAGTTGAGATTTCATTGTTCAGGGGAACAAATCACCAAGTGCGGTCGTGATATGGTCCCTTGCATTTACAATTTTGTATTGGTGAACTGCATACTTAATTTGGTCAAATTGATGGATTATTTTGTCGTCATTTAATAATCCAAGAACAACTGAACATAACCTGTCTCCTAAAGGAAGTTCAGCATCGTCAAACATGCAGATTGGTTGACCCAAGCCGACTTTGTTAGGGGCCATCGTTTGGATAAGGTAAGGGGCATTGTGAGCCCCTCTTCCTGGAGTGATTCTCCACAGTATATTCAAGCCACCTTTTACCACCAATCCATTATCTATTACCTCAACATTAGGGTTTCCGTCAATTATGGAGCGGTACAGCGAAAAAGACCTCTCAAGAGGGGTTATTCTGGCATCTTCTGAATGGAGGCCAACAATCTTTGTGAGGTGTCTTGTAGCGGCCCGTAATCGGTCTGAAACGAGGGTTGAAGGGCGACCTCCCCAGATAGTTAGAAATCGCTCTAAAAGTGATGGCTGAGTTGGAAGTGGTATGACGTGTCTTCCACTAATTCCCAATTCAATGCCTAGTAGGTATGTTTCATGATTCCAATCACAAAGTGGCGGTGGGGCATTCTTCTTTTTTCTTGATTTTGTTTGTGGTGAGTCAGCCGCTCCATAAGGATTGAATCGGCCATCTCTGAGAACATCTCGGCTAAGTTGTTCATTGCTGTTGGCATGGATTTGGCCTGTACCTTCAATTTGGTGGAAAAGATTGAGAAATCTCAGAGCTACAGATTCTACTCTATTCTCTATCATCATCATGAATAACAAGGTTCCAGGACCGCGTTCAATTTTGGCCCCATCAACAATTATTGCTTGTCCTAAAGTCCTAACTTCATGTCCGTTGAATCTAACTGTAATTTCGTTATCATCAATTTCGCCGCCCTCCAATTTAGGGAAGAGACGAGAACCGCGGGCGGCTAATTTCTCAAACACTGCCAAGTATGAATCATAATCACGATGAAACTCAATCTGTATGTCAACAGATAAGATGTGTATGTTTCCGGTAAGTTTGCGCAATAGTTCAGCCCAACCACGATTGTAAGGCATGTAAGAGATGATACGCCTATCTTCTTGCAACCAATATGTGGTTTGTTTGAGTAGTTCAGTTTGATGTTGTTGCATGTAATTCTGCCACGGAGGAGTGGAGAGAAGCAACAATTCCTTGGCATCATTCCAAGGTGAACAGACCTTGCATAGCGGATTATTATCCAGCTCATGTAGGGATCCGCGACAGCATCGACAAACATTGACAGGCTCCGCCATAAAATCAGATTATTCCCGACTCTTTTTCAATGAGTCACTATTTTTGAATCAGCGTAGCCTAGACTAAACCCTATACTAGACCTAAACTAAACCCCCATCGTATGCACTACTGAAGTCGTTTCCTTATATATCAACAGAAAGGGATATGTTTGAGATAGCATCACCGAGTAAATTTACACTCGTGTATCCTTTTTATATCGTTGGATTCTTGTGGGTTTGCCAAGTAATAACAAGGTTGTTTCCATGAACGGTAAAGGGCTCCGCTCCGTCCTCCTTGTTTTCCCACAATCCCCGAGATTCCCAATCAATTAGATTAGAAAGGGTGAATGTAATGAAAGATGAAAAGAATAGAAAAACTAGTGAATATGACTACGAAGCACTTGCAGATTGGGTGCGCGGGCGAGCGTGCGGGCCTTGCAGGTCTAAAGACGGCAGTTCCATTGTATATGATGCTGGATTGCACAAATCATGCCAACGCTGTGAAAGACTCGCAGATTGGTTACAAGGAAATCCTATTGTTGAAAGTACGTTGCATGAAATAATGCTATGGGTGGAAAGCAAAAGACAACAGAAATCAGAGTGGGGAGATATTAGTAGAATCCTCTTATTTGCATCAAGACACTTCCTCAGCAATCCAGAAGTATCTGAAACCACGTTACCAGAAATCGAATTTGATGAATCAATTTTACAGAATGATGCATGGTCTTCAGAAATGAACTCAATGGGGTGGGCTTGAATGTGGATATTTCTAAAAGGTGGATTTTTTAGCATAGTACAACATAAAGACAAGCCGGGGATATTACTTGTTAGAGGAAGAAATCCTGAACATTTTGAGTCATTATTCCCTGATGCAAAATTAATCAATATGGTGACTGCAGATTATCCATGGCGTGCTGAAATATCTCATACTGTAGTGGCAAGAATAATTGCAGAGCAAACCTATGAAATTGATTATACAAATTTCAAGTTAGATATAGATGCCAAAGAACCATCATTATATGATGCAATGATTGATGTTTGGAGAATCATGTTCCAATATGGTGAACCATATCGTTAATTGAATCAATAATGGTCAAACGAAATATTTGGATTGATATGAGTCACTTTGCGTCCATGGTCAACAACATCACCAACGATTTGGCAACCACTCATTCGGGATTCTAACCAAGTGGTGACAGCCTCAGAGGCCGTACCATCAACGATGACAACCATTCCCATTCCGAGGTTGAAAGTGCGTGCCATTTCGCGCTCATTCACCCCACCCATTTGAGCAATCCAGTCAAACTCAGGAAGTGTGTCTATTGGGTTGGAAATGTGGTATCCTAGAGTATCATGAAGACGCAGTAGATTAGACAGCCCTCCCCCAGTAATGTGGGCAATACCCTTGATTTGCTTACTATCACAAGGCCCCTTACCTTCACGGCAAGCAGCGATTAGGTCGTAAACAGGGTCGCAGTAAATTTGCGTTGGATTCAGTAACACTTCTCCCAAGGTGACTTCACCGGTTGTGAACCGTTCAATTCGTTCATCATCAACATCGAACGGTGCTGGATTTCTGATGTCAGCCCCAGTTTTTTCCAATACTGCGCGTACAAGGGAAAAACCGTTGGAATGTATTCCTGATGAAGGCAGGCCGATGAGTGCATCACCAGCTTGCATATTTTCTCCGGTAATCGCCTCATCTTTTGGCAACCAGCCTAAAGCAGTACCAGAAAGGTCGAGTTCCTTGACAATTCCTGGCAGAGATGCGGTCTCCCCGCCTGCGAGCGTCACGCGCGCTCGGGCGGCGGCGTTCGAGAGAGATGCACCAAGTGCTGCATGGACGGCAGGGTCTGGCTTTGGAATAGCAACATAATCAACAAAAGCGATTGGTTCTGCACCCACGCATAACAAGTCATTGACATTCATTGCCATGCAGTCAATTCCGACTCCAGCAAGTTGTCCTAACTCGTTGGCAATCTGTAACTTGCTACCGACACCATCAGTTGCTAATGCTAACAGATTATCACCAAACTCAACCAAGCCTCCAAATCCGCCGGGTAAATCTACCGGAGCACCGGGGGTGCCGGGCTTCCGAACTGATTTTGACAGTGCTCCGATGAGTGACGCAACCGAAGCGGCTTCCAAATCGATGTCAACTCCGGATGAAGCGTAATCAAGCCCATCGCCGTCACTCATTGAATCGTCGAGATGGTGGCGGTTTTTCAAACCGCCGAGTCACTTTCAACCAATAATTCCGCAGCCTCTTGGAACCGTAAACATGCTTCTTGCATCCGATGGCTATCATCAATCTCAATTAGGGATACAACGAATTTGTCTTCTTCAGTAACCTTGCGGGAGTTCTCAATCGGTACAATTGTATCTTGATTTCCATGCAGAATCACAGTTGGGTGATTCAGTTTTGGCCATGACATACGTTCTGCGGAGAGGAAAAATTCCCAGTCCAATGTCACTTCAATTCCTAAACCATTCATGAAATACGGAATGCTACCATCTCTTTCCCACTGCGCCAAACCTTCTGATTTTGCTCCGTCTCGCCATAAATCTCCTAATCCAAAGGCCGGAGCGATGAGTAGCAGTGAAAATTTTTCGTCAGGACGGAGGTTGGAGGCGTTGGCCGCGGCCAAACCACCCATTGACGAGCCAGCGATAATGTCGAAAGGGCCATCTTCGTCAATTATCCGAAGCAGGACCTCAGTCTCTTGTTCAATTGTCCAACCAAGTTCAGACATTGATGGGGTGACAACTTCCCAGCCTAATTCATCTCGCATATAGGATGGTTTGCTTCCTTCAGGGGTTCCTTCGAATCCATGGGCGAAAAGAACTCTCACGAATCTTCCCTTCCAGAATATGTGAAGTTTAACGGTTTGAAATCACTTCCTTCAAGATGACATCTAGTTAATGAGATGCCTAATTCCCCATTAATCGGTATTAATCTGACATGAATTTCAGCGGTCACTTCAACAACAGCTGAAAACAAGTGGCCGCCATGGACAACATGATCATCATCTGAGACAACCACATGGATATGAGTGAAAGGCTTGCCATCTAATTCAGCAATATTTCCTTGTAACGACAATAATTCAACCGATTCTTGAATAAATTTTCGCTGATATATTCCATCATCAGCCAAATAACCAATATCGACATTACGCACCCTGCCAATGCCACTAGTAATCGCTCCAGAATGGTAACCAATTTCTGCCATGATATCCTGTATAGATGCATGAATTTCTTCACCAGGGTCAAGCCTGATAATCATGTCTTGGTCCCACACGCCCCTTTCCATACCCTACCCTAGGGGCGAGGGTTTGATAGATATTCGCTGACCCCGTAAGATTGGTGTTCAGTTGAGCCGCGGCCTTGTTATCTTCGTTGAGGATGAAGAAACCCTCCGTAAATTAGGCGAAACCATCCTTTCTAGGATGGGTTTTGAGGTTTCAGCGCATGAAGATGCTGAGTCAGCATTTGAAAAGATAAAACAGAATCCAAATATCGTTCTATTAGCTACCGATATGTCACTTCCAGAGATGAACGGAGTGAACCTTGCTCACAAGGTAAGGGGGTTGGGGATTCAGGCGCCCGTACTGTTGATGAGTGGTCACGACGAGGCGGATATCCTTGAGGCCGGAGGGGTTCCACCACCAGGGATAATGTTGCAAAAACCAATTGGCTTGGCTGAGTTACGAGCTACTGTTGATTCGCTGCTCTCATAATGTCCTTGGCGGCGTTTTTTGGTTAGTGGGGTCATTGCTCCATTTCAATTGGATTCTCTCCAGTGGAAATTGTTGAAAGGCAATTTCGAGTCTAGAGTTAAGTTATGATTTCCAGTGGAAACAGGGGGGGGAAATCGCGTTGTTAAAATACCGTCCGCGAGCGCTGATGAGTCCTGCGCGGGAGATTTACACATGGTCGGCATCCAAGACTCAAATGCTCGTTGGCGAACTTTGTTGCAAGAGCAATACGCTAGAGAGATTCAGGTGTTAGCGAGTGGTTGGCCAAAACAGTCTGGATTAGTCATAAATTTTAGCGATATACAGGCTTGGGATCCTAATTTTGCTCAATCGCTGATTGAGTACCCTAAACCAATATTGCGAGCAGCTACAGAATCGCTGAGAGCACTGTGCGCCGAGGGTGGTTGGGACATTGACCCCACTTTACGCATCATTGAGTTACCCCATGATTGTAAGAAGTCCTTGCGTGAAGTAGGCTCAGATGAGATTGGAATGCTAATTTCATCTGAAGTAATAGTCACTAAAGTTTCGGAATTGAAACCTAGAATTTACCATGCTCAATTCCGCTGTGTTATCTGTACACATATCACCGATGTACCACAACTGAACGAATTAGAATTAATTGAGCCAGTTCAGTGTGATTCTTTGGATGGAGGTTGTGGGCGAAGTGTTGGCGGTAAGAATGGAACTAGATTTGAGTTAATCCATGAAAATGTGACTTTAGTGGATAACCAATGGATAGAGATTCAAGAATTACCAGAAAATGTCACAGGAGGGGCCCAACCAGCGCGAGCAACTATTCTAGCAGAAGCAGATTTGGCAAATGTCCTACTCCCTGGAATGAGAGTGACAGCAAATCTAGTTCCTTTTATTCGTAGTGAAAAGACGAGGGGTGGTAAGACCCCGATGTTCAATATCTACCACTCATTAGTTTCTGCTGAGCTTGAAAATACACCATTTAACGAGATAGAAATTTCTGAAGAGGAGCAAAAGCAGATTATTGAAATTAGTAATCGTTCAGACTTGTATGAATTACTGACTAACAGTATTGCACCTTCCATATTTGGAGCTGGTAAATTACAGATGGTTAAGCGCTCATTAGTGATGCAATTGTTTAGTGGTGTGTCACGAAGATATTCTGATGGTACTCGAGCAAGAGGTGATATCCACATTTTGCTGATGGGTGACCCAGGTGTAGCAAAAAGCCAGTTATTGACATATATGTCGCAGATTTCTCCACGTGGTAAATATGCATCTGGTGGTGGTATTTCAGGCGCTGGGTTAACTGCTGCCGCGGTTAGAGACGCGTTCAACGATGGCCGCTTCTCTTTGGAGGCGGGGATTCTTGTTCTTGCTGATTCAGGACTTGCAGCTATTGATGAATTTGACAAAATGAATAATGATGATAGGTCAAAAATGCACGAGGCTATGGAACAGCAGAAAATACACATTTCAAAAGGTGGAATTAATGCAACTATGCGAACACGGTGCGCTGTGTTGGCCGCTGCTAATCCTCGGCTTGGGAGATTCAGCCATAGGTCACAGGCAGGATTGGATATTTCACCAATGTTTGAGGAAGTAGACCTACCTCCAGCCTTGATGTCGCGCTTTGATATCATTTGGTTACTACGAGATGATGTTGTTAAGGAACAAGATATGCAAATTGCTGAACACATACTCTCAAATCGAAGTACTGGCATCAGTGAAGCACTAATTGAAGAAGGCCGGGAAATTGATCCCAAGGTGGTAGATGAAGAAGCAACCATGAAGAAGGGTTACAATGGTGAAGACCAGTTGACTATTTCGATGTTTCAGAAATATATTGCTTGGGCAAAACGAACCATTCATCCGGTGTTAACAACCGAAGCGCAAGAAGAAATCACTAAATTCTATCTAGATACAAGAATGAAAGATTCTGATGATGACAATAGCGTTCCAATTACTGCTAGAGCACTCGAAGGTTTGGTCAGGTTAGCTGAGGCTAACGCAAGAATGCGCCTTTCACCAAAAGCAACTCTTGAGGATACCAAGGAAGCATTGGCGATGTTTAGAATGTGGCGTTACGAGTTGATGGGTGATGACTTTGATGAAGGTATGATCAATACTGGGCGCTCAGCCAAAAAGAGGTCTGCTGAACAAGTTACTTTAGAAGTCATGAAAAAACTGTCCGGAGGTAAGAAAGATGTTGATATTCAGGTCGGAGATATCTTCAATGAAATGGCCCCAGAATATGATGAATATGAGGTTGAAAGTGCCCTCCAACAATTATCCCTCAGAAACACCATCTATTCAAAAACGACGGGTCGTTGGAGTTTTGTTTAATTGAACAACACATTAAATTTCTAAAGTAGATGAGCCGGTTCTGCTATGAGCCATAGGCCTCTCCGGGTTATTGATGGCAAGCGGGGAGCCGGTAGGGGATATCGCTGATGCAGGGTCCTTAGACCCTGAATCTCTTGGTTTCATGTGTGGAATCGAAATCCATCAACAACTTGCAACTGGGAAGTTGCATTCACGCCAACCAGGAATCCTTTACGATTACACAATTGACACGATTCCGGAATCGTGGCCAAGGGCACACCGACGTCTTAGAGCAGCACAAGGTGAAGGTGGCGTGGTCGATGTTGCTGCTCGCTTTGAGGCTCGTAGAAATCGTTCTTTCACCTATGTCAAATCACCAAATGCTGGATTAATCGAACTCGATGAAGCACCTCCTCTCAGCCATGATAAGGACGCAGTTGAGGTTGCTTTGACGGTTTCAGCGATGATGAATATGAATCCTGTTGCAGTCATGCAAGCAATGAGGAAAACGGTCGTTGATGGCTCCAATACTAGTGGATTCCAACGAACCACACTGATTGCTACAGGTGGTGCCGTACAGACAAATACAGCACCTGTCGGAATCTCACTTCTAACCATAGAGGAGGATTCTGCACGTAAGTTGGATACAGTGAGTGGAAGTGGGGGGGAAGTGGTGACTTACACCCTTGATAGGCTTGGAGTGCCACTGATAGAGATAGCTACGGAGCCGGAAATATTGTCCCCAATACATGCTCAAGAAACCAGTAAAGCACTCGGCCAATTACTTCGGGATACTCGTAGAGTCCGCCGCGGATTGGGTACCATTCGTCAAGACCTAAATGTTTCAATAGCCTGTGGTGACCGAGTTGAAATTAAGGGCTGTCAAGATTTAGATTGGATTCCAAAAATCATAGAATTAGAGATGGCTAGACAACTTCACTTCTATCGGCTGGCAAATGAAATGCGGTCTGAAATCGGTCAGCCGCTAATGCCTCCAAACCGAGACGATGATGATCAGGTAACCGAGGAAGATGTTGCTAAATCAGTGGAAGAATTATTGCCATGTGATATAGCAGATATCACGGATTTGTTTAGCAATTGCCAATCAAAAATGGTTGCCGACTCGTTAGCAGATGGTGCAAAAGTTTTAGCAGTAAAATTGGCTAATTTTGATGGCAGAATAGGCAGTAAACAACTCGATTCCAATGGGGCACAAATGCCGCGGCTTGGTAGAGAGTTGGCGGCAGCGGCAAAACTTGCTGGTGTACGTGGAATCTTTCATTCGGATGAATTACCAGCATATGGCATTGAGCAAGCAGAAGTTGATGGCGCTAAATCTAGTCTTGAACTGAATGAATCAGATGCTTTTGTTCTATGTGTTGCACCAAAATGGCAAGCTGAATTAGCCCTTGAATCTGTCATTAATCGGGCTCGGAAGTCATTTCACAGGACTCAGCAAGAGGTTCGAAATGTAGTCATCAAGAAAGGAGCACCAGAAGATGGTACAACCTCGGCGATGAGGCCTTTACCGGGAAGTGCTAGAATGTATCCTGAAACTGATATTCAAGTGGTTCCAATCGGGCAAGAAAAATGGGATGAAATCGCTTCAAACTTACCTCTTACTCAAGGGGAAAGAAGGGGGAAACTAGCTCTGTGTGACCTTTCAGAGAACCAAGTTGATGCATTACTTGGTCGTGAAGCAGACGATGACTTCCATGCCGGTAGAGATGGTAACTTGATGGCTGGATTAGCGGGGCTTCCAGACAAGGCTTGGGGGACGTTATTGCTTGACCGTGCTCAAGAGGAAATTGCGGAATTAACTGGGGCGCCAAGTGTTGACAACGTGTCACTTGCTTTACTCGGATTCTGTTTAGAGATGCGTGAGGCTGGAGGCGTCACGAGGGATGGATTGATTCCTCTGGCTGCAAGAATGATGACTAGTGGTGATTGGCACTCACAACAAGGTGATGCAGATGCGATTCGTTCCGCCCTAGAGAAGCGGGCCGAAGAGTTAGGTGTAGTGCCTGCTGATAGTAGCGCTGTTGAGGAAGTAGTTGCTAGAATCATTGCTGAAAAAGCGGATTTCGTTGCCGAGCGAGGTATGGGTGCTATGGGCCCACTCATGGGAATAGTGCTCAAAGAATTAGGCGGTGGCGCTGATGGTAAAGCAGTCAGTGACGCCTTGAAAGCAGCCATCATGAAATTACAATGAGGCGAGATTATGCCTTCAACAAAATTTGTGACTTTTCTTCTGTTTTTCAGCCTCTTGGTGGTGCCAGCGACTGTAAGCCTTGGCCATACAGTAGACCCTGAAAATGTAACATGGGAATTGCCACCATTGCAATGGACAAAAGACTTGGAATCGGGGTACGTCTCCACTGCTCCTTTAGTATTGGACGACATGATGTATGTCAAAGTAGGTGGTAGAAGTGACAGCCCAGGTGGCCCTTGGGATGATGGAAAAGGGCCGGGGATTTACGCCTTCAATACTTACACAGGTGAGCAGATTTGGCGCTATGAGCACAATCAATCACGTTCTGGATTTGAGATTTCACCACCAATCCATATTTGGCAAAAAGATATGCTAATCAACGGTTGGACAAGTGGTAACATAACAGCGCACAACGCTAGTTCAGGTGAATTACTTTGGATGTACGAGACTGAG
>CAXEOD010000021.1:0-20984 GCA_963997805.1 uncultured Candidatus Poseidoniales archaeon
AGAGCCATTATGGTTAATTCCTATTTCACCTATAATTTGTATCATTTATATATATATATATATATTTACATTTTAAATATATTTACATTTTAAAATAAATATATTTATTATAATGAACCAAATTCAAATAAATATTTACCATTCCAATCAGATATTTCATTACTTGAGCAACAAGGAATTGATGATTCTAAGAAATTATCACCTGAGCGGAGGTCGGAATGCTACGACTGGTTGTATGAACAATCACAACATAGAGGCTGGCGTATTGAAGTTCTAAATGCCATGCCATACCACATTGATAACTGGATGGAATCTAGGTCACTTAACGACTTAGAAGTTGAAATGTTTGCTCATGTTGCTAACCAAATCCTACCTTCAAATGGCGAAAAAGGAGGGATTCTACATCTTGATGCTTGTGATGTTAATGAACAACGGTTTGGTGACAACATTGGAGCTAGACTACATGGTTGGCCGTGGGAAAACTGGGAAATTACCAGTGAGCATGGTGCTGATGCTATACATTTGGTAGTCGGCGCTGCATCAATCATAGCAAAACAAGTAAGAGACACCTTCATTGAAAAATTAAAGGAAGAGGAGTCAATACCGTTTGGCTCGGGTTACCCTTCCGACCCATACACTCGGGAGATATTACCCCAATTAGTTAGTGGTACATCACCTCATAAGATGTTACGATGGAAATGGAAAACCACACAAAATGTCTGGAAAGATTCTCACACCTCGCCAATACCTACTAGGCCGCGTGGAACGCCTTTGTTCAAAGAGCGTAATCTGTTAGATTATTGAGCCTGTAGGGGCAAATTGGCCGGATATGCTCAAGAGGTGTAGCCAAGGCCGACAGGTCATGAGCGATTGGATTCCCGATGAGGACACAATTCGCTTAATTCGCAAATATGCGATGCAAAATGCCCTTGAATATGATGGCAAAGGACAAGCCGCTTCTGTTCAAGGTAGAATTCTTGGCGAAGTAGCGGAACTTCGCCAGCACGCAAAGCATCTGTTTGGTGTGCTTGGCCCAGCAATTGAGGAAGCAAATCAATTGTGGCATGATGAAGGTGCTGAAGCAGTCAAAGCGGTGTTGGAAATTGAAGCGCCTGACGCTCTTGAAAAGCGGGTAAAAGAACGCCGAGAAGGTCTGCCTGAATTATCCAATGCTGTCAAAGGTGATGTGATTTTACGCTTCGCCCCCAATCCAAATGGGCCACTAACCCTAGGCCATAGCCGAGGCGTCATCATCAATTCTCAGTATGCGGAAATGTATGACGGGAAAATGATTCTTAGGTTCGATGATACAGACACTAAAATAAAACGCCCAGATTTGAAAGCCTATGACTGGATTAAAGAAGATTTCACTTGGTTAGCAGGGAGAAAGCCTGACATTATTCTAGAGGCCTCAGAGAGGATGCCTGAATACATGGCCCACGCAAAACAATTCATTGATGATGATTACATGTATGTCTGCACATGCCCAGCAGATGATTTCAAGCAACTTAGAATTGACCAACAAGAATGTCCATGCCGCGCTAATAGCGCTCTCAAGAATAGTGATTTGTGGAATCAAATGAACGACCCTGAAGGAGGGCTCAACGAAGGTGATGCCGTAGTTCGAGTCAGAACTGGGATGGATCACAAGAACCCAGCACTACGAGATTGGCCGGCGTTAAGAATTCAGAGAGCTCCTCATCCAAAAGTAGGTGAAAAATATCGGGTTTGGCCGCTTTTAGATTTCCAAAGCGCAGTTGAGGACCACATTCAAGAAGTAACTCACATTATTCGTGGCAAGGACCTAATGGACTCAACGAGGAAACAAAAATTACTCTACGAAATGGCTGGTTGGGATTATCCAGAAACGCTCTACTGGGGGCGTGTTAAGGTTCACGAATTTGGTGGTTTTTCAACCTCACAAATGAAGGTCGATATTGAAAATGGAGATTATAATGGCTGGGATGACCCACGTCTTCCAACTGTACGAGCGCTGCGTAGGCGTGGATTTTCTGCTGCAGCAATGAGGAAATTTTGGATTGAATTGAGTTTGACCCAAAAGGACATCTCTGTACCTTTAGCAACATTGATTTCACATAATTCAACTGAAATTGATTCTTCAACTCCTAGACTCTCATTCATACAAAACCCAGTTATGTTAGCATTGAACTGTGACGGAATCGAATTGCCGGATACAATTGATATTCCTTGTCATCCTTTAGAAAAAGAAATGGGTGTACGAAGTTGGGGAGTCCCTAGTGATTGTGAATTGCAAGTGTATATTGAAAAAGAGGATTTTGATATTGCCCTTGCCACCGATGGAAGAATCCGCCTGAAAGACTTCGCTGATGTTGAAATTAGTCAAAACAAAGGAGGGAAAATCACCGCTATGGCGCGCTCGGACGAGCGCCCGATTATTCACTGGTTAACTGAGGACATGGTGACTAATTGCATATTACTCAGACCAGATGAGAAAGGAGAGCAACTTGGTGAAATAGAAGGCCTGCTTGAAAAGAATTCTTACCCTGCTGGAACCATTATCCAACTAGAACGAATTGGTTTTGCCCGTTTGGAACTAAGGGACAGCGAAGCAAGCATGACTCAAATGATTTGGACTCACTCTTGAATTGTATCATCGTTATTCATGCTGAGCAAGACGCTTGATTGCCGGCCTTGCTTCAATGTGAGCAAGCGCCTCTCGGTAATCACCTGGTGAAAAGTAACCCGCAAACTGACCATCAGCGTCTACAGCAACAACGGCATGTGGCTTTCGTTCATTCATCTGAACCATGATGTCGTCAACATTGTCGTTCTCGTCAACTTCCATTACATCTGCATCCATGTGTTCACCCACAGTCATACCAATAGCATCTCCACCATCTGAAATTGCAGAAAGAACCTGATTGGGTGTCACGATTCCTTTTACCTTCTTATCTTCACCAAGAACAATCAATATACCTCGCTCAAGAGCAAGTAATCTTCCAGCAGCATCAGCAATAGAAGCATCCATCTCAACTACTTCATGCTCATCTGTCAAAATCAAGTCAGAGACTTTCACATCGTCCATAATAGGTCACTAAATTCAAGGCGGGCACCAAGGTTCATGAATCTGTTGGAATATCTGATTTGAAGAGCAAGTGCAAAATATTACTGGAAAATGAAGAAAAAACGCTAAGGGACTATAACACGTGAATTCTATTTTACTACTTTCGCAACCGATTCTTAACCACTAATACTTGCTGTTTGGTGGCCCTATCACCCGTTGCCTTGAAAGAGCCAATGAGGACCCACGCACAATGGGGAAGCGGATGCTGAAGCGTACAACCACAATTCTCGCCCTCTTAGCCCTGCTATTATCAGCTCTACCGAACAGCCATCTCATCGGCGAGGTAGATGCACAAATTACCTGCTGTGACTCAGTCGAAGTTGACTTCTATTTACTGGGTGAAGGTGATGAAACTGGTAAAGGAACACTTAGTCCATTCTCTGCTGATTTAACTACCGAACAAGATGTATGGGTTACATCTTCAGTTAGCCAACTGACTGAAATCGCTCGCTGGAGAGTTCCTCAGGCAACGAGCGGAAGTTATCCAATTTCAACTTGGACACTATCGGTAAATTATGAAGTAATAAATGCCGCTGGCGTTCAAGCAAATGTCTCAGCCGAGGTGAAAATAGGTGGTAAGTCATGGAGTGGCTCCTCAAACACCAACCCCGCCTATAGCCCTGGCCTCGGCACAGTGGATGTGTCTATTGACATTGATGAGCAAGGCAATATCCTATCTAGTGGAGAGTTGATTGTTGTAGTCCTGAGCGTTCAAACCCTAATATTCAATTCCCCTGATGATGATGCAGGGGTGAGATTTATTTGGGGGACAGATGAATATGCATCAAACCTTCAAGCTAGTATTCCCCTAGTAAAGATGGATTGGCAACCGGCTGTAGTGAATGGACACTCTGTTCAAATTCCAGTAATACTACGCTCGGGTTATGGCGCGGCCATTTGGGAAAAATCAACAACCGAATTCAAGATAGATGGAGTGGTTGTTGACACCGTAGTTGCAACAATGCATAATGACGGCGCTCAAGTATACCTAAATTGGCAAGCGCCGGATTCTTCTCAAGATGGAGTCTATGAAGTCAATCTCTCATTAACTGTTTCAGATTCACAGGTCCAACCATTCCGTGGTGGATTTTCCTATGTGTTAGCATTTGGAGGAGGTAGCGGAAGTGGATATGGTATATTCCCGGCAGATGAACCACTTCGAAGCGGTGGGAGTAAATTAAGTATCAAAATTGATGCTGAAATCCAAGACGGTGATCGCATTCGCAGGACAACTCAAATTGACTTAGAAGGCCCTATGGCAACATGGATGAGATGGGGCTTAGATAACATAGGAAATGAATCTCTAGACTCACTATCGCAGTGGAGAAAGGTTCAGGGGAGTTCTTCCACCGAAGCAACACATAACAATCAACAAGTTGATTCATCTGAAGTTCAAGCCTTAGAGACTTATCTATCTGGAAGAGCATCCTCCCTCAAACAATTCATGTTTGATGGATTAATGCTTGATTCTGGCCGGCTTCTTGGAGTTGAGCCAATCGAAGCGGCTGCATCTCCAACAGTTAGCATTGATGTAAACGAAGATTACGGCTTTAGCGACTCAACCATCACGATAACAATTGAATCACTTGAAAATATCAAAGTTGGTGAAAAGAGCATTCTTTTCGATAATTTTGTCAGACCGCAAGCATCAGCAACGCCATTTTGGTCTGAGTTAACAATTGAAGCCCGTTTGGGAACTTCAATGATGGTTGGAACCTCAGCTGTTGATGGAAGTGGAATAGATTACTCACACAAGCGATTCATTTACACAGAAACTGTGACTGTCTCAAAAACTACCTTAGTAGGAGAAGAAGCAATGTCAGATTATCGAGTAGCGTATGTAATCGGAAGTTTGACTCACTCCCCAATTCTCACCCTTTTACAATCATTTGCAATGTTTGTTGGCTTCACCTTTTTAGCTCGTAAATTGACCAAAGACAAACCAAGAGTTGGTTTCTGGTTGACATCAGTACTTTTCGCCGTTGTGTGGGGGTATTCATACTTCTTCGCTTTGCCTCTAGCCTTCATGCTCGTTGCTTTGGGCGTCGCTGGTGTAATGATGTTGGCTGTTGCTGTTGTAACTCCAAAAATTAGTTTAGATGACTCATTGGCTGATGAAGCCGCTTATATCACGATAATGCCAAGTCGGGGAAGCCGTAAGAAGCGAGTTAAAATCCCTGTTATTAGATGCCCCGTGTGCGCTGAATCTATTGCTGTAAAGACCATGAAGAGGCCGGCTAGGGTGCGATGTGACGCCTGTGATACACGTCTAAAAATCTCGTAATCTCTGAATTACTAGTTTTGAAGTTAAACTGCTTTAGACAATATAGCGTCAATCAAATCTGATGCGGCTTTCGGAGTCCCGTCCCACATTGCGCGTGCGGCAACCATCCTAGTGTGTAAATCGCTGTCGGAATCTGACAATTTAATACGGTGCCAAACTAACTCTTCAAGCCTTGCAGTAGAGGGTTTTTCACTCAACACCTGTGGTAGGATAAGTGTGCTTAGTGCGTTTGCCTTGCCATCTACATCTAGAGCAGACCATGTTTCACGGGTACTTGCCTCCGATTCTAGGTCAACCTGTTTTAGCCCAGACATATCTGGGTTTTCTATCTCAGGAATAGGCACCACTCTAACCGAACCCTCCTGATGTAAATGGTCGCGAAGGGCGCTATACACTGGATCATACCCTTTGTCAAGCGCCCCTGCCCACCAATTCCCAGCTAGTAACCAAGGCCTAAGGGCGCGCAACCTTTTGCCATCAGGTGCAATTAATTCTGCCAATGCTGCTGCTTGAGCAACTGAAGAGAGAATCCCTCTGTGGGCCGCACCCTCATGCCCTCTCACTCCCGTCGCGAAGAGTGGGGTGATGACCATTTGATTGGAATCTTGTGTAGGAGGTTTGTCCAATGCATCACCATCTTTCACCTCAATTGAAGGAGGATTTACAGTACGAGGGGAAAAACAGCGGTGATAGGGGATTTCTGCATCTAACAATGCCGCCTCTAAGAAAGCCGAACTAACTGCCCCTTCAGGTGATGGGGGAATAATCAGTGTAATAGAATCTAATTGACTAATTGAAGTAGCAGACGCTTGGAGATTATTGGCAATTGTAGCAAATGCCTCCAACTCCAATAATGAGCGCATGGCCGCCCGACAATGTCAACTGCCAAAAAACCACTCACAAAAAATGGCTTAAGATAATTGAGTGATACCTACCAATAGTGGTAAACAATCGAACCTACAAAGTAAGTTGAGGCCTATTCTACCATTAGGCGTAGTTGGTCACGCTTGTAATTCCAATCAGTATCCAATTTGCCATTTGACTTGAAATAGCGAGCCGAGCGCCGAATCTTTGATTCTACAAGATTGAGTTGACGGTTGTTGTGCAAATCTTTGCGATTGTGGTCTAAATGGTCAATGATACCTTGAGCCTTACGCATCATGTTCATCAATTCTTCAGGGACCTCGCGAGTCTTTCCAGCTTCTGCGAGAACTCCGCCGACTGTCTTACCGAGTAGGAGTTTCACACTAGGGACTGAGTGTTGGTCACGAAGTATCGTGCCAATCATAGCGTTAGAGTTACCCTCTTCATTTAATTCAATAATGAGTGACTCAACCCTTGAAGTGTCTTGTTCAGACCACTCTGGTAAGTCACTAACATTTGGACGGGTTGAGCCCGAACGACCCTTTCCACCACTGTGCATTCGTCCCATGATAACACCTTGAGCGAGCCGCCGACCTACTCCCCATTCATAACCGCTCCGCCTCTCTATGAGAGGCTTTACAGCCTGTGTTTGGTCTTTGCAACCCTGCCAGGGCCACCAAAATACTCCCACTTGGCAGTCACACTACGAGCGCTACCAAGGAGATTCCCTGCTCGGAAAAGCAACACTTCATCGCCTACCCTAATGTCACCTATGACCTTGTTAACCATTGGTGAGAAAATATCGCCTTCAAGTTTCGGACCATCCTCTAAATGGACTTCTGATAGAGTACCACACTTTGCTAAGTTGGGTAAAGTCCCCTTTGGAAATGCGAATCTTCCATCTTGAGGATGCCACATTGCTAACTGCTGTTTCCCTTCAAGAATCTTCCAACGTGGAGGTTTTCCACCAACATGAGCGTTTTCGAGCCAGTCATCATTATTGTGTAGCCAGCGAGAAATGCTTCTCATTTTAATGAGCAAATGTTGCTTTTCATTCATACGATAATCAGGGTGGTATTTCTTAGCAGCATCCTCTGATGCTTCCTTGAGTCTCTGAAGGGCGTCATGCGAGCCAGCGCCCTCACCTTGTCTAGTATCAATAATTTCAACGCCGATTTCATCACTGTCAAAGTCAATCCCACTATGGTTGATTAGCATCTTGTAGCCGTTGTTAGAAACAAGTGATTTCACGCATTTGTGAATCATCTCTAATTCTTCGCCGTCCCATTCTCCGGTGACCGGAATATCGTAGTGAGAAGCCGGCCACAATTCCTCAAGTTCACGAGGAACTAGTCCTAATGGTGAAGTCACTATGACTTCGTGGAGTGGACGGTGACGAAGTGAACCTCGGAAGCGTCTGTGTGATTGTGACATTGAGTATGGCTTTCGAGCACTGCATGGAAGCAGAACTAGAACTTCGGCTTGCTCTGTAGGAGCACGGTAATCAGAAGATATCCTTTTGATCCAATCAGCGATGAGAGGGTCTTGGCGACTAACTGGGCTGTGACAACGCCATTTCATCCCGTATTTTACAAATCGACGTAATGGTACACCATTAATCGAAAACTCACCTTCATCACTAAGTTGCTCACGCATCAATCGGTCATGATATCTAAGATGCTCAACCAGTTTCGGTGAATTTAAAGAACGCTTTTCCACTAATTGACGCAGACTACCATTTTTAATTGCATATTTTACCGCGGAAATCTCACGCTTCCATTCATTATACTGCGCTCCAATGTCAGAGTCTTCATCATATTCTTCAGCCGGCCTTCTTGCCCCATCCGAAGTAAGCAAAAAATCCAATGATTCTGCTTGCCTAGAGCGTGTGAAATCGTGCAAATCAACTCCAAACCAAGTAAGAAGGGCAAGGTTATCTGGACCGCCCAAACCAGGACACCATAACAGAGACGAAGGGAAATGGGTTCTGAGAACTGCCAAAGCAGAAACCAACTTGCCTGGATGATTGGCTAATTGAAGAGCATCCACCAGAGCAATGATTTCTGGTTGTTCTGGTAAATCCATCAACTCTGAATCATGTCTCAATGTTTGCCATGACAAAGAGATTAGACCACCATTTGAGCGCCCTCTAACTCCGGTGTCAGAATCTTCCAAAGAAGGTGGTAAAACATGGTTCATTTGACATACCCATTGAGGGGAGTCATTGTCAAATGGCATCGCCATTGCGCCTCTTCCTGTTATCGTCATAGTTGCAGGCAGCGAACTGCTATCATAATCAACCACAAATGGCATCAAATTAGTGCTGATACTAAGTTGAGATTCGTCGTTTCTAGTGCCGATTAAGGCCGGGGTGATGCATAACGGCGCCTTACGATCACCTAGAGAAATCATGCGCGCATGACGCAATCTTTCGGCCACCGTGCGGCCCAGCGTGGAATCAGTCACGAAGGGCGCCACCTATGCGCTATAATTGAATGATTCTAAATGCCGAGGGGCGCGCCAAGTAGATGTGAGCCGCCTAATTGCCGCATGCGCACTCGCGATTGTGATGCTACTTACAAGCATCCCAACCCCCTCAGAATTGCCTTCAAATGTATTGCCGGACCTCGCCTCAAACGTTGAACTAGTGGAAGGCGAGACGGTTTGGAGTGAGACATTAAATGTTCGTCAGAGTCCTTTTTGGATTTCAGTTGATTGTCCATCTGAAAGCAATTGTGAAGACTTGAATCTAACAGTAACAGACTCTTCGGGGTCTGAATTCAGCACCTCTGGCCGATTCCACCTAGAACTAAGTGGAAATCTGAGTGCTGGGCTAACAACTATTCAAATTAATCGTGACGGCTTAACTAACCAAGCATTGCTCGTTTCTCGGATCTTCTTTGACCTTGCAAGTGGAGAATTTATTGATACCCCCTCACAAATACCCAACCCTGGGGAGAACACTGCCGGATGGCGTCTTATTGAGATGGCTGGCTGTGACTCACTCAGCGATTGTGGAGAAATTGAACGCAACACAATAGATGATTCCGCGGTCTGGTGGAATGGCACTATTGATTCCGCTGAAGATTCTGATGCCTTTCAGCTCAATGCGAGTGAGGATGATGTCATTGAAATCGAATTCTCGGCCTTTTCTAGTGATATTTTTATTGAAATCTGGAGCCGTAGTGTTGACGACCTACAACTGATTTCTCAACAACAATTCATGGCCGGCTCAACAAATCCCGCCCCGAGATTGCTTGTTGAAGTGTCAAATGATGAAATTTGGGTTATGGCATACTCTGCTAGCAGTCAGGCAGGACTGTATTCACTACGGTTCGCAAGCCATTCAGCAGAACTTGAAACATCGTTTGGGGAAACCGCATCTGAGCCTTGGGTTGCTCCTACCTTCCCTGATGGCACTACATCAGGTCATCTCACCACCAATGATGCTGGAGGGGATACAATCCGATTAGAAGCTGGCTCACGCAGTATATTCAACGTTGATTGGACTTTAACTAGTGCTGCAGATATCTACTTTCAAGCGAGGAGTGGCACTTGGAACATTGTCCATAATGAATCAAACCTCAGTGGGAGTATACAATTTACAGTTCCAACCGGTGCAGATGCAGCGGCAATCACTTTTACCAACGCTAGTGAACCACTAATTTGGACTCTGACAATTACATCTCTTGGGCCGAATGATGGTGCTACTCCTGGAGACGCATCTGATAGCCAGCCAAACGGCGAAGCAGATACCTTAGACTGGATGATTATGCAATCTGAATCTGGTTATACTAGTGGTACTATTGGTGGTACAGATATTCGAGATGTATATCTCATTGAGAGAGAAATAGGCCACCCATATCGAAGTTTATTGACTGCTACCATTGAATCTGACCCTGGTACTTGTGTTCTCAAACTGGTACAACTCAACACTACAGCATACAACGCATGGACTACTGTTTCTTGGAATCTGACAGAAATGCAAGGCCAGCAAGCGACTACAACGCTTGACTTACCTCATGGGCGTCACCTTTTGGTAGTCGAGTCGAATATCAGTAACGAAGTAGAGTACACAGTTAATTGGGCTTGGATAACTCCTGAAGGGGTTGAACCAATTGATGGAAATTGGATTGATTATTCCGATGAAGTTGGAACATTTTACATCCTTATCGGATTTGTGTTATTATCACCGATGTTGGTGGTGATTTACTGGCGATTGACGTCTGGTGGAGTATTGGAAATTGAAGCACATGAAAAGCGCAGGTTGAATCGCCTGCGAGAGCGATTGATTGCTGCTGACCCAAATAATGTGATGGACCCCAATGCACTACTGCACGCGCTTGAATCCCTCGCAGATACAGACTGGGACGCATTGGTCATGGAATGGGGAGAACCACTTACACGCCATACTACTGAATCGCTTGATTTGATTGTGTGGGGATTGACCGCAAACGAGGGTGCACGTTCAGTCACAGTGGGTCTTAGACTACTATCTGAAGAGTGGACATTAGCTGCAATCAGATTTCAGGCTGTTGAGGGTGCTGAGTGGGTTGTGACATCAGTCACCCCTGAATCATTGTTTGATGGTGACGAAGTTTTCCTCGGGGATTTGAATGCCAAGACAAATCGTTTCCTACGAATTGATATGGAAGGCGATGCTGAAGGATTTGATTTGATTCTATCGGGATTGGTCGGTGGCAAACCGGTTGCCGCCGTCCCAACAAAAGCAGTGCTCACATCCTCTGAAGAAGAATAAGGTCGCTTGTAATTGATGTGACCATCATCTGATACGACGTCTTGATTTAGCTTCTTTGCGGACTAAATCCTCTACCGATTCTAAATCGATCCCGATTTCATCGCGTAATCCCTCAATCTGTTTTTTTACTTTCTTTGACAGTTTAGAAGGGACATACAATTTCAACAACACAGTAACATTACCTCGTCCACGGCCACGTGAACCAGGAAATCCTCGGCCTTTCACTTCTAAGGTGTCACCAGGAATTGACCCCGCTGGCACATCAATTGAGATATCTTTTCCATCAATGTGTGGCAGTGATACTGATGTACCAAGAAGTAATTCAGGATAGCCTAATGGCAGAGCCATCAGAAGGTCGGTACCATCCCTCTCGTACCAGTCATGGTCTTCGATATGAACTTGGATATATAGGTCACCAGGTCTACCACCCCCTCCTCGAATTGGCTCCCCTCTGCCACCCATTCTCATGCGAGTGCCATCAGAAATACCAGCAGGAATCCCAAAACGAATAGTTTGTTTTTTCTTCTCTCTACCTTGACCGCGACAATCGCTACATGGGTCAGTAATTTTTCTCCCCGTGCCATTACATTCAGGACAATCAGTAACCATTTGTTGAATAAATGGGCCTATCTTACGATTTTGTGTTACTTGGCCTTGACCAGAACATGTACCACAAGTCTTGACTCCTTCTGGACTTGCTGCTGCTCGACCGTTGCATGTGTCACAAATCACGAGAAGTTTCGCTTCTAATTCAGTCTCGCCGCCTAACATCGCCATCTCCATGTCAATAGAGTGCCTGATTAGAACATCATTGCCTCTTGAAGAACGGCGACCACTCGTCCCACCACTACCAAAAAATTGTGAAAAGACAGAATCAAATCCACCGCTAAACAAATCATCCATTGAGATATTTACCCCTTGGAAACCACCACTTCCAAATGGATTACCACCGGGTGATTCATGCCCAAATGTGTCATAATTTCGGCGCTGTTGAGGGTTTGATAAGACCGCGTAGGCCTCTTGAATTTCCTTGAAACGACCTTCCGCTTCTGAATCATCTGGATTCTTGTCTGGATGGTTTTTCCGAGCTAATTTTCGGAATGCTTTCTTCAACTCACCATCGCTAGAATTGCGACTAACTTCCAAGACTTCGTAGTAGTCTCGCTTCGTCATGACCCCATCACCGAGTGGTCGCTGACTGCCCACCTGTTTTGAATCTGACCATCATACTGAATGAATACAGCATTAGGTTAAGGAAGAGCCGCAATTGCTACAGGCCCCTCTACCAACAGCATTTCTCGACCCACAGTCCAAACAAATCTTGGTCTCCTTACCAACCGATTTACCGCCACCAATTGATGCACCAAGGTCATCAAACAATTTGTCCTCTCGGGTAATTCCTGCAGTACCCATCTGACCGCCTCCAACTTCGGGCTTTGGTTTGGGTTTTGGTTTTGGTTCCGGCTTTGGCTGTGGCTTTGGTTGTGGCTTTGGCTTCTTCTGTTTCTCTAATCGCTCATCTTCAGCATTTAATTGAGCCATCATGTCGTCAACGTTAGTCTGACCTGAACCCGCTGCTTTCATCATCTCAACAGCTGCACCTGACATTTGTGCCATTGGGTCATTATCTCCGGACATACGTGCTGAAGAGCGTTTGACATGCTCCTCATCGTGGAACATTTTTACCTCTTCTTTAGGTTTATCCTCGCCTATCTCGCCAGTACGCTTCTCTCTCATGATTTCCTTGACTTTTTGTCCTTGAATGAGGTCTTTATCACTTGCTTGGTAACCTTCTGCATCTCTCTCAAGGCCAGCCATAGCTGCATCAGCCTTGCCCCATAATCCTCGATCTTCGGCCTTGTAGGCCTTACCTAATTTCTTGATATTCTTAACTCTGTGAAACTCGTGGTCTTTTTCACTTCGAGAACGTTTGAACAAGGCAACACCGAGGAGAAACGCAACACCATAGTATGCACCAATTTGCCAATTTTCAACCAGAAGTAAGTTAACTGCAGGAATAATTCTACCAATTAACCCTGCGATAATTAAAGGAACCAATAGAACAGCCCAAGAATTCAGGCTGTTCTTGTCGTCATCAGCCATGTCTACCAAGGCGTTGGACCCTGTGATATGGGTTCAATGTTACCCCCACTTGCTAAGCAAGTTTTCAGGAGTTAACCAGTGACACGGTCTTTTGCTGGACGACCTTTTCTCAAGAAACCATCAAGTAACCCAATACTGAACGTTGTGTGAAGTAGAAACAGCATTATTGGCACTCCAACAATCAAACTTGGTTGTGAACGGGTAAATGATTCTAAAAACCCATGAAGGAGCAGGACAACGGTGTAGGCGACGATTGGAATTTGCCAAGCAGGGTATCCGCTAACCATGCAACCTGACCAACACAAGGCTAGGGTAGTGAGCAAACCTATCCATGGGAGAAACTCAAGAATTGATGCTCTCTGAGGAGTCTTTCGTATATGCTTAGTACGCCAAAACCCGTAACGGTGGCCAAAACGGAGCCATCCGATAACCGAAGTCCGTTTTGCCATGTAGCAATACGATGCGTCTGAACGCCACAGGCTCCAACCCTCGCCGTCAAGTCGCATGTTAAGTTCAGAATCCTGTGTGGTGATGAATTCGGGATTCCAACCGCCAACCGCATCTAAAGCGGCTCTGCGATAAAGTGTGAAGGGTGGGATTGTGGTGCGCTGGCACCCTGTAAATTGAGCAAATTGACCACGCCCACTTGCTAAGGGATTCTGCAAGGTAGCCTCTACCCAGCGCCCAACCAACTTCAGAGGCTGGTCGCTCTCTTTGACAAGAGTTCCAATCCCAGCGATTTTGTCCCCATCTGCCCCTAGTTCTTCTTCTAAATCGTCAAATTCACTCATGCGGGAGTCAATATGTTTAGGCGGCACCCAGACATGCCCAATCATCTCAAGCACATGGGTTGCCTTGTCCGGCAATTGTTCTAGACTGAGATTTCTCGCCTCAGCAACAAATCGGCCCGGGTTTTCTAATAACAGAATTTCTGGGCCACCTTCAGCAGCGGATTTTTTGGCCAATTCTGTAACTATTTGCTTAGTTCCATCATTACTCCCACCATCTACAACATGTATCAAATGCTGTTGTGCAGGCCAAGTTTGAGCCATCAATGATAACAGACAACGTTCAATATGATCCGCCTCTTGAAAGGTCGGAACTACGGTGACAACGTAGGGCTCAGGCATCGGACTCACACCACGCTGATTGGCGAATGTCTGTCAATCTTGCCACTACTCAAGCGATAGAGTTCATCATCTAACCACCCCTCGCAACAACTGATGAGTTCGCCTTACGCAGTGGTTTGCACGACTATCCGCCCTTCTGACCACCCACCAAGTGTTGCTGATTCACTAAGGACGCTATTCCCTGAACTTGAACCACCTGAGTTCCATGAAAATGAATTCCCTGTGACTGAGAAGGTAGTGGAGTGGGAATTTGAGGATGTTGACCTAAGTAGATTCCTAGAACGTATTTCCGAATTGAGAATTCTTGATACTGCATTGGATGCAATGGGCGCGAATTTATATGATGATGAAACCATTTTTTCACTTTCTCGCCAAGCTGCGTTAGCAAGCAAAGTCGCCTTCGTGTTGAATGACGAAAAATCTCTTGGCGGTACAATTGATGTCACTATTCGTGGCGACAATTTAGCGGCTTGGATAGAGGAATCAACTTGGCATGAAGGTAGAAATGAATATCCTCGCTCACTCAGTGATGATTGGTCAATGCACAGAGATGGTGAAGTTAGCGAATGGATAGATGAAAAATCTGACCAATGAATAATTAGATTCACAGGTTTGCAATTCCACGCTCTTTGATTCGCTTTACAAATTCAACATCTGGTGGAAGCCATTCAACATCCATCAATTCATCTTCAGAAAGCCAGCGATTTTCATCATGGGATGTCATCACAGCCGGAGGCAATTCTCCATCAGCCTCACATAAGAAGAATGTCAGGTGAACGACCATTTCTGGCCAGGCATGGGAGTACTCTTCACAGACCCGTAAAGGCTTGACTGTCCAGCCGAACTCTTCGTAATACTCTCGGCTAATCGCTGCCTCTTTGCTCTCACCTTTCTCGACCTTACCGCCAGGGAATTCCCAGTAACCACCCATGTATTCTTCAGCCGACCTGCGGGCCGCTAAAAGCCGGTTATTTTCATCCTTCAACATGCCACCTACTACCTGCATCTCAGGCCTCTGTACTGTGACACCAATAATCCGTTTTACCAAGGAAATTTGGGTTTCTAATGGGATTTTATCTGAAGGAGGTAGGTGAATAAATAGAACGGGGATTGCTCGGTTCATTCGATCTCTCAAATCATTCTGCTCAACCGATTGGAGGGTCTTGAAATAAGTTTCATTGCAGATGAAACGACCTGGGTCTTCACTCTTGCATATTAGTCCCTCATCGCCAAATTCAGCCATCAACAAATTCATTGGTGCAGTAGAGTGTGAAAGATTATGACCAGAATCTGTGATATTATCTGAGGTTGCTTGGCGACCTTCATTATCTGGGATACGAAAATCTAACTCATTGAAGGCTGTTGCCTCCAAAGAAATAATGTCTCGGTTTTCAGCCAATCCTAGATGGATGATAACTTGTGGTAGAACCGTATCAGATTCAGCAATACTTGAGGCGATTAATTCGCTTCCCGCTTTGTCAACAGTTAGAATCTGTGACTTGATTTCAACTTCGATTTCACGTGATTCAACAGCCATAGGACCAGATGACGGGCCGATTGAGATAACACCGTTGAAATCTGCCAAATCTTCAGCAATTTGTTGCGAAATATTGGTCTGATGCTCGCCAAAAGGCTCGTACCCTGTCAACAAAACTTCGACACCCATGACTAACCCTCACAATCGCTCTGAATGGGGCCGGTGGCGGGGTATCCATTATGTCACCGATTGACTTGCAACATATTGTGGACGAGTTAGAGCGCCTATCTCTTGAGCATTCACGAGCCCGATTTGAGAGCGTTCAAGGTGAAGTTACTGCTAATTTCGGACTTTTATTAGCAGATGCTATGATTTATGCTATCGGCTTCCTTGCTGTTATTATCGGGATCGCCGATATTGCCCTAACACTCAACCCCAAAGAGTGGTTGTGGTCAGAAGGTGACCTCATTCTAATTTGGAGTGGCGTAGCACTTTGGATATGTTCACAATCTCTCAACGATTTCAAGCGATTACTACCATTATGGCTAAGAATGGTACTAAAATTAGGTATTGGCCCGAAGGATTTCTCAGACCAATCTGAAGCGGCGCAGAGGCGCCGCGCTGCAACTCTCGTAATCGCCTCGCTACTTTCAGCAATTATCGGTTGGAGAATCTCAGTCCTACCAGATACTATCGCAACTAGGATTGGCATTGATTTCCATCTGGTAATCTATGCTGTTTCAGTGGGACTCCTTTTGCTCGCAATGCACTGGTACCGCCTCATCGGCGATGGCTTGGAGATTGAGCAATTCAATAGATAGAGGGACAAATAACCGTTGGACTCAATATGTACAACCCGGAGGAGTAAGTGTGAGTGAAGGTTTTTCTGACCGCGTGCGGCAACGTTTGCACCAGAAATTAGAGAATTCTCCCACTTGGCATACACCGTTCCAAGTGGTATTGGTTGTCATCAGTGAGATTACTGGTGGAGTTGGCCCTTGGGGGGCGTTGCGCCCATTAATTGCTACAGGATTAGCGATAGTACCTTTCTTATTCCTTGGGCAGCATTTTAATCGCCAGCATTCCAAGGCCTTTGACTGGTTTGCTTTGCAAATCCCGCTTCTGTTCTGCTTACTCTGGCCTCTAATTTGGCTATGGTCAATCTTTGATGCATACCAGACTGCGATGCTTTCTGTTACCAAGACATATTCAGCTTGAATTACTGATTTGCGAAGGACTTGGCGGCTTCTTCTAATTCCTTACCATTGAGATAATTATTACCATCCATATCAAACTCAATCGCATGAGTCATGAATGCTTCTTTGTCAGTAATACCGTGTTCCTTCATCAACGAATCAACGACAGATTCAGAAAAATTGTATCCTGCTGCTGGATGGTTTGCAGGAAGTACACCATCTGCTTGTTGTGGGGGCGCATCAGTGGTTTGTTCCTCTGGTTGTGCAACATCCGCTAGACTAACGGCACTGGTTTGAGGTCCCTCGCCACCACCTTGTTGTGCACGCCAAGTATCCACTTGCCATTGTGTCCATCCTTGAGCCATCAACATCTCATCAGTCCATCCCGCATAATCATCGCCAGCACTTTGTAAATCAGTTGTTGGCTCAGATACTGATGAATTATCTACTGATTCCAGAGCATCTGGTACGAAGCCATCTGGTGGAGCAGGTGTGGCATTCGGATCAAAACCAGATGGAGGCGGAGGTGGGGGTGGGGCATCAACATCAAACCCAGGAGGAGGTGGTGGTGAATCCATATCGTCTACAACATCCAAAGTCTGCTCAGCCGGGTCTAATTCAAGATCCTCGGTTGATAACTGCCTATTCATCGTGATCAACACAACAATCGCGATTAAAGCTACAATTAATGCAATGTAGAGAAGAACTGTACCTGTTTGTTCAGTAAATTGCTCTGAAATAGCCGCTCCATCGCGAGCCACTGCTGGCTGGATTATCAATGGGTCAAGAGACATGCGGTCAAGAATGACATGGTTATCTCTTACTATCAGCCGATAGCGCTCAACGGTCTCTTCATCAACCTTTGACGTCTTGAATGAAATCTCAGAAGAGAAATTCCCATTGGCTCGTAATAATGCATCAGTAGAACCATTGTTGACATTTATCCAATCGCCATCCTTGGTCTTTTGTTGCAAAGCAAAAGTAAGAGTTCCCTCTTCGCTATTTTCGTTGGCTCCGTTGATTAGCAAACTAACATTCTCACCTGATACCGGCGTAGCATCGGTCCAATAGACATCCAAGTCAACAAGAGTAACAGTCGGGCCTACGCGAATAATTCTCCATTGAGTTAGTGGGCTTTGTTCAGTATTGTTTTCTGAAACATATGGGTTCCCCGCAGCGTCTGCCCCAGTCACCCAAATATCAACCGTGTAGCCTGGCAAGAGTTCAGTAACTCCTCCATCAGTTAAGTCAACCACGCCAGTCCAGTGACCATAGCCGTACTGCTCTAGGAGTGTGCCTAACTCTTGAGAACCCCTAGAAACTTCGGATTCCCCTGCTTTCACCTTGTAATGCAATACTGCAGTTCTTTGGGCGATGAATCCATGATCATCACTTGAATTAATGAAAACTGCAATTTCTGATGCATCTGTAATTGCGATATCCCCTGAAGGACTGATAGCATTGATTATCGGAGAATTACCGTCTACTTCCAAAAGGATTCTTGGCTGTTCTTCGCTTTCATCAGCAGCAAGACCAGGTAAATTTTCTAGCCATGCCAGCATGTCAAGATGTCCGCTCCTTACATTTGGAACTAGAATGTCGCTGGTGAATTCGCCGTCATCTCTTGGCACTGCGCGCCATTCCAATTCAAGATTACCGATAACAATGTCAAAGGCACCTTCCGGAGCAGGAGTCTCATCTTCACTGAATAGAATTCTACCGTTAACTCTGACAACTTGCCCAGCTGCTATCGTCGCCTGTTCATCTCCGCCAGTGTAGAGATTTATACCAGTCGCTAAGTCAATCGCAGTGAAATGACCAGGCGCCATGTCAAAGCGAAGGTCATTATCTAAACTCCAACGGTCATTACCAAGTCCATTGCGATGCTCAAAGCATGCTATGTCCTCACCATCAAGGCAAGGCCAATCAGCGATTTCTACAACTGGAATAAATGTTGTATCACCATCAGTATCCCAAACTTCAGGGAATAGCCATGTTAATTGGAATTGAATATCTAAATCAAGTGCTGTATCATTTACGACCGAGAAATCACTGTAAAGGTTTGAAACTGCCAATCCATCGCCACCTGACTCAAGATACATTGTCAGTGAGCCATCAGAAAGTTTAGTGAAATTAGCCCAAATTGCAGTTTCATTAGCATTAATATCGTCACCAAGTGCCATCTTGATACTTTCAATATCATTCCAGCCATTATTATCCCAAACCCTCAATTTCGCTGTGTATTTTGTACCGGGATGTAATGGGGCTGAATCATCGTGGCCAACAATTGTAGAATTACCATCAAGTACTAACGATGGTTCAAATTCTTCTCGAATTGTGTAAGTAACTAAATCAGCATCCCAGTCCGGCAGAGTTTGGGTTGGAAGTTCACCACAAGGGGCATCGTCATCAAGACATACGGGGCCACCTCCCATCGCTAACACGTTTCCTTGTGCGTCAGAACCAGACAAGTAGAAGGAAACTTTCTCTCCATGGTGATTCATTGAATCTGTGATAAGACCTTCGAAAATATTGAGACCGCCCGGCTGTAATTCAGGAGTCCTCAGTGAAAGTGTAGTATACTCATTCTCATCTGGGATTTTATCATAATTCAAATCGTCCTGACCTTGTCGCCAGTAATGCAAAGTGAGCAAAGTTGGTGGATCAACAGAGTCCTGCACAACTATTCTTACGGGTTGGTTAGGGTTACCCTTGTGCCTTTCAGAACCGTCTAATGGAGTTGCTTCTATCACCAATGGACTATTGCCATCTAGAACAATTCTTACGGAGTTATATTCAGGATTGATGTATGTTGAACCATTTTGTAAATTCACCGCCTTTATTCGGAAAAGCATCCCACCTGGTGATGACTCAATGGGTGAGGTAATTGTCAATGAATATTGCCCATGACTAGGGTTTGGCTCAATGTGGTACTGCTTCTCAGGCTCTTCAGGAATCCCATTCATCGACAAATTCTGGCCAGTCAACTCAATACTAAATTGACCTGCATGTGGAGTATAAGTCGTTCCTTCGAAAACGATACCTCCTTGGAATGTCATCTGTAGACCACCTCGCATCCAATCATTTCCTTCAAGGACCCTACCCGTTTCATCAGTTACTCCTAGGTCAAGCAAGACAATGTCGTTCTCAATTCTAATATCCATGTCATTGGTTAACCAACCATTCACTTGACGGCCAATGTCATCGTCAACTGTTATTCTTGCTTCAACATCTGCTTCATCATTCCATTCCCAAGTTGATTCAATTGGGAAATGCAATGATAGGAATCCATTGCTATCTGTAGATGATGAGCAGTTGCCGGCATCAAATCTAACTAAATTGTCACTGTTACTCACTAAATCACAGACATTACCACTCTGCCACTGCAACACTGAATTATTGCGGCCATTAGCCATTAATTCAACTTGCACCTGCGTAATTCGATCTGCTTCATCACCTCCAGCAACTCTGACGAGTAGCACACGGGTATCCCCATCAGGAACTAACATATTTCCTTCGATTTCAGCACTGAGTGCACGAGTGTTCATGCGGTATGTAATATCAAGATTTGAGACTTTGATTCTACCTGGTGAGCCAGCCGATAGACCCAATGTGACATTTGAAACACCTTCTCCGTTGTCAATGATATGACTATTGAACGCGCTAACGAGGGACGCCCCACTGAGGTCAATTGGTGAATTCAATAGACCGGTGCCAATGTATTCGTTAGTATTGTCAGCGCCAATATCAAGTCGAACTGCTGTAGGGTATCCTTCTTCGTAATCAAGTGTGAAAGAATCTAGCAATGGAGTAAGCCCAGCATCTGTTGTTGAAAAATTGACGCGGTACTTTAGAGCAGAGCCTTGGGATTGCAATTCTATCAACTGATTATTGGTTGCAGAGTGCCAATTTGACCCATTGTCATTGCTAACCTCAACACTTAGTGAGGTCCCTACATGTATGGTTTCAGTCCATTGTGGTTGCAAAGTACCTACTTGAGTACCGGTTGGTATCATCGGTGAGGTCCAAGACCCCGATGTTGCATATGAGGTACCATATTCCATT
>CAXEOD010000022.1:0-20607 GCA_963997805.1 uncultured Candidatus Poseidoniales archaeon
TGCTGCGACGTTCGCATAGCCTGGCCATCGCGCCGGATTGCTAATCCGGTGGGTTTACCCGCGGGAGTTCGAATCTCCCACGTCGCGCCATTAATGTCTACTCAAAGATAGGTTAGAAATCACCTATTCTCGTTTGGTATTATTGCTAATTATTTAATCGAACATATCTTCAAGGTCATCCGCCATATCCTCAGCATCTAACATTTCTTGTCGCATTTGATGCTTTCTCTTATCCCGTTTAACTCGACGACGGACCCCTCGTGTTTGATTAATGATGACTGGTAACATCACGATGTTAAGAAGAAGAATCGCAAAAGCCATCATCGCACTCGTTCTAAAGACCCCAATACCCCAGTAATCTAGCACTTCACCAAACCATTCAACCCCGTATGGTGGAGGGTCTTCTGGTGGAGGGGAGGGAATTAAATCGCTATTATGGTCCCAAAATTGATTGCCTACATTAACTGTCTCAATATTACCCTGTAGTGGTGAATAATCAACATTCCCAACATCATCCATAGGCACTAGAATGTAATGGTAAATGTGTCCTTTCTCAATCCCATTTCGGAATCGGTCCTCTTTTTGGTGGAATGTTCCAACAGTTCCTGGTTCTCCCCAAATATCTGTCTCAATTGGTTCAATCCAAGTCAAATCGGAAGGAATTAGATCAACCCTGTACAATTGCCAAGTGATATTATCCTCATCACCAAACTCAGGCCATGTCCAAGAAATATCCACATGGTGAATATTCTGGCCTGAACTATTATTGAAAGATACTATGTGAGCCATGTTCTCAACCTCCACATGAGGTGGGGCTGCATCTCCGCACTGCCATTCTACTGAATCCCCATTCCAACCTACTGCACCTCCGTGTGAATAATCAGGTACACCCTGTCTATCAATTGCCATTACTAAATAAGATACGCAAGTCCCATCTAGAAGCGGAGCCGGGTCATTCCAAAAAGTACCATATGGGTCAATATCAGACACTTCTGTTCCGATTACAGACTGAAACTGTGAGTTATTTTGAAATGGCCAAAAGAATGGGAATGACAATCTACGATAAACACGCCATCCACCAAAATACGGATTGTCAAGGTCACCTGTAGGCTCCCACTCAATCCTAAGTGAACCGCCTGGGAGTTGAATAGTTGAGAGGTTTTCTAGACCTACATTCGCTGGAATTAAATTCCCCGCGATTAAGTAAATTCCATTAGAAAAATCTGCATCATAAATATGTAGAGTGTCATTATCAATATTGATTTCATACATTGAAGGGAATTCTAATTCACTGATTGCTGTTGTAGTCTTGGATTCCATTCTGAATAGTTGAATTGATTCACGATCCAGCCCATCAGGAATCATTCCAGTGAGAGAAATCCATGAATCTGTGAAAACTATCCCTGGGTCTGTGACACCAGCTAGGGATGGATCAATGTCAAAATCTATTATTCTCAACCCCGAGAGCCCAGCCTCTCGTACCACGGCATAATCAAAACCAGAAGGTGGATATTCAGGTTCATTGAACACATAGTTGACTTGTTCGTCTAGTACAGATTCACCACCTATAACCCACGGTTCATAAACCATAGAAATCCGGTTCTGCACCCTAATATTCCTAATTCCAGTCTCTACTTGTCCTTGAGCATCTCTTGTTGTTAGCGTTACTAACCATTCACCCATTGGTAAACTCGAATTGATTATTTGCCCATAACCGATGACCTCTTCATAATTCAAGCGCCAAGTGAAATTCATCGGCATGGCTGAATATTGACTCACTTGACCAATGAATAAAATTGAATCCCCACTATCAAACCTCTCACCTTCTGGTGGATAGCTGATAGTAGGATAAGCTGGTCTATGGCGGCTACTAACTACAACCTCATACCAATTATCAGACGGATTAATATCTAATTCATCAAGTTCTGGCGCGAATTCTGCACGCAGAACTAAGTCTCCAATAACTGGCATTGAGAAAATACATGATGCTGATTCTTGAGGATTCATTACTACATTACAAGGATTAGGTCCATCCAATAAAGTTCCATTCAAATCTAAAATGCTAAGTGTGAATTGGGTATTAATGTACATTGAGCCGATGTTACCTACATTTACTCTAATTGAATTATCACCTAGAGGATATAGTGAATTGTTGTTACCACCTGACTCTATAATTTGACCAGAACCTCTGGCAGGTTCAATACTTTCAATCCATACATCAGTATCATCATTGACGTATATCATCATTGTATCCATATTATTCCAATCATTCATGTCACCAGCTGATGAAATTAAGCCAGCACGTAATAAGAATCGGCCTGTGTCGGGTGCAATTACATCTGGGAGAGCAGTAATCCAGTGTTGATCGGTCGCTGGTGGAGGAAGTGTTGTTTGCTGTGCTGTGGCCACAATTAATCTGCCCGCCCCATAATCAATAGGAGAAAATGTTACTTGTTGGGTGAAAATCCCTATTCCAAGTTGTCCTTCTTGATTTCTTCCTGTGCAACCGCTCATTTGATTCTGCAATATCACACAAGTGTGACTCCCTCCTAATTGAACAGAATCAACTGGACTAGGAAGATTGATTGAGATGTTTTGTGAAGAAAAGTTTGAGATTAGGTCCCCAGTACCTAGTTGTCCTTCTTCATTAGAACCCCAACAATTCAAAGCGCCGAAATTAGTTATTACACAAGAGTGAGTATTTCCAAGTTCAATTGAAGTTGCTGTTTGGCTATCTGATAATACTACAGAAATAGGGGTGTTTTCACTATCATAATTTCCTAACCCGAGTTGGCCGTCATCGTTCAATCCCCAACATTTCACATTTTCATCATCAAGAACAGCACAAGTATGAGCTATCCCAGCAGAAATGGAAGTAGCAGTTCTCCCCTGTCCTAAATCAACCCACGTAGGGGTGTTTACCCACATGTCAGGAATCCCTAAACCAAGTTGACCGTGAAGGTTCCACCCCCAACAACTTACTGAACCATTATCAATAATTGCGCAGGTATGGCGGTAGCCAGTTGTAATTTGTGAGGCAGTGTGATTTTCAGTGAGGTTTACCCACAGCGGAGTATTTCGGCTGGTGAAATTCCCAAATCCAAGTTGCCCCTCAATATTCCTACCCCAACAATTCAACTCACCGTTATCCAAAATCACACACGAATGGGTGTCACCACTTGCAATCACGATAGCATTGCCACCTCCCAATGAAACACTTTTTGGCGAAGTTTGCAATACATTATTCCCAATACCAAGTTGACCGTTATTGTTAGCACCCCAGCACTTTACAGATGAATCATCTAAAATGGCACAAGAATGGTTTCCCCCAGCAGCAATACTTGTAGCAGTTCTTCCCTCTCCAAGAGAAAGAGTAACTGAACTGGATCGGGTTCCAGTATCCCCCAATCCCAATTGGCCGAAATTATTTTTGCCCCAGCACTCTAGAGATCCCTCATCTAAGATTGCGCATGAGTGGAGACTCCCGGAAGACATTGAATCTGCATATATTTTTTCATTGTACAATTCCCAACCAAAGGTTGCGTTGTCTCCTGATTGCCATGAGCGGCGATAAAATTCAGTGGTAATCGGATATGAGGTATCACTGTTGTAAACTTCAGTTTCATCAAAATTGATTTGATTCAATGACATATCTCTAAGTGGGGATTCTACGTTAAATGTGTAAGATATCATGTCATCAGATGAATCAGCGTCATTCTCTGGGAACATGAAAAAGATAGTATGGATTCCTGTGAGGGATGGCTGATACAGGTTAGTGAATGAGATATTCAATACTTGATAACCAGACACTGTCCCAGTGCTAGAAAATCCTTCATTCGAATTCCCTGGGCATCCAATCAGTGCGGTATGGTCTCCCGAACAAATTTGCCATCTTATCTGCCGAGGCGAATGTGAGGAGAATATGTCGTTCTTTACTTGCACTTTTGGTGAGATAAATGAGGTGTCACGGTCATAAGTTGCACCAGCAATCGGCTCAATCCCTGTTATTATACCCAAATCACCTGAAACAACAGCACTTGCAGTAGGGGCAAAAGCAGTGAACGAGGCTAGAATCATAGAAAACACTAGCAATTTAGCATAGACTCGCGCGCCCGTCCCCTCCCTCGCGTACCCACGCATGAGAATACCTAAAACATGGGAGCCGTAAATAGCAAACGGCGGTTGGACAAGAAAACGGGTTCATTCAAACCTTTGACGACCACGGCATTTTGGTATTTGCAAGTCCAAGCCCTTCACCTTCAGTAGTCAGTGCGATGAAACCAACTTCAACATCCGGTGGATATTGATTAACTCCCCAATTTAGAACATTTTCAATGTCGTATCCTTCCCCCATTCTGTCAGCCATTCTAACTGAGGACATCTTGAGAGTTATTTGTTCACCAATTCCTGTTGCTGCGATTCCAATTCGTTTGTCACACCACAATCCAGCGCCAATTAATGGGACGTCGCCGATTCTGCCACCAGGCATCCCAGTACAACCTCCAGTTGATGATGCCACCACAATAAGTCCGGTTTCATCACGCGTAACTGCCCCTACTGTGTCATTCCCTGTGAGTTTTAGAGAACCCTCTACTTTTTCTCGTGCAAACCCAATGTTATCAGCAAATTCCCTAGCACCTCTACCGGATAGAATATTGACATTATCATCCAATAATTTTGCTGCCACTAGGATTGGATTCTTAGTCTGTTGAATGCAGGAAATTGCCCCAAATTGACCGTTGCTTGTCATCACTGCTGCATCAAGTTGAACACTGCCATCAGATCTTATTCGGCCACCGGTTCCAGCGTTCAATGCTGGATCATCTTCCATTATCACTACAGACGCTAACGCAGCATCCAAAGCCGTACCCCCGGATTGTAGTATCTCCCAACCTGCCTCAACAGCAGCATCAACACCAGGCTGATCTTTAGCACCGTGCCCAGCACCACCATGACAGACAATACCCGGCATAGAAATTGCTTCAATGGTATCTATCATGAGCCCGCCTCAGCAGCAGCTAATATTTCATCTTCGGCTCTGAAAGCATTAGAAAAACGGAATACTATCCAACCTAGTAGACTGAAAACCCCACAAAACAAAAATGCAGTATGGAAGTCAAAAAATCCCGATTTACTTACTGTGGCATCCCAAACTAGACCGCCAATTATTACTCCTGCAAAAGAGGATAGAGCTCTTAGTGACTCACTAACACCCATTACCACGCCGCGCTCCTTTGGTCCAGATACATGAGTCAAAAGTGTCATGTTTGAGGGGGTGACAAGGCCATTGCCAAATGCAACTAAGCCCATCACGGGTAATAGTCCAAGCAAACCTAAATGAGGTGGTACATACGGAATAATAGCCAATCCCAAACCACAAATCAGGAATCCTGAAGACATCAGGGTTGAAGACCCAAATCGATCTGAAAGTGGACCAATTAAACGACCTTGAGTGATGATTCCAATTATTCCGACAAAAGTAAAGATCCAGCCATTGTCCTGCTCAGAAAATCCAAATCCTCCTTCTGAAACTGCCATCATTGTGAATAGAATGAGTACTACATGCATGATTGTGAATCCAATCCAAAAGAATAGCATAGACCACAGAATAGGAGACACCACTGGTCGATTGTACATTTTTCCTATGTTAGTAAAATTGGTTTTTAGAGTTTGAACTGGTGAGCGCTTCTCAACTGTTTCTCGAGCAGACTTAGGCAAACTTTCTTCAAGTTTGGTAGTTGCAAATAGGAATCCTACTAAGGAAAGAAGGCTTGAGGCTAGACAAGGAAGTAAATATGGATGAGTTTCAAAAATAGTGCCGACAAATGCTGAAGTCCAAGTCCACTCAGCCGGTGCTGAAAGAAAACCTCCAATCGCTGGCCCAATTGAGAAACCAACGCCAAAAGCAGCGCCAAGAATTCCTTGACGGCGCGCTACTTCGTGAGGCTCTGAGATATCACCAATATAAGCGCGGGTTACGGAAATATTCGCATTCACCATGCCGGCAAAAAGTCGGGCGAACAAAGCCATCCAAAGTGAATTTGAAAGCCCAAAAATAAGGAATGCGAATGAGTTTCCGATTAAACCGACCATCAAGACTGGGCGCCTTCCAATTCGGTCTGATAAGGAACCCCAGAATGGGCTGAAAAGAAACATTGCTCCTGCATATGCAGCCATCAAAGCAGCAACCCAGCGGCCAATTGGCTGGCCGGGCTCAGCTAAACCTGCTACCATATAGGTTAGAAATGGAATGATGATTCCAAAACCAATCATATCTACTAGAACGACAAGAAACAGAATTGCCATTGACGATTTTCGTGTCATTCTAATCCCACCTCTCTTTTCCCTTCCAAGGCTCGGGGTTCTATGCCTTTGCGTAACTAAATGGTTCAAATCGCGACTTTGATTTCAAAGAACAATCTGCAGAATGAAAAACCTCAATGTCTGCTAAGATAAGCAGTACGACATTTATGCACCTATTTTCAAGATTCGGTGGACTTGTACTATCATTCATCTTTTACCGATTCTGCTAGTTCTTTAGCTTTCGATTCTGATTGGTGATGAACCTTCATCAAATGTGATTCAAGATTGCTTCCTTTTACTTTTACATCACACTTTGGACATCTCGCCATTTCAACAGAAGGAGAGGCTTTTTTCTTCGGACTACTTCTACTACCCTTAGGTTGATTTGTTGATGACTTACTGTTCCTGATGACATAAAGGAATGGAACTGTAATGGTAATTACTACTAAAGCGATGATAATATACATCCCTGTTTTTGAAACATCGTGGTCAAGAGTGAATTCAGCATCCACGGTTCTATCCTCTTCGGTTTGTTGGCCGTCATCGCCATTGAGGTTAATCGTGTGATTGAAACTCTGTCCATCTATATCGAGAACCAGCCTCAGACCATGATCAGAACTATGGACGTGCAATGCAAGTTGAAATTTTCCTGACATACTAGTTCTTTCACTACGCCCTATATTCTCTTCACAAAGAGATGGTTCAGATTTTCCTACTGAACAATCAATCTTTACCTCTACATCAGTTGCTGGTGACTCATCTCCTTGGAACACTTCGCCATTAATTGTGTATGTATGATCCCATTCATGTTCGGCATTGACATCCATTGATAAGCCACTCAAAAGGAGTAATGTGATTGAAACGATGACCAAGAGTGAACATCTGATTTGTTCAAACCTTGTTCTAATCAAATTAAACAACACCAAATTCAACTGAATATTCAGGCAGTACTTGGACTACCTGGCTCAGTAGTCAAACGGTCAACGATCTTTCCAAGCCTCTCTACCAAACTTGTGCGGGCATCACCATCCACTAGAGCATATTCCAGAACTTCGTCTAGAGTATCAACCGGAAGTACGGTAATCATATCCTTGTATTCATCGTCAATTAGAACATCGTTCATGTTGGCGCGTGGAATAATAACCCGGGTGATTCCTGACTTCGCAGCCGCTTCAATCTTGGCTGTTACTCCGCCAATAGGAAGCACTTCACCGCGGACAGTGAGAGAGCCAGTCATAGCCAAATTTTGATCAATCGGTATCTCCTCAAGAGCTGAAATTACTGCTGCTGCGATGGTTATGCTCGCTGAATCTCCGTCAACACCGTGGGTGTCAACAAATTGAATGTGAATATCAAAATCAGCAACATCCTTGCCAGTTAATTTCTTGATGACTGCGCTCACGTTAGTTACAGACTCTTTAGCCAAATCGGATAATCCGCCAGTAGCAAATATTGAGCCACCCTTCTTTTGTGAGGGTGTTACCAATGCTTCAACAGGCAACATGATGCCACTGAAATCAGAAAGACCTGTGTTAGCGCCAAGCACTGCTAAGCCATTGACTCGGCCAACTCTCTCACCGCTGTTAACTATCATTGAGTAATCCATACGGCGCTCAATCATTCTGTCAGCAACTTGTTGTTCAAGTGGTTTGGCAATGTCACGCGCTCGTAGCACATGGTGGGCAGAAGCGAATTCTGAACCATCAGCACAAGCAAGGTCGCCTGCAACTCGAACTAGACCACCCAGTTCTCGCAAGCGGAGTGTGAGTTTACCGCGCCTTCCTGCGCGCCTCTGAGATTCCCTTAACAAAACAGCAATTGAACTGCGATCAAAGTGTGGAATTGGGATTCCACTCTTTTTATTCATCTCATTTTCCACCTCTTGAGCTATGAAGCGAATTACACGTCTGCGGTTACGAGCGGAGTCTGGCATGTCTGAATTGACGAAAACCTCGTATCCATAGCCACGAATCCTACTACGTAATGCGGGATGCATCCCTTGCAATGCGTCCAAATTTCCAGCAGCAACTAGAATGAAATCACAGGGTACTGGTTCGGTAGTAGTCAATGCACCACTAGATCGCTCTGAGCGACCAGAGATTGGCAGTTGCTTCTCCTGTAATGCAGTAAGCAATGCCTGCTGTTCTTCTAAGCGAAGTAGGTTGATTTCATCAATAAATAAAACGCCGCCATTGGATTTGTGAATTGCTCCCGCTTCAACTCGGTCGTGAGCTGGTGTCTCCATCCCTCCAGATTGGAAAGGGTCATGACGAACATCGCCAAGAAGGCTACCTGCTAGATTACCAGTCGCATCAATAAATGGAGGCTTGTCATCCCGATCGTGCTTGACAAGTAGTTTGGGGATTCGTGAATCATCACCAGATGTAAGACGACTACGCAAAAACATGAACCCAAATCCGAGAATCAATAAGCCGAATAAAAGGGTAAGGATGTCTCCGGTCATAATCGTCATCCACACTAGAATAGCGGCAATAAATCCGGTAATGAACAGAAGTGTCTTGTTGGTCTTTTCCCTTGCCATTCGAAGTTGAGCTCTCCTCTCTTTGACGATTCGGTCACCTCTGCCTGCTGGCACGGTACGAACCCGTGGTACATTCTCATCCTCTTCATTTGGATAACAAAGGGTATCTTCCAAAGTGTCATCGGGCATCAACTCGGTCATTGCTCGTGCTAACATTGACTTCCCTGTGCCAGGGTCTCCAATCATCATCATGTGCCGGCGTTGTTCAGCGGCTTTTCGAATTACGATGTTAGCAGCTTCCTGACCAATAACTCGGTCAACCAACTTTTCTGGAATTGGCACATCAGCAGTTGTTTCAATGTCAACTGTTAGAATCCATTCCTCAACAGGCATTGTCTCAATTTCATCTACCTGAGATATTTCGATATCACCAAATTCACCCTCTGATTCCCAGTCATCTGGCAGAGGTGCATCTGCAACATTTAATGAGGGGGTTTCAATGTCTTCACTGATTTCCTCAGCAACAATCTCATCTACCTCATCAGCCATCCCAACACCTCCTGTTGAGAATTGCTTGTTCCCCAACCATCATTAAACTGCGCACTAAAAATAAAAGTACGCCCATAGGGCGTTATATACACCCCAAACCTATTTCGTAAGGTTTTCAATGATTTCTTGCTAAATTAGCCAATCAAAGCATTGACTTTACATGACCGGCCGGCCAAACCTGAGGGAGTAACGTGGAAGGTCGGGTTTTGGCACTGCGAGAGGAGGGTGGGAAGGTTCACCTGATTAAAATTGAAGACCGCGAGATTAAGGTTCGCGGCGTGGGGAGAATCAACCCTTCCCGAGACCTAAAAGATGCTAAACCAGGTGAGAAAATATCAGTCGGTCAAAAGGAGTTTTTGGTGCTTAAACCTCGGCTAAGAGAAATCACTGAAGGTATGCATAGGCGGGCACAAATAATCACCCCAAAGGATGCTTCACTACTTACTTCAATGCTGGGAATTACCTCTGGAGACAGTGTCTTAGAACTTGGATTTGGTTCTGCGGGATTGACCCTACATTTGGCAAATGTGGTAGGAAAAAATGGGCTGATAACTTCGGTAGAACTACGCAAGGAACATGCTGAAGTAGGACTAGAAAATATCGCTTTGGCAAACTCAAGTTGGGAGGATTTCCCCGAGTTCCACCTTGTTGAAGGAGATGCATATGATTCGGCGACAGCTGATGCGGCTGGCTCAATATCAGACAGTTTTGATGCTATTAGTATTGATTTGCCTGAGCCGTGGCGAGCAATCCCTCATTTTTCGGCTCTGTTGGCAGTGGGTGGCAGGCTCTCCTGTTATTGCCCCGTCACCAGTCAGTTGGAATCTAGTTGGAACGCATGTGAGGAAGCCGGTTTGGAAGTAGAATGGGCTGGAGAACGAATTGACCGTGTTTGGACTAAAGCATCCAAAGGTGGAGTTCGGCCAGGAAACAATCCGATGGGCCATACTGCTTTCGTTCTAGTCGCAATGAGACATAATTGAACCGTACAATTCTCAGAGGGTTGAGAATTAATCAACAACCCGAACTGATTCTTGACATTTTGGACAAGTGAACTTGAATGGTGGTTGACGTCCATCTGGCATCTTGAGTGATGATGCACAACTTGGACAATTCACTCGTCCATCAACCATTTTGACATCACCGTCATCTGCGTTATCAGCCGCTGCACTTCCAGTAACAACTGCGCTAGGTGGCGGCGGTAAGTCACCATCCATTGTCAAGGAGGATAACTCACCTGTAGTCTCATCAGTCTCAAAGAAAGTTGAGCGAATGTGGTCCTTTTTCGCTTTGCGTCTCTTGGAAATTGCTAACAGAATGAATAGGCTTGTTGTTACCCATCCAACAGCCATTACAGTAATTGATTTCTGATTATCCAACTCAAATAAGCCAAATGAAACTCCATCGGGCGCCGCAGTCGGGCCAATGATGTTCAAAGTGAATGGGTCTGAAAGTAACTGATGACCTGAGCCGGCCGCTTGAACTCGCATGCTTAATTCGCCGCCACTAGTAGTATAGAGAGAAGTCAACAACAAATCATAAGACGCAGACTCACCTGGTCCGAGATTATAATTTGGATTGGAAGAACCACCAACTGCAGTCCAGCCGGGGGATAAATCCGCTGCACCTTCTCCAACAAGTGAAAGTGTACCAGTTAGTTGCTCGTTCCCGTCGTTTTGTAGAAGCACGGTAAGTACCAAACTACCCTGATATGGTAAGATGTTTTGCTCACTACCTGAAACAGTAACAATAAGACGAGGTTGGCCGTTTACATGGTCAACAGGGACGGTTAAATTAACTGCCGAGGTCGCATTAATTGAAGTATCTGCTAGGGATGTTATGGTGGCTGAAAGTGAGATAACTCCTGCAGGTGTGCCTTGAGGGACCAAACACTCGAGAAGTATTGGTACGGCTGAGGGTGATGGCTCCAAGGATATGATAGAGTGTGCATTACTACAGTCAAGGCCAGCGGTTGCAAGTTGGAAGGTTTGATTGGCGTTGCCAGTGTTAGTCAACCAAAGATACGCTTGAACTGTATCTCCAATCGCTGCAGTAGTTTCTGTGCTAGTCAATGTTGCTGTTACTCCAAGGACTACTTCAGTCACAGTAAATGAATATGAGTCGGTTATTGTATCATCATTAGATGATGTAGCAACTAGTGCTAAGGTAGCCTCACCGATAGCGGTTGTTCGGCGAATTGAAACTGTAACTATGTCTTGTTCACCAGCATTTAGCGTGAGCAAAAGTGGTGATATAGTAACTTCAAACCCATCAGTTGAAGGAGAAAGAGAGAACGAGAATTGATCCTGCTGATTACCATCATTTAGTATGACGAATTGCATTGAACTAACGGTGTTCTCTCCTACAGGTAAAGTATCTCCAGATGCTAGAATTTGGACACTTGGTGAATGTCCAACTTCAATGGAGAAAGTTGTCTGTGCGATTATATCCGAACCATTCACGCTTTTTGCGTACAGAGTAATTTGGTGAATGGTCGCAATAGCTGATGAAGTTGCAGACACATTGAATGGAATCATGAGTGATTCGCCTACATTCACATTGCTGACTGATGGCACCCCGGAAAACGAAAGCGAGTTAGGAAGTCCACTCCAATCAAAATTGAAGGAGAGGGAGTTTGTGCCGCTATTAGTGGCCTGTATTGAGAATCCACTATAATCCCCCGCAGAAACAAATACATTACCACCCTGAGGGGCTACCAAATCTAATTCAATTCGTGGTTGAACATCGACTTCAATGCTCTCAATCTCTACCTCACCACCATGTAATCCTGTGGCTGTGAGGGTTAGGTTATGCAAGCCAACAAGTGAGGTATCTGCTAATACATCAACTTGGAAGGAAATAACATCTGATAGACCTCTTTCCACTGTCACCCATGTAGGTGGACCGGTCGCTGTAATTCCACTCGGCCCAGTTAAATCAAAACGGACTTCGTCAATCTCAGAACCAATATTTCGCACACCGACTTGAATGGTCTTACTTGTGCCAGGAGTAATGGTTGTGCCATTTGGTGGAGTTATTTCCCAACCCCAATCCACACCTACAGTAATTGTGTATGAAGACTCATGTATTACTCCAGTAGAGTTTTCAGTGGCAAATAATGAGATTGTGCAAGTATCATTCCAATGAGTGGTTGTATCAGGAGTTATGTTGATACTGACGAGTTCGCTTGCAAGAGGTGCTAATTCACCCCCCACCGATGAAGCAAGGTCTGCACTGCAAGTTGAGTCAGATGTTGTCTGATAAACTAGTGTCGTAACATCATTGCCATTATTGGAAACTTCAAATGAAACTACTTCAGTTACGCCTGGCAGATATGTCCTGTTGGCATCAGCCACTACATTGACTAAAACATCACTTATCGTTGATACCTCAATGACAATAACATATTGAATGCTAAAGTTACCACCTGTTGAGCCCGCAAACAAGGCGATTCCTCGGTATTGTGGTGTTGCATCAGGAGGAACGGTCACCCTGAGGGTGTGATTTCGAGACTCTCCCGGCGTCATATTTACTGCCACAGGGTCAAGCCATCTGACTTCCCAATCAACGGGTAAATCTCTCGCTGGTCCTCGTATTGATGTGCCATTACCTCCGGTGCCGTTACCAGTTCCGTTTCCGGTGCCATTGTCACCACCAGTCCCGTTCCCGGTGCCATTACCGGTGTTATTACCGGTCCCATTTCCGGTCCCATTGTTACCTCCAGTACCGTTCCCAGTGCCATTACCAGTTCCATTGTTACCGCCGGTTCCGTTTCCAGTACCATTGGTATTGTTAGATGATTGACTTGAATTCCAATTTGACCAAAACTCTGCTAAATCAGATATGCCATCAACTTGCAAAATGATAGTGTCATCAATATTTCCATGATTCTCTACGGGTACTTGAACATCTACAGTTTGATTTGGTTCAATCACAATCAATCCATTGTTTCCAACTAAACTCAAATCAAGTGCTGGCAGGTATAGAGGCGCAACAGAAAGTTGTAAGGTTACTGTTGTTGATTCATTGGCATCATCAGTACGTGTAGCAGTCACATCAACTTGGCCATTGACACCAAGCGGTGCTCCTGGGTCAAGTCGGACAACAAGAGTGGTTGAACTAGATTGAGTAGGGAAAATGGGTCCAAGTGTAGAGTCAGCTAAAGTGACATTCCAGTACGAAGGTAAGTACGTGGTGTCCAAAGAAAGGTCAAATGAACGGGTGCTCATCACGTTATCATTAGTCACATCAACTGTTACGTTGACAGCAGTACCGGGCACTAGGTACTGATGTTGAGATGATAGCGTGACATCAATATCAGCACTAGCAGAGGCTGGAGAAGCCGCAAACGGCAAGAGAATTGCAGTGAATAGCAACATCGTGAGTGATAGACTTGACTTTCGTTGCATGGCTTCGCCTCACATCTGCCGACATTCGCCCCCCCTATAACGGCGGCGGGAGAGAGGGCGGTCAACTGAATGTCTACTTTCACTTACAGTGAAAGGATGATGTACTTGAAAAATGAAGGCAAAACATCACCTGCAGATGATGTTTGTCAATTTTCAATTAGGGCAGATATAATCCCTTGGTTTAGTAACTCCCACGGAAATGGGCCATCGGCTCCTGGTGTCCGGCCAAAATGACCACCTGAGGCAGTTGGTGAGTAAATTGGTCTCAGTAAATCCAATTTATTGATGATTGATTTAGGGGTGAAATCAAATGTTTTCTGGACTCTTCTATCAATTTCAGAACTTGGTAGAGTTGAGGTACCAAATGTTTCTACTCGAATACTAACTGGTTTAGCAACTCCAATAACATACGCAAGTTGAATTTCACATCGCTCGGCAAGGCCTGCTGCTACGACATGTTTAGCTGCCCATCGTGCCGCATAAGCTCCTGAGCGGTCAACCTTACTCGGGTCTTTTCCAGAGAAAGCCCCGCCTCCATGTCTACCCATCCCACCATAGGTGTCAACGATTACTTTCCTACCTGTAAGCCCAGCGTCAGTCTGTGGTCCGCCAGGGTCTGCGAATCTTCCAGTTCCGTTAACAATAATCTTAGTATTCTCATCCAATAGTGAACTTGGTAATGCATGCTCAATAACATGCTTGGTGATTTGAGATTGTACAAATTTTAGTTCTTCTTTCTCATCACCACCAAATCGATCTTTCAAGCGACCATCATGTTGGATAGCAATTATCACCGTGTGAACCCTACTTGGTTTTCCAGACTCATCATACTCAATCGTCACCTGACTTTTTCCATCTGGCCTTACCCAAGAAAGGTGGCCTTCCGCATCAGCCGGTAATTCTCGAACATTCTTCAAACGTCGCGACAATCTCTGAGCAAGCGCAGCTGCGAGAGGGAAGTAGCGGCCTTTTAACTCATCATATCCCTCGGTCTCAGTGCAAGCATAACCGAACATCAAGCCTTGATCTCCGGCTCCGTTTCGGTCAACTCCTTTTGCAATATCAGGTGCTTGAGTTGAGATGAATTTTTGAACCTTACACTGCGAATTTGAGGTAGCATTTAAGCCAATCTCATGGTCATTATACCCAATAATTCCAGCAGTTTTTCTAGCAATTGATTCGTAATCAGGAGCAGCACCATCAAGACGGACTTCCCCGGCTAGGACAATATGGCCCGTACCGTCAACCGTTTTCACCAACGTTTCAACCGCAACACGAGCAGTTGGGTCAACTTTCAAGCAAGCATCAACAATGGCATCAGAAATCGCATCACATAACTTGTCTGGGTGGCCACAAGTTACCGACTCGGAGGTGAATAAGAGCCCTTGACTACCCATGTTTTCAGGGCGCTCAGTGGATACCTAATAACCTGACCGCAAAAGAAGGAAATATGTTGATTATAGTGAGTCAAGCCTTTCGTTACAGATTCTTAATCCGAATTCATCTCCAAGGGATTCAAATTTCTGTTTTAAATTTATCAAAATTATCATTGCTTCTGCAGGAGGTAGGATTGCAGATAATTGGAATCCTATGTGCCCAATGGTTGGCATTGGTGGATGTAATTCCCAAGAAGATTGCAATAACCTTGATTTTTCATCATCACTTATGACAGGATTTCTCAACTGCGCCAACACTAACTCGCCATAGAGAAGAGGATGAGGTTGGCTAGATTCGGAACCAATGTTTGAGAGTATAGATTCCACCTCAGATGGTACTGGCCAACCAACACCTGATTGTTCTGCAACCCGACATTGAATCCGAGCATAACTTGCTCTCCACAGATTCTGACGGAGTTTTGAAGCACCTGAAAGTTCCTTGGGAATATCAGAGAGAGAAACTTCCTCGCCTTGGCGTAAAGCCAATTCAGCCTTCCTCAACAAAACTTCAGGGTGCCCATCTGGTAACTCATCAAGTAATTGGGAAACCGAATCGGGAGAGTGACTAAGCAGAACATCGTGCAACATCAGTGCACAATCCATACGGTCAACTGGGTCCCCAATTTGTGAAATAACTGCGATTAAATCTAACGCGTTGTCTACCCGAGCACCAAGACTTGCAGCAGCCAAAATGCACCGCGCTTCACCTACTGGATTCCCGCGCTTCCGATGAAGTCCCCCTGCTCTAGACAGGTGGTCTAATGCAGAGGTCAGATCACCTTGACTACGCCGTAGTTCAGCTAATTCTAGGTGTAAACCAATTGCCTCAGATGACAAATCATCGTCAGTATCTACCTCACCGGACTCTGGGGGGGATTCCAAAAGTGGCATCCCATCATGAATCTCAGCATTGCGTAACAAGTCAGCGAGAGATAGCGCATCAGGATAACGTTGCCCACCTCGACTAAACCACTTGTTTACGAGGGCCTTTAATTCAACTTGGACCAAACTACCTTCATCACCAATTGACAATACATCTGAATGTTCAATTTCTGAAATTAAATCGTGAACTTTGTCGATACCAATCTCACTCAAAGAATATGTCATCACCCGTCGGCGTTCACCGACAACACGCTTGCGCTTATTAGTGAGTAAATCCTCTTCAATTAGACCACTCAACGCCCTTGAGACATGGGATTGGGCCATTCCTAACCGGTGTGCTATACCAACTTGACTAAACCTCCTAGGCAACTCATATTGATCTTGAAAATCAGGAGCATCTGAGAGCGCAAGAAGCACTCTCTCGCGATTTGTGATGCGCGGTGCTTGGCCCATGTCAAACCTTTGAGAGGGGGTTCGGTTGATGAATGAAACGACTCACTCTATCACCAGCACGATGGAACAATACTAAAATTGCAGTTAAAAATCAAACAATTTCTAATGGCACATCTAAGTTGATAGAGGTGGGAGAAATATCGGTGAATGCAAATATTTCTCTCCAACCCTGTCCTTCCTCTGAGACTATTATTGGCCCACCTTGGGTAATGGCTAATCGGATTACTGCTAACCGAAACGATGCGAATTCAATTACTGTCATTTGTACACCTCAAGGCTGATATTTACTCCAGTCATCATCACTAGCCCATGCACCTGCAGGCACATATTGTTGCTGTGAAGGAACCGGCGCCTGTTCACGGCGGCTCTTGGATGAAGCAACTCCCACCATAACAGCAGTTAGGACAACTATCCCAAGTGCCAAAGGAAGTAATCGGAAAAGTTGGCTAACTAATTTGCCAACGTTCCCAGTCCCGAAAATGATTGGGTCATTAAATGATTGAGTGTCAATGGTAATGACATCTGTTGAAAATTCTGGGTCGTGGTAAACCGATTCCCCAATGACGAAATTGTATCCCCCAACTAGGCGCATTCCAGACCACAAACCTTCAGCCCCATTGACATCTGAGTGAGTTACTGGTCGTGCACCGTGGATTTGGAAGAGAACTTCAGTCTCAACACCATCAACGGTCGCATTTGAGACCCAACGGACACGACCTAAGTTTGCACCATTATCATCGAAGTGTATTGCACCTGCACGAATAGCTTGTGGCCTTGACTCACTTGTCATTTCCATCTCCTCACCACGTTGCATACAATCAGTATCGCGGTATTCCTTCATCCTTTCATACACTGCATCTCGACGCTTTTCATCATCGGTTTTTTCATCTTCATCTGAAGAATTATCAGTGGGCGCTCCAGTGGCTCGCCCTTCAGCATCATCTTCTAAGTCAACATAATCCAAACCACATTCAAGCGGATGTCCTTCAATATCATGATCTGCGGGAGCTGAAGTGGTTGGTGGGCCTTGCCCATCACCGACCATCGGATTAGCAGGGTCTGAAATCATTTCACGTGCGCCATGACCAGCAATTGCACGAGGTGATATTTTACCTCCGAACTGCTCTTTCATCCACTCGCCAACTGCATCAGACATGTGAACTCCATAAGAGAGGTCAGTTAGAATTACTAATCGAGTGTCGTTTCTTTGTACACCATCAACATCAGTTGCGATGTCCCAACCTCTTACAACTTGGTCGTACTTCCATGTTGTATTCAAGACGTGACCAGTTACATTGGTTGTAGCAACTAATTCAGTACTGTCAATCTGATCACCTGGGGCAGCATCTCCTCGGGCAAACACTTTGTAATGAGGGGCCGCTTGAATACGAATTTCTTGTTGTACTGTTGTCACATGGAATTTGTAGGCAATACGACCAACGGTCATACCATCAACAGCACCATCACTAGATTGGTAAGTGATATTTTCAGCACTAAGCACGAAATTAATGTCAACTTCATTTCCGCTTACACTTTGGCGCCAATGAGAAAGAGTCCACGAGATGTCTTTGTAATCAACCCATTTCAATAAGTTCTCATGGCTAACATGACTATCTTGTAATTCTTCAATAGTGCCAACAACATTTGGGCCATTAACATCAAATAATCCATTGCTATTTTCATCAACATATTCGCCTGCTCCGATTAATCTCTGATGGAATATGGAATGAGTCGGGATACCTACTCTTTCTGAGAATCCTCTTTTACCATCGTAAATATCTGCGATTCCCATGTACTTGGTTTGCACAGTAGTCATTCCTATTCGGCCATCACCATAGTGTACAAACATGCGTGCTTCTCCTAACTTTAGAGATATTTTTCCATTCTCCAAGTCTTGTTCCACTACAATCTGTTCGCGTGTGTAATCTATATCTTCACCTGGCGCGTTATCCAAAGGTGCACCCGATCTTCCTAATTGAGCCACAGCTAGGCCTGAACTAATCATCAATACTACAATAGAAAACGCCAAGATTGAACTACTTCTCAATACTCTCTTGGCACTCATACTCTTCTCCACCATATACTTGGGTGGCTCTACCCATATAATGGACATAGGGTTACAAATACCATCTTTGAATTCTGTTATACCATAAATCAAGCCATTGAATACTAATTTCTAGTCAATAATCTCAAATTTTTGTTTCAGTTATCTAATTCACCTGAATATCGATAAAAAGGAACCATACGATGCCAATTTTCACTGTTCACGGGCGAGGGCTTGAAGAAAGAGGGACGCACGCCACACATCATGACAGGTCGCGACGGCTCAGCATGGCAGCCTACTGCATATCGTACCCACACCCTAGGGCAAATCGCTAGGAACGGAGCGGATTTAGTAGATACCAACGTAACCGTCGCAGGTTACGCAGAAGCAGTTCGTGGCCGAGGTGCCATTTGTTTTTTGATGCTAAGAGACGGCACTGGCCATCTCCAAGCATTCCTCAAGAAGGATAACATGGATGAAGACACTTTCACAGAAATACAATCCTCTAACCGTGAAAGCATCATCCAAGTAACTGGAACGGTAGCACAAAAGCGACCTCCTAAAGTAAAGGAAGGAGAACCAACCCCACCTCCTGAATACGAAATTCAAGTCAGCGATGCAACAATTCTCTCCGTTGCTGAAGCCCCAATGCCAATGGGGGTAACCGACAAAGTCCACGTTGAGTTACCAACTCGTTTAGACAATCGCCACATCGATTTACGTCGCAGTCACATCAACGCAATGTTTCAATTACGTTCAAAAGTTCTTCAGTATGGGCGTGAACACCTAATTACTGAAGGTTTCAATGAGATGAACTCGCCAAAAATTATTGCTAGTGCCTCAGAAGGAGGAACCAACCTCTTTCCAATAAAATATTTTGAGACTGACGCCTATCTCAGCCAGAGTCCACAATTGTACAAGCAACTTGCAATCTTAGGTGGGTTGGAGCGTGTTTTTGAGGTTGGACCTGCATTTAGAGCAGAGGAGCACGATACTTACCGCCACCTAAACGAATTCATTTCCTTTGATATTGAGATGGCATTCGCAAATGATGATGACGTGATGGCGGTACAAGAGAGAATGATTCAGCACATCTGGAAAAGTGTTGCTGAAAATGACCAAAATCTGATTGACATGATCAATGAATGGCGAGCCGAGCAAGAACCCCCTCTCTCTCTGGTGACTGTTGAAGTGCCTACTCTCCCATTCCCTCGTGTAGAGTACAGTGAAGCGATTGAGATAATCCAAAATGCTGGAGTCAAAATTGAATGGGGCGCAGATATTGAGGCACAACACGCAGATATGATAGCCGAAAAATATCCTGGATTTTACTTCTTACCAAGATGGCCAATGGCAATGAAACCGTTCTACATTTACCACAATGCTGACGAGAAGGGGCCAAACGGTGGACAACTAAGCCGGGGTTTTGACTTGAATTATGGCCGTGATGAAATGACTAGCGGTGGACAGCGTGAACATCGGGTAGATGTTCTAGTTGAAAACCTAGAAAATATGGGATTAAACCCAGCAGATTTCACTTTTTACACAGATGGATTCCGCTTTGGGGCACCACCCCACGCAGGGTGGGGACTAGGAGTTGCAAGACTTCTGATGGTATTGACCGGAGCAGGAAATGTGAGAGAAGTAGTTCTCTTCCCAAGAGACCGAAGTCGCGTCACTCCCTGAGAAATTACAGGACAGTGGTCAATTGACTCCAGATAATTCAAAGAAAGTCTGGGCTTACATACAGGAAGCGGGCGACAAACTGGTTGGGAAACTCCCACCTTCTCACCGCCATCCAAGTGGCAGAAATTCATATGCCCATGTTGCAATCTGTGTCAGGTCCAAGTTCGGACAGTCATACAAGGATTTACCCGATGAACAAATCGATGAGGTGATGGAGTACATCGATTACCTCGTTGAAAACCCTTCTTGATGTAAACATTAAGAGACGAATCGGGATGGTGTAAATTATGAAATTGATGGGTATCCAAATTCCGTTCACAAATCAAGATTATCACCCCTTCCAGTGGTTTGACGGCCCCGACA
>CAXEOD010000023.1:0-20418 GCA_963997805.1 uncultured Candidatus Poseidoniales archaeon
CATTTGGCCATCATAACCATCAAAGGTTCCATGGCAACATGTGCTCACACTGAGGCTCACTGAATCTCCAGTCCAGGCTTCTATTTTCCACCAATCAGTAGTATCACCATCTGCGTCTACAGAACCACTGCTGGTTGCACCATCTGTAAGGGCAGCAGCAGTCGCCATTGTGTCGTCAGCAGATACTGTTGGAATGGGGATGAGTGTTAGGGCAATGAAAATCGCAATTACACGTAGGCCGGCTCGCATTGGATGCCTTAGGCATCCCTCATGGTGATAATCGCTTTGCAGGCATGATGAATAGATATTTCACAACTTGATTAACAGATTATCTCATTCCGAGTAAAAAATTGCATATTTTTCTGCATTTAAACGATATGTGTATTCCTCAGCCACTCTTTTTTGCCCATTCGCCACCAACTCTGGAATATTTTCTGGATTGCCGAGCAGATTGTTCACCGTTTTAGCAAGTGAAGCGGGGTTTCCGACTTCAAACAATCCTCCAACCGTTTCATCAACCATTTCTGGCAGGGGACCATCATTTACAGTGGCGCAAGGAGTACCAGATGCCATTGATTCAAGAGGAATCAATCCTTGACCTTCATATAGCGAAGGATAAACACTCAAATCGGCAGACCTGAATAATTGAGCTAAATCAGAAAATGGCATCCCTGGCTCAATTGTGACTGCCTCTTGAATACCTAGATTTTTTGCCTGCTTCAATAGAGTTTTCCGCATGTGTCCGCGGCCAACAATTACCAAATGTGCTCCGCTATTTTCAGACAAAATAGCGGGCATCGCTCTTAGTAAAGTTCGGAACCCTTTACGGCCAGCTAGACGACCAACTGCAAGCAAAAGTGGGGTTTTTGTCTCAGGTAATCCCCGCAATGCATCTTCATCAGGATTACCATATCTTCTCCGCATTTGTTCATGCGCTAATTGTGAATCTTCATCGTCATGGTTTTGTGGTCGGAACATGTCAATATCAACCCCCCAACGGACCACTTCTACACGCCAATTTTTCGGCGGATCATAACGCTGTTCAAAATCACGTTTTGTAGCCTCAGAATTTGCTACACAAACAGTTGAACCACGCACAGCCGCACGCTCATATTTCGCATAATGTTTAGCTGTCAAAAGAATCGCCAAATCATTAGGATTCTTCCATGTTGCTGACTCGCCATATTTTGCGGCTCGCACCATCCCATCCCTCTCACCAAGCCAAGAACCATGCAAAGTTGTCGTCACATTGCCTATTTCAGCCCGTACTTTGGCAAATTGCTTCCCTGTCCAGGAAATCATCGGCGCATGCACATGCACAGCGTCAACAGGGTCAACCTTGTGAAGTCGCAACAATTCTTTGAGCGCATGACGGCCATAGGATCGGGTGAACGCCATGGGGATTTTCGCCCATTTAACCATTCGAACATTTACTCCATCCAGTTTAGGAATCAAAGATGGATTCTTTATTGCCTTAGAATCACGTCGCGTTATTACTGTCACTTTATGTCCCATTTTTGCTAATGCGTTTGAAAGATGGAACACGGTAGAACCCATCCCTCCCCAACGGGGCGGATACTCGCCAGACAACATCGCCACGTGCATTTTTCCACCTCCACTGCCAATTCAGGCATAACGGCGACTTAGGCCATCGTTTTCAAGCGATTCCTTGACAGTTCATCCAATAGAGCCTTTCAAGAGAGATGGATAAGTCGGCGGTTCGGTGACATAGATGTCTGATACACTACCAGTGCATGTGACTGTGGTTATACCAACCCGTAATGAAGAGGCTGCAATTGTAGATACAATTCGGTCGGTACCATCTGATGGATGGTGTGAAAAACTTGATTTTCTAATAATCGATGGGAATTCATCAGATAAAACTAGAGAACTCGCAGAGCAAGAGGGCGCACAAGTATATCTTGAACCACGCAAGGGTTACGGTAGAGCCTACCGAACAGGGTTTGCCATGGCACCCGGGGATATTATCGTAACAATGGACGCTGACTGCACATATCCTGGTGAAGAAGTACCCGGATTAGTACGAAAACTAGTGGAAGAAAATTTGGAATTTATCACCTGTGATCGTCTAAGAAGAGCAGAAGAAGGTAGCATGTCAGGTATGCATGGTTTTGGTAATTGGGCGCTGTCATTCACTGCTCGTATGTTGTTCTGGTATGGTATACATGACTCCCAATCAGGGATGTGGGTGTTTTACAAGCGCATCATGGATAACCCGAAAATGAGGCCAACCAATGATGGAATGCCCCTTTCTGAAGAGATGAAAATCAATGCAAGACGCTGTTTCGGGAAGAAGAAAGCCATTGAGATTTCAGTCCCATACCGTCCACGTGTCGGTGATGCTGAAATCAATACTTGGACTGACGGACGAAAGAATCTATTCTTCCTTTACCTCAAAAGGTTCGGGCTAAATCGAACCCGCTCGCCTTGGGGTCCTGAAGAATAAACTGCATTCTCGTAAGACTGCATTTTGAATTAGTCAAGTTCTACCATAGATGGTATATCGTCATCTGATATTTCTTCGGCATCTACTTCTTCTGTGAAGTCAAGTGGTTCTTCATCCCCTAGTGGGCCTGCGGAATCATCATCATCATCATCAAATGGGGAATCATCATCATCATCATCAAATGGGGAATCATCATCATCATCATCATCACCAAATCCACCAACACCCCACGATTCAATCATTTGCAAATCAGCAGCAAGGCGGCGTTTGCGTGAAAAGGTGTACAGCACACCACCAACAACCGCTAATCCAAGAAGACCAAGAATGATAGCAACTGTACTATCCATGATGACATCAAAGAATGATGATTGCTGTGAAGCTCCTTCAACCCTGATGGTAGATGAAAGTCGGTTTGAAAGATGAGGCTCTTCTTCGGGGCCATCTCGGCAAATAACCTCAATGTTCATCCAGCCATCACGACCTGGTGTCACTTTCACCTGTCCTGTCCATGTACTGTCACTAGCAACGCCATCTGGTTCTGCACCATCATCAGAAAGTAAAAATTCGGTCTCTATTCCACCCTGAGATGCCCAACCTACACATTGCCAAGTAGTCATATCCGCATCAAGTACGAAAGCACGCGCGGTAATTATTGATTCAACACCAGCAGTCAATGTACCCGGTTCTACAAGTAAATCATCTAATACCGGCCATGAATCATCAACAGTAATGTTAGCAAAAGCCCAGGTTGATGCACCGCGACTATCTTTCACCTGAAGAGAAATTAAATGAGTACCAGGTAACAAAGTCTGATTGCCCATCTCCGTCTCATTCAACAATAGAGCTGATGCACCTTGACCAAGGTACCAACGATAGAGAATTATATCTTCATCAGCATCCCATGATTCATTTGCATTTAGCAAAATGTTTGCACCAGGAGAAATTGTTTCCCCCTCTTGAGGGGAGGAAATGATAGCCATCGGTGGGGATGCGAGAACCTTCAAAGAACGTGTCTCATTTCTACTCATTCCAGTTTCATCTGTAACAGTGAAAGTTAGTATGTGGTCACCTGATGGGACATACCTTGAGTACCAGAAATTTGGATTTACAGCATCAAGTACTGGCTCAGAAAGCAAGTTAGAAGTCACTGAAAAAGTAAAGTTATCACCATCAGGGTCCCACGATTGTTGAGGGTCAAAAAGTACCACTTCGTTGCTAACAACTTCAATCCCATCATCTGGTGAACTAAGCACTAGAATCGGGGCACTGGTAGATACTTCAATGGTCATAGAATCAGTCACAGGAGTATTTACCCCGTCTGAAACAGTGAGAGTTACTACATTAGTCCCACTAGGTAAACGAGCCTCAACCTGCCAATCACCACCAAATGGTTCACTCAGTAAGTCACTAGTCCATTCGGGAGTTACTGTATCGGGCATTGAAGGAGTGCCCGGGTTACACAACCACCCTGTTGACATTTCGGGGAAGGCTTCAGCGCATGGTGCATCCCAATCACCTGAGCCAAATGCTGAGAAAAGAACAAGGTCGGCTGATTCAATGCTATCGCTTGCGCTCGGTAATTCAATGTGCGCTAAGGGAGGAGAATTGAGGACCTCTACCTCAACTTCGAATGGTGTTGACCACTGATTGATGTGATATGAGTCGTCATCCGAAAGCCGTAATTGAATGCTGTGGATACCCTGGCTGAGATGTCCAGTCCAAATGAGGGGGGTTGACATTGAGGTATTCAAGTCGCCATCAATGTCGGAATTCCACCATGCAAAAATCGTATCACCTTCAGGGTCAAACGATGCATAGCCGTCGAGTGTGACTTGCGACTGGGAGAGATTGGAGTCGCGGCTGACAGTGAATGAGGGATGAGGATACTCATTCTGAACTTCTACTGAGAGGTTGTAGTAAACCGTCGGGTTGAGCCCATCAGAGAATGCCATGGTATAGGTGAACTCCCTCCCAGGTGCTAGCTCAAACGTTCTATTCCATTCAAGAGGGTAGGTCGCTGAAACTTGAATCCCAGCCTGCTCATAATCAGTCCACTCACCAGTCTGAATCAAGTCACCCTCGGCGTCAGTGGTATCACTGGCATTAACATGCAGATTTTCCGTGAAGTTGAGCCGCAGTACCCCATCCCAATCAAGCGCCGGTGTCGTGTGGAAGATGACCGAGGGTGGCAGATTAACGAAGGTGATGGTACGAGTCTCGCTAGCACAGTTTCCTTGGTCATCACACACTTCAAGAGTGATTTGGTGAACCCCATCTGTTAGAGCACATTGAACCGAAGATTGGTGGGGCTGTTCATTGACCAGTAGGTCGCCGGGCACGACTCCGTTCCCGAAGCTATTGCAGAAGAAACTGGTATCTCCATCAATGTCACTCACCCATTGGAAAGTAATCGGGTCGTTGTCCAAATCCCACGAGTTGCTGGCGTTGAACCAGATTTCTGCCCCGGAACTAGTCACTGTCTCGTTGAGCGGTTCATCCCAGATAATTAGCGGAGGTTGGTTGACAAGGGTAATTGTGCACAAGTACATCATCAGGTCTTGATTGAGTGCATCTGGCCCAGTTGTTCCCTGAGTATTATCATACCAACATTCGGTAGAAAAATCAGTTACAGCAGAGGCGCCTGTTAGTGTGTGACGTTGCCCTACAAAGGGTCCGAGAATTTCGTTGCCACCGTAAGGTAATGTAATGGAGAAATCGCTCTCAAACTGTGAAAATGATGCATTTACAATCGTATATGGTAAGCCATGACCAAACTGATTTACAGTCCATAAATCAACAAACCACATTTCGTCAAAGGTTACACTGGGCGCCAATGTTGGGATTGTCACCTGACTTGAAATTGCACGAACATAACTCTGACCAGTAATTGAAAATGGCACAGTACCCTGAATGTAATCTGTTAGATTTAAATCACTTCCTGAAATCACTACGCTACCAGTACACCCTGAAACATCCAAGCCCCACGTATTCAGTTTCGGAAGATTTGAAATTGATAAACAATTATTTCCAGTCAAAGTACTGTTACCTAACTTTGAATCAAGAGTTCTCCCAGTCCATTGGATTCCAGAGTGGTTTCCATACAGATTGATTCCCTCAAGTCTTGCATCAGTATCATCAAGCAAAATGACTGGAGCACCAGCTGATAGGTTTGCATAGATTTCTGCGCCATCAATATCAACCCAGCCATTCCAATTCATGTTTGAATCGTCAATCACTATCGCTGACTGTCCTTGAACGACATTAGGGTCATGAACTTCCAAATCAACAAATTGGATGTCAACTGAATCTTCAACCCTTAGTGCCCCCCAATTATCATCAATTGATGTACACTGCGAGCACTGCACATTGGTTCCAGCAAACATACCATATTGATTACTTTCAATAAAAACCATTCCCGCTCCATTCTGAGCGCTCGGAGCAGAATATCCATTATGCCGGGATTCAAAATTTTGCAACGACATGCGGTTTGAGTTGCTAACGCGCAGCCCAGAATAGCCATTATTTTGAGATAAAATGTCCGAAACCGACGGGAATGCATCCTGAACTAGTAATCCTTCGTTGCCATTATTTTGAGTAGTCCATCCTGAACCACTAACATCTCCCTTTGATACAAATATTCCTACACCTGGGGATTCAGAAACGGTTAGGTTTTGTATTGATGGGCCACCATTATTACTACTACGCATGAAGAATCCTGCTCGCTCATTTGTACCTCCTATAAGTGCACCTGACTGCCTAATTGTAGTGTTAATGAAACTCGTAGATGGGTCTGTCATGTACATTTTCACACCGTTTATTGTATTGTCGTGGATATTCACATCTTCAAACCAACCACCACTAGTATTGAGGAAAACAGTACCATACGCCAAACCAGGGGATGATGAATTAGGACCACCTGTTCCAAACACTTCCAAATTATGAAAACGCCCCATCATGTAGGTTGAATAGTTGGAACGGTCCGATTTAGTCATCATCACTGCTGAATATTGTGAATCTCCCACTACTACATTTCTGAAAACTGGCCGAGTGATTAGACTATCAGTTGCATGAAGAACATAAATCCCGTTATCGCATTTTGAAATAATGACATCTTCAATCAATGGTAAAGAGTCTTCAACAAATATTGCAGCTGAAATATTCATTGTCGCCCCACCAACATTAGTGACGTTTACACCACGAATGACACCACCACTATTCCCCCAATATGAGATTGCACGAGTGATTTGATTGGTGAAGTTTACATCTTCAACAAATGGTGCTGAACTAGCGCCGATAGAGAGTCCAATTCCATAACGCCAATTGGTCATGCTGCCATGTACATCTTGACCACCCCCTGCGAAGGTGGTCCGGCGAATAACGGGATTCGCCCAATCAAACAAATCAATTGCAACCAAGTCAACATTGTTGAATAATCCGTCTTCAATGACTGGATCACTGTTGTATATTGTAATGCCAAATTGTGCGTCATTGAAGGTGACATTTCGTAGAGATGAGCCTCTATTACGACTACTTGAATTGAATTGAAGTCCATTGTGCCACGTGAATCCTGATTGGACTTGCAATGTAATCGGGTCTGCTGCAGTACCATCTGCTACGACTTTGCCATCAACATAAATTCGTACGCCTGGCCCCATTTGTACGGTTGTACCAGCATAGATTCGTAATTCATCACCAGCGGCAACTGTGAAATCATTGTTGACATCTATTGTGCCTGACCAAATTATCAGTGCCTTTGAGGAGGTCGGCAGAGATTCATCATTGGAAACTAATTGTGAATTTTCAACTGCGGGGAAAACAGATACGAGCGATGAGAGTGTCATCATCATAGTGAAGACTATGGCGGTTCTCACACCTCTGACCATACTATCACCTCGGTACGAGCACCATGTTTGATGATTCCCCTCTTCTGTATCCGTGGTGAGTTACGAGAATGATTGGGTGCTTCCCCATATTTTCTGAAATTATTAAGGTGGTTGTATTCAAAGAAAATATCATTTGTTTGCAAATGATTTGCTGCAAAATAGTTGTTTAATCTACTTCAACTACTGTGAATGGAATTCCACGTTTCTCTACCATCTCAATTACAACTCTAGTCCACTTACTTGTAGGTGAAGGAAAGGCGATGAGATGTGTTGCTGCATCAAGTAATTGATGAGTAAGAGATGTTGGTGCTTCGCGACGGCCTGTATCCTCCAATCCCTTCCTTGGCACCCCCCATTCTTCATTGAACACTACGTGTGGAACATTGTTATTCTCAGCCCATCTTTCGGCTAGATAATCTACTCCACTAGCCCCGCCCGTTATGACTAAATCTGGATGTGCTTCGTTCTCGGTCCATTCTTCAATCGCCTCTTCAACAACCGAGAAATCGTAAAACCTACTTGAACCTACTATTACGAGATTAATTATTCTGCCATCTTCGTTCAAATCCTTGCCACCGAGGCGGCCGAGTACATCGCGTCCCGATTCTCCCATCATTTTGGCAAATAGAGGTATGATGAAATAAACCCATGCATGGAAGAGTGGGATTCTGAACAAAAAAAAGTTCTCGAAAAGGAACTTCTGATAACAGATGAGATTATGATGGGGTGGTCAGTCGGCGGCAAACATGGAGACCGCGTTCATCCTTCTAAAAACCGAGCCGGCCCGAGAAAGAGAGGTATATTCAGCACTGATAGGAGTTCCTGAAGTGGTTGAAACCCACGCCCTTTATGGAGAATATGATTTACTCGCAATTGTGGAATGTGAGTCCTCAAAAAATTTAACATCTATTCTCATGGACAAGTTACGCCAAATTGAAGGTGTCCGTGAGACTGAAACCCTAATTGCGGTGGATTATTGAGGTGAGAAAATGGCCGTAGGATTTGTTCTAATTGTGACAAAAGCCGGGTTTGAGCGACAGGTTCGCTCGGCACTTGATGACATTGAACTGGTCACTGGACGCTGGGGTGTATTCGGCGAATTTGACATAATCACCAAGGTTGAAGCTGATGATGATGCTGCCCTAACCCGCTGTATTGTTGAAAAAATTCGCTCCATCGAGGGAATTAGCGATACTCGTACCCTCATTGGTGCTGAAATCTAAGAATCATGCAAATGGCTATGAATTCTTTTTGCTAATTCCTTTCCGATTCCAGGAACTTGGCGAAGATCCACTACGCTAGCATGGTCTATTCCTTTTCTTCCACCAAAGTGCCTGAGAAGTGCCTGCAATTTTTTGGCACCTAGCCCTTCAACCTCTTCTAATGGGTCAAGTAAAGCGGTTTTACCTCTTCTTTTCCTATGGAACTTATTGACAAAACGGTGAGCCTCATCGCGAGCATAGACTAGTAATCTACCTCTCCTATCAAGCACCATTGGAGTATGGCCATTCCGGTACAATGTCTCTTCTTTTTTGGCTAATGCAGCTAGTGGGATACGCTCTTTCAAACCATGTTTTTCAAGCAAATCTGAAATTGTTGAAAGATGAGTTTGACCACCGTCTATTAGTAGTAAATCCGGCCACTCTTCTTGCCGTTTCAACCACCTCTCAACTACCTCCCTCATCATTCTGAGGTCGTCAAAAACTTGGCCTTTCACACGGTATGTTCGATACCTCTTTTTATCTGGCCTACCACCTTGCAGTGTCACACATGCCCCTACTTTTTCTGACCCTTGGAGTTGTGCCATATCAAAGCAAACTACAACATCTAATGACTCCATACCTAGGTACTCTGCCGCTTCTATCGCCGAGCGATTCTCAAGATTCCCAGCAGCTCGTTTATCAAGGGCCCTTTCAGCCTGCATTTCCGCATTTTGGTCCGCTAATGCTCTGAGAGTTGCCAACTCGCCACGGATTGGCACTCTGACTTCAACTGCACCATTTCGTCTCTCTTTTAGCCACTCTTCTAGTTGCTGTCCGATAGGTGTAGGTGTGAGAATTTTAGCCGGAGGACGACGCGAATGATAGTGTTCTGATAAGATGAGATTGATAGATTCAGAAACATCACCTCTATGCAACAGAGGATAGTGGGTTTTTCCTGTAACTACTCCTTGTTTTGCATGTAAAAAAACCACTGCACCGAGGTCACCACGGCTACCAAAGCCAATTGCGTCTACATCTTGATAAAACCTGCTTGAAACCACTTTTTGTGAAAGTGTTCTCTGGACTGATGCGATTAAATCACGACTTCTTCCTGCCTCTTCAAATTGCATTCTTTCACTTGCCAAATCCATCTCTTCTTGCAAGGTGGTTAGAAGAGATGCAGCATTTCCTTCCATAACTTGAGTAACAGCCTCAACTTGTTGGTCATAACCTGTTGCATCAATGCAAGGAGCCGAACACAATCCAATGTGCATTGCCAAACAACCCTGCGGAAGCAGACTTGGACAATCTCGAACCCCAAATTGTCGCCTCAAAAGTTGGATTACTCGTTTCGCCGCTCCTGCATCGGGAAATGGCCCCCAAAGTCTAGAATTTTCTGGAGGGTGGCGAGTGTAAATGATACGCGGGACTTCATCATCTGTGATAGCGATGAATGGATATGACTTATCATCGGTCATCAATGAATTGTATTTTGGTTTGTGACTACGAATCAGTTCACGCTCTAGCGTTAATGCTTCACGCGGATTTGGTGTCACAATGCAATCAACATGGTCAGCCTCCTCAACCATTGTAGGAATCATCTTTCTGTCTGGATTACTTACAAAATAAGACTTCACCCGTTCTTTTAATACGGTTGCTTTACCAACATATAACACTCTTCCATCGGTACGTTTGAAGAGATATACACCCGGCTTTGAGGGCAGATGCAACTTGGATGCATCCACTGACATCAGACAATCGGGGAAGGTGAAGGGAAATGAACCCACGCCTCGCCTCAGGCAATATGCTCAGCGAGGCGCAGACCAGACTACTGCGACTTCTAGCCACCTTCCCAGACACGTTGGAGGATGCTTGGGATGTTCCCCGTGAACTTTCTCTTCCCGGTTTAGCAGAACGATTAGGGGTGGTCCGCTCAGCGCTAAATCCCCCTATCGCTTCACTTGAGAAAGACGGACATGTACTCACTCGGAAAGCCCATGTAATCGGTGGTGGGCATCGTAAACGAACGGTCATTCACATTACTGAAAAAGGCCGAAAAATTGCTACAGAATTTGAACCAGAAGAAAAGATTGAAGCAATTGGAGAATTTCAAGGGAAAATGCCAACACTCACAGATATTCACGGTAGGGAGAACTTGCTACTTGATGTGATGAATGGTCTGGAAAATGGTGCTACGCTACAAGTTGTGGGACTTCCAGGAATAGGTAAAACCTCACTCCTAAGAGTGTTAGCGGAAAATGCACTTTCTGAGGGCTGGAATGTGAATTGGATAACCATGCAATCTTTCCACGATGTAGGAAAATTATCGTCTGAATTACTGTCTCTTGGAGACGGGCCTAAGGACGTTGAAGCAGCGTTTTCAGAGGTGCTTGATATCGCTAAAAATACCTTATTCGTGGTTGATGAATTACAGGCAGTGCATGAGCGACATAAAACCGAGGTGCTGACATTGATGTCCTTACTAGCAGAGAGTGACGCTGTCACGCTTGCTATCGGTTGTCGCGCTCCTACGCCAATTGAAACTGGAACTGTGTTCAAGATCGATGAAATTTCAGAAGATGATGCTAGAAAATTACTTCCTGAAGACTTAGAAGATTCTGTTGCCCAACAGGTAATTAGTGGTCTTGGCGGCCATCCGTTGGCACTGAAACTATGGCAGCCTGGCCATTCGCTTCCAGAAGCAGATGACCGGATTCAGGAATTTATTCGCACTGATGTTGTAGAAAAACTACCAACAGAAGAAATTACTACTCTAGATGAATTGGCTGCCTCACCGTTACCCATTTTGGCAGACCAAATGTCGAATGATGAAGGGGTTGAACCACTTGATGAGGCGGCATTGTTGCGATGGAATGGAGAGGCACTAGAACTTCAACACCTAGTCAGGAATGTTCGTCGCACCATGTGGAGTGATGATGAAGCAAGGAAGATTCATTCTTCCGCAGCAAAATATTGGGCTCAAAGAATTGAACCCGAAGCAAGAGTACATGAGGCGCACCACAGAGTTCAAGCAGCAAATTCAGAATCAGAGGATGAAGTTTCTACTTCTCTTGAGGATGGAATTCAAGATATGTTAACAATAGATTCCGCCGCTGCGGCTGCAATTATTTCAGATGCTATCAGAATCCTCCCCAATGCCAATCGTTTACGCTTACTATCTGCCAAAGTTGCAATCGAGAGAGGTGAAGGAGAACTGGCAGAAAAGGAATTGAGCAAATGCGATAAAGACATACAAAAAGAAGCACAATGGCGGTTACTGAACGCCCGTATCAAGAGATTAGGTGGCAATTTTGATGAAGCTAACAAAGAGGAGCAGTTAGTTTTAGAAGAAGCGGACCCAACTCTAGCATCAAAAATTAGGCTAAATCGTTTAATCCTTGGATTAGAAGATAGACTACCTGGCACAACGGAAGAAAAAACCCGTGATGCTGTTGAAAAGGGGATTTCAGAAGTTGACCTCTCGGCTCTGACTGCAAATAATCGCAAAGCGGCTTTAGTCACAATTGCAGCAATACGCCATTCACTGGCTTTAGAAGCTGGAAATCCTGAAGTGGCAGCAAAAATACGTACTGATTTAGCAACTACTGCAAGCCCACAGGACCCATTAATTGAGGAAATGTCTGCCCGTGCAGCCTTGGTCTTTGGAGGTGACCCAACTAGGGTAAGGAGCCTTATTTCAAGAACCAGTAACCCACTCAGAAGATGCGCACTTGGACTTCTCTTGGTCAACCACGCTAACCAACAAAATGACTCCGATATTGCTGAAATATTGGCCGCAGTTGAACACCCACCTGATATGGGTACGACCACCGCTAGACGTCTATCGGCACAACACTGGTACTGGCGTGGATTAGTTGATTCTGGCCAGCGAGTAAAATGCTGGCAAGAGGCATTACATCGTTTTGGCATGGCTGAATGTGCGAACGCTTACATCCAATTACAACACAAACTGCATGATGCTATTCGCCTAATTTGATAGATCCTAATATTGTCTTCGACTCACCAGTTCTCATCATCTAAATTGAGACCTGCCGTCCAATCTATGTCAGCACCACTTCCTGCTGCACTGCCTCCACCAACTGCTGCCATCGGTGAAACCCCTAACAATTCTCTCTCAACCTCATGAGTATTTGACCTAACTGACCGTACCTGAATTAGTTTCTCTTCTTTCGCTGCACGCTTTCGCTTCTTACGTTTTGAGCGCAAGTAAAATAGTAAGAAAATGACCACCAAAAGACCAATCAAATATGGTAATAACTCTTGAATTAAAAAGCCGTAACCAACTGTGAATTGGAGACTGATTTCATCGCTTTGACCAAAATCACAATTGTTGGGATCTTCACCAATACAAAGTGGAACGCGGTATAAGATATGCTGGCGATTGCCATCAACAGTATCCTGCTCATCTCTGCCTAAAGATGAGGTGAATTCCAACTCCAAACCTTTTGGCATGGTTAACTCAATAACCACCGCAAGCCGAATATCCAAATCTTGGTCATTGTTTGAGTTTCCATCCATATCAGAGTCAGTTCCACTATCAATATCCTCCGCCATGAATATTGGTGAAACATCTTCAATTATGGGCTCAGGAGGCAATGTAATAACGCCATCAGATTCCTTTACATTTCTAATATTGAATACATCTAACAGCCCGTTCATTAATGATGGAATCGCACCCTGTGCTGAGGCTGTGCTGACACTGATTGCACCATCAAGATATTTTGCTCTGATGACGGTTTTATCTAATTGAAGGTTGAATATTATTGGTTTATCATCATTGATGATGCCGTTATACGGTCTCTCCATTCTATCAACTGAAGCTGAGAAGTGAAGGTTGGAGAGATCAACTGTCAATTGTTCATCAGATTGTTGTACACTAGAAATTTCATCATTCATCATATCAGCGAGAGAATTTGCAAATGCTTGCAAACCGTCATTTGAAAGTTCAAGTTGGTGAGTTTGGTCTCCGAGAGGTATGTCAATTGTTTTGCCAACTAAGCCGTTGAGGCCGCCATCCTGCTCATCACCGTATGCAACTATGTGGCGGATTAAATCTGAAGGAATTGTTTTGATATCTACACCATAATCTTCAATCAATACTTGCGGGACTTCAATCCTATACAACTCAATTGAAACCTCTCCTTCTACAACCAGCTCAATTTCTTGACTCCACTCATGTATCTCAAATTCTGGCAGATTGAGCGAGGCATGAATTTGGATACATGAACGCCAATCAGATTTGCAAATTAAATCAGGACTTGAATCGCTACACACTGCCGAAACATCGCAAATCGGGTCACTCCATCGACGATGATACGGATTAGGCCCCGTTATCGCCAAAGGAACTTCGCCCCCACCTTCGCTTGAAGCTGTAAGAGTGATTGAACGTGGGTCGCCAACATCAGAAGCAATCCAATCAGGAAGTAAAATTGTGACTTCAATTTCAGTTGGTGGTAACCAATCCGGGAGGCTCTCGGAAATGAACGAAGTGTCCAACTGATGTTGATATACAAGCACAGAAAGTAATGCAGAAATATCTTCTTGGGGTATTGAAGTGACATTTTCTAGCCCCGATTTCCCCGAAATGAGAGAAGTCAGTTTCTCTAGAGGGTCGGCCGAAAATGGTTGGCTTGAAGTGACCATTGTGACAGGGAAAGACCCATCCATCGCACTACTACCACTCAGACAATGGGTGACTACCACCAGTTCAGCACAAGTAACACTGGGCGTGTGAGTGAAATTCAACCCTCCATTAGCGTCTGGTTGTTTCCAAGTTACGGGGTTCATCTCGATTTCTGTTTCTGAAGCACTGAAAACTGCTGACTCAATGTCTCCTAGTGGAATCATATCTGAAAAATCGTCCAAACTTAGTAACCCATATTCATGAGCCATGCGGATTCCATCACTAGTAATCCAAGGCAATTCGATATTACCATTACCAAGTGAAAATCCCCAATCATCTAATACTGATTTTGGTAGATAATGGATATCCATTTCAGCACTAAGACTGCTATGTGTTGCATCTCTAAGATCAACCTCTGCATATATTGAAATTCCATGGTCAACATTTTGGTCAATAAAAACGGAATTAGTTGTGCCGTTTCTAAAAATGCTGGTGATTGAAGCATTTGTCAGTGTATTTCCATCCCCTAGGACACTAAATCCATCAGTAACCCATGAACCTGAATTGTACTGAACACTTCCTTGCTGATGGGGAACTAAAGTACCACCTCCGCCAACTGATGAGAGTGTAGCATAATTTGGTGGGATTAGCTCAAATGTGGAGCGATGACCTGCTCTAGAAACTAAAGTGAAGTTCGAGGTCACTGATGCACCCATCGTAAGCAATCCTTGGAATGCTCTTTCCACATCAATTGTTGTACCAGTAACTCCTAGAATGTCTGAGCCAACTTGGATTTGTGCTACCGAGCGTAAGCACAATGGCGGATAGAATGCATTATTGGGCAATCCTAGAACTTCGTCTATTGAATCTTCATTCATATCGTCAGTACATTGGATATTCTGACCCTCAATCGTCACTTGATTGACGATTTGGCTCTCTACTTCAGCAGAGCCACCGTAGGTGTCATTCACTAAATTTTCCACTGCACCTGAAAACTCATTGAGAATGAGTTGCCGCACCTGCAAGCCTGAGTTAGTAGTATAACCGAGATAATTACGAATGTAATCCACAGGTGCGCCGCTGTTATTCCCATCAAAACCGCCCCCTAAATCCATATCTTGAAGACCGATTATTGAACGATTAAATTCATGCATTTCCCATTCAAGAGTCAGGGTGATAGATGATGTATTGTGCATCTCAAACTGATAATTAGAACGCACCCATTCGCTGGACTGAGTCAAATCATGAGCGAAATTGTAATCATCGCAAATCCCTGTTCCATTATTCCAAGTCCCACAATAGGTATTGGTCACTTCAGGGGTCCCTGGAGGTGGCTCAGCAAGAGCAGGTAGTGATGACAGTAATGGGACAATCAAAAGAGCGAAGAGCGCCTGTTTCCGAGATTTACTAATTGACTTCACGGACCCTATCGCCTCTCGCCTGTACATACATAGTCACTCTCTATTCATTTAATTTGGTTCCCCCATCACGGGTAAAGCGAAGGAGGGTCTTTCAGGGTGTCAAGGCGTCAAGAAAAACAAACACCTCATTCCATATTGATGGTTAGGTTAGGAAATTACCTTTCCCAAAATGGAGCGGAAAAAGAATTGCTGAAGGCAGTACCATCAAAATGGGAAAAACATGGAGATTTCATCCTGCTCCCAACTAATTCTTTCGCCGGTTGGGATAACTTAGCAGGGATGGAACTATGGGGAATAGTTGCTAACTCATTAGGTGGAAAAAGACTGGGAATAAAAGGTGAAATTTCTGGTTCTGAGCGCAGACCTGATGTGAAACTACTATTGGGTAAAGAAGGATGGGTGGTTCACACAGAGCATGGGATTGAGTATTCATTTGATGTCACAAAATCAATGTTTTCTGCTGGCAATTTACCTGAAAGAGGCAGATTGGGTGAAATTGATTGTGCAGGTGAAACCGTTCTAGATTTGTATGCTGGAATTGGATACTACACATTGCCGTTGCTAGTACGCGCTGGAGCGGCACATGTACACGCCTGTGAATGGTCAGAAGATGCGGTTTTTGCACTGAATCATAATTTAGTAACAAATAGAGTGAGTGAAAGCTGCACTATTCATGCTGGTGATAATCAAATTTCACTAAGCAGCGGCGGCAGTGCAGCTGCCGTAATCGGCACCTGTGACCGTGTAATTCTCGGCCTCCTACCATCATCAGAAGACGGTTGGCCACTAGCCCTTTCAGCCCTCAAACCAGAAGGCGGAATTCTACATCTCCATGGCAATGCACAGGGTGGAAAGGAGGTTGAATGGGCTGAAAAAGTTGCATCCGATTTGGCAAGCATGAGTGACCGTAAAGCCACTGTAAAACATCTGGTCAAAGTAAAGTGGTACGCACCACATATTCGCCATTGTGTTGCTGACATCCAAATCAGTTGAGGCCTTTCGGAAATGATCAAATTAGTCAAGCGTTAGGCTCATGGCATAGCCATGACTCCGGTTTTCTATGAGTGAGCCGTTGGATGCCGATTTAGTCGGTCCTTCAGCCACTAATACATCAAACACAGAGAATGAGGCCGCTAGCCGTGAAAAACAACAATTGAATATCGCTGTAGGGGCAACTGCAGTTGTCATCGTGATATTCATGGTACTCGCATCAGTTTGGGGAACTGTTTCCTCAATGGGTGGGGGATATGGTCCAAATGGGCAATGGGAGTGGTGGGAGGTTCCCCTTGAGCATCGTCACACAATGGGACTGAATGTTAGTGGAGAGCGCTCTGTACTACCTGAAGCGGGGCCCTATAACTGGAGTGGGCCCACCGAACATTTTGTTGAAGTCAACCTTCCAGCTTCTGAACAAGATGCTGGTTTTCCAGGCCCAGCACTTATGCACGTCGCATTGTGGATGCCTGATGTTCCAAACGGAACAACAGTTCCAGTAATTGCTACTGTCCACCCATACTATGACTTCGGGGGTGAAGGGCTTCCAGGAGCCGGTGATGATTCCAACCCAAACACCGTTCCAGACGGGGGAATTGGTCAGTGGGTGTTAGACCAATTTGTTCCTTATGGCTACGCATTGGCACAAATTTCCACTTTTGGAACTGGAAAATCAACTCACTGCCAAGACGTCAAAGGACTTGGTGAACAAACGGGAATCCAAGCCGCAGTACACTGGTTAGGTGAGCAAGAATGGAGTAATGGAAATGTTGGATTGATGGGTAAATCATACGCTGGAACCACCAACTGGGAAGCGGCACAAAATCCATCTCCACACCTCAAAACTATCGTACCAATATCTGGCTCAATAGGAGTACAACAGATGTTCTATCGCAATGGATCCTCAGAATCAAGAGCAATGGCTTACGATGTTCTCTACGAAGGAGCGACAACAGATGCTACCGAAGATGACTTACGAATGTGCAGTGATGATGTGATAGGCCCAATTTCACCCTTCACGACTTGGGTTGGAGCTGGATTTGGTGGAGATGAATGGAATGATTACTGGGATGAACGCTACCACCTACAGGATGTGCTTGACAATTACCAAGGAAGCGTATATTTGGTATGGGGATTACAAGACTGGAATGTTGACCCATACCACGCTTATCCAGCATTTGAAAGGCTGAACTCGGCTGGAATTCACACCCGTGCTATCTCTGGTCAATGGGCCCACAACTACCCAGACCAACCCGATAGACACTCAACATTGGATAGTGGATATGGAGCAGAGGCTTACCCCAACATGAGCCGAATGGATTGGGCGATTGAGTTGTTTAACTGGTTCAACTACTACCTCAAAGGAGAGGGGAGTGAGCCAGACGCAGTAGTACAAATTCAGACTAATGATGGACACTGGCACGTAGAGGATACTTGGCCGCCTGAAGATATCACTTGGAAGGAGTACGGACTTTCTACATGGGATGGCGGATTTCTTGGCAGAATTTCTGCCACGGAAAGCATGACAATTACCTCACCACCATTAGAGAATGATTTGCATATTTCAGGGCTTGCGAAACTGCACTTCAATGTCCGAACTACTTGTAATGGTGGTCAAATGTTTGCAACCATGTATGATGGAACTGATAATTTGCGTTTAGGACATGCAACCATGGATGTGAGATATCGAGATGGTGGATATGAATCTCAAGCGACTTTACCATTCAACGATTATCGGATGTTGATGGAATTCAATCCGATGGATGTTAGGATTCCTGCTGGTCACACGATTCAGTTGGTGATAACTGAATCAGGTGAGGATTACTTGCCTTCACCATGTGCTACGTTTGGCTTGGGGATTATTGGCGGTAAAGAATTGCTAAGTTTACCTATTATTGACCGACCTACAGGGGACTTGCATTGGTTCACTGTTCCACAATTAGAAGTCGGGGAAGAAGTGTAATTCACTCCTCTGAGTCATTAACATCATATCTCTCAAACCAGCGATCATCGAGCTCATTCTCCATGGTTTCAATTACATTTCTTAAGATAACACCGTGATGAGCCTGTAATTTCCTACCACGCATTGCCTCACCAACTTCAATCTCAATTTCTCTCAATTTTGTCAAATTTTCTATATCCTTAAGTTCTTCATCAAATCTATTGAATGTTCTATGTCTATAATACCATATTACAAAATAAATCGGGATAAGTCCAATTGGAATAATTAATTCAGAACTAAGAGCAGAAAGTATCCAAGATAGTGAAAACTCAGCACCGTCACTACGATAATCGGTGACAAAACCTGCGCCGGACACATAGAACCACCCTGTATTACCTCCATACATGGTAAATGGAGTCATACTTTCATCAAAGGTATCGCAACCCCGTTCCAATTCAATTTGGTCCGACCAGCCATCGTTATCATCATCGTCATCAAGTACATCAGGAATCGTGTCCCAATCAAAATCTGGAGGGACATCTTCGGCGTTGAATATATCGTACTTCTTTAGGGCTGTAGAAGAAGCTAACTCCAAATCATTGGTAATGCCATCCCCATCTATATCATCGTCAAGTGTATCAGGGATGCCGTCCTCATCCGTATCGAAACACCCATTCATATGGCGATATGAATAACCCTCTGTATTAGGGCAATCATCAGATATATTGAGGCCTGATTGATCTGCATAACCATCACCGTCTGAATCCGACCATGCTTCGGGATTATCTGGATATGCATCATCCTCATCGTTGACACCATCCCCATCTGAATCATCCTGAGCATCTACAATTGGTGATGTGAATAGGATGAAGGAAAGAAAAATGCAGAACCACACTGCAACTCTATTCATGTTTTTTCGAATCCGCCCTTTCTTATGAATCAATAAGGACATTCGTTTGTTGTTGACATTTATATACATTATATTTTATCCCTAAGATATGCAGAGAGAATTGCTCGCTGGCGCGGTTGCTATTTGCCTCCTTTCTCTTGCATGGTTTGGTGGATTATTTGGGGATGAAGGGGGGGAATCAGACCTAGAACCGTTTCCCGAATTCTCAACTGTTGCAGATGATGGTTTAACCTATTCTAACAGCGACTATCAGGGGGCCCCGTACATCGTAATTTTCTCTGCCGAATGGTGTGATTCGCCTTGCCATTCTACAATGCACGCAATTAATTCAACTTTGAATGGCCCGCCAATTATTGTGTTTAGTACAGATCCTGCTGATAACCCTCAAGGAATCAGCCTAGCAGAATGGCATGATAGATCAAACTCATATGATGACGAGGGTGATGATTTGGGGCAAACTTTGGATTTCCCGTTCGCCAAAGGAATTGAGCAAGCAGATGAGATAAAAATCAGTTCTAGGCCATCGATTGTCTTCGTCAACTCAGAAGGAGGAATCGTGGAAATTCACAAAGGCGGGCTTTCTGATAGTGAAGCAATTACCTCGAGTTGGGAATCTGCTGGCGGAACCCTTTGAATCACTATTATACACTTTAATAGTTGTAAATCCCATCCCATATTTCATCCAAACGTGCCAATGCTGCAACTGGCTCTAGCATAGTAATTCGCTCCTCGGGAGCCAATAGGTTTTCACTATCACCCTCATTCCCCTCACGGTTCAATAACCCTAGCTCAAGCAATTTATTTAGTGCATCATCAACCTCAAAATCAACTTCTACACCGTGTTTAGCTAACCATTTTTCAATTCGTTCATCAAGGGAATTCATTGTGTGTTGCTGTTCACTATCTAACAACAAAAATGAGTAAGCAAGCAACGCTTCCTTAACCTCTTGTTCCTC
>CAXEOD010000024.1:0-19908 GCA_963997805.1 uncultured Candidatus Poseidoniales archaeon
CTCCATCGGTGCCATTCACCCCTACTGGTCCTGCAGGCCCAGTCAGGTCAACAAACGCCCAACCAGCGCTTGTGCAGGTCTCAAAACCAGCAGTAGAGGCGACATAGTATAGTCGTCCCAGTGTGGCAGAACCACATGCAGGTAGGTCATCTCCAGAGTCTACGTAATAGACATCCCATTCGTCACTAATCTCATTATTGTCATCACCATCATCAGGCGAATCGTTGTCGGCTCCATCATTGTTCATTATCATATATCCAACCGCTGCTGCTAACATCAGCAGAACGAGCAGGCCGGCAATTGCTTCCTTGCGCATATTTTTGATTTCTCATATACCTTAATGACAATTTCGCAAATTTATTTTTATATTTCAGTGTCTATGAGAATTTTTGATTACAAATCAAATTATACGATTGAGAGGTATGTCCGAAGCGATGCGGGGTCACCTCTCAGTGTATTTGGTTGCGTTTCTTTTGCTTCCAGCCCTAACTGGATGCATGGCTCAGGAGGATCCAGAGCCATCCGCATCGGATTTGGAAATCTCTCCTGAGATTCTCTCAGGCGCCCAATTCCAATATGTAGAATTCACTGCTAAGATAGCGATGAGTGTGCATATTCCCTATTTCGTGCTGGACGTTGAATCGGGGTATGTTACTAACAACACCACACTTTACTTCGACGGTAAAGGTACTCAATCAATCCAAATGCTCGCACCATCCAACCTTGAGTTTGCTCATTTTCTAGTAGGTGAGGAGAATCAAGAAAGTTGGTCGATGCGGGCGACCAACCAGAGTTGGGATGAGTGGTTCAACTCTAGTGAGTTTGACTCAGCATATTCCTATACGAAGCACCCTGTATTCCGTAACCCGCGTTCTGGTGTATCTCCTAGTGAAGGGGCTAATCATAGCACAGGATTGGTCGACGGCTATTCTGTCTATGAGTGGATGGACATGTTCACAGATTCTAACTCTGGATATAATGAGCGATGGGGGCCATTAGTTTGGCGCGACCCAGCGTACGAGAGAGCGGCTGGATTTCTCAGGAGTCAGTTGGGTTCTATGGGATTCGATGCTCAGATCCATCGCTATGAGAGTTCTAGCTCTCCTTTCGCAGTGAATGTTTGTGGTTACAAAACAGGAACATTGTTTCCCGATGAATGGCTTGTTCTAGGTGCACATCTCGATATTGCAGAGGTTGGTAGTGGGCCCGGAGGTGGTACACATATTGGGGCACACGACAATGGTGCAGGTGTGGCGATGATGCTTGAGGCTGCTAGTGGATTGGCTGAGTTTGACCTTCGTAGAACCCTTGCAGTCTGCTTCTGGTCTAACGAAGAGAACGGCTACTACGGAGTGAATAGGTGGATAGACAATCTACCTAGCGAGGTAACCGTCACCAACTATCTCAATATCGATAGCGCAGGTGTCAACTTTCCTGGTGACTACACTTTGGTGATGGATGTCATTCCAGATACAGATGATGAGTTGGGTGAGCAGTGGGAGTTTATTCACATGACAGAATGGCTTGGCTCAAACAATAATGACATCGCTCAAACTCTTCGTAACGGGCGCGATTTATACTACTCCGAAGGATATGCGGCGATGAAGGACCACGACCATACTCATCCTGACACGATTTCTGTGCACGAGTCTCAGAGGGGAAGAAGCGACTATGTTCAGTTTGCAGACCGGCTCGACGTAGTCTCAATGGATTTCGGGGCTATCACAGGAGGCTACGACTGTTACCATGCACCGTGTGACACACTTAACGAAATGGTCAATTGGATGGAGAACGACAATGGTACAGGTCAGCAGAACCTGTGCGAATCATTTGACCTGATTTCTTGGTGGGTAGTCAATCTCGCTTTCTATCTCGATGAGACGCCAATCTACAATGAAGAGTGATCACTTACAGTTCTAGGTCCCACAACTCGTCTCCAACATGATGGATTGATTTTACTGCTTTGCCAGAAGTTGCAGTAATCATATCTGCCGCATTCATAGTCGCCCAGCCGATCGCTAACGGCTTGCCGTGTTCTTGGTCACGAATCCAGATTAAATCACCTTCTTCTATTGATTCACAAGCAGAATGAATCCCTGCTGCCATGCAGTCAGCTCCATTCAGCAAGAACGGAATTGCGCCATGGTCAACCGCACACCATTTTTTTTCTGGACTCCAAGCCAAACATCCACGAAGTGTTGGAAATGCGATTCTATCCCCCTCATCATCTGGTAAAACTTCCATTGCCAAAGGTGATTTATCGACAATCAATAGAGACCAAGGCCCATACTCTGCTTGCTCAAGAAAAGTAGAAGAGAAATCAACCTCAAGAGCCAAAGGTTCAGTCAAGCGCCCAATCAAACCACGGATTTTTTTGTGCCGCACAGGCTTTCTCTGCTTCAACTTCCAATCCTTTGCCACAACTCTCGGGGTTAGCACCCCGCCCTTCAACCCTCGGCTTATTCAATGGGTCAACCTTGAGAACCACCACCCTCTGCCAAAATCATGAACGGTGCTTGGGGGGTTAGGAGAAACTACCATGCACATGCAGAAGAGATGGGTGGAGTAGCACCTTCCACTCCCAAGTTTTTCTTCATGCCGCCCGTAGCAGTAGTTGAGGCCGATGAGAATGGCAAAGTTGTCATGGCTTTAGGAAACCCAGAACATCAAATTGAACATGAGGTTGAGTTGGTCGTGCAACTAGGTACAGATTTGAAGCCAATTTCAATGGCTGTAGGATGTGACACCACTGACCGCACCGCTCAAGCGGTGGCGAAATCAAAGGGGACTTCATGGTTAGAGGCAAAGGGATTTCCTGGTGCTGCAGTTGTAGGTGTTTGGATTCCTTACAAAGCGGGAGATTACGACATCGGTCTTTCAGTCAATGGAGAGGTAAGACAGGCATCTAACACGTCATTGATGGTTCACTCTGTTGACGCTTTGATTACAGCGCTCAGCGGAAAAGAGGCCCTTTCAGAAGGTGACCTGATATTTACCGGTACTCCGGCAGGAGTGGGACCTCTAGCACCTAGTGACAAAGTTACAGCATGGATGAAAAATGAAGCCGGCAAAATTATCAGCCAATTCTCAGGCAACTGTCAATAAATCACGGTGGTACTGATTCGTGAATGTTGAGAGTTTCGCGTGCTTTTACCGGATCATCAACACTGAATACCAGTTCGGTTTCTCCTCTGAACTTTGAGAGAATGTAAATTGAGTTCATATTTACGCCTCCATCAGCCAATCTACGAGAAAATTGCGCTAGAACACCAGGTTCGTCGGGCATGACCATTTTGAGAAGTTCTGAGACCGAGTAGTTGATACCTAATTTGTCAAGCACAGCTTTGGTTTGAGGTACCTGTTTGGTTACCAGTGCAACGTTTGGCGCGACTCTCCCAATCGCACAAATTGTTTCAATATTGATATTCGCTTCTGCCAATGCTTCAGTCACCGTTGCTAGTGAGCCCGGCACATCTGGCAATTCCATGCTGATTTCCATCATCGCTCTCGTCCTCAATTATGGCGGCTAATACGGATTATATAATCTCCAATGGCTGAACTACGTGTTAATCGTGGCTTTCAAATAAGGGGAGCAGGTCGGCCGCATCCCTGAGGGATGATAATGGCACACTGGCATGGTATCTCAAGACGCAAGCCAACTGGCGGTCGCCTGAAGCGACCAAACCGCTACCGCGGTAAGCGTCGAACCGAAATTGCATCCGAGAAACAGTTCGCTACAATCGGAACTCCTCATCGTAAAGTGTACCGTAAGCGCTCAGGCCTTCAGACAGTCCGAATCCTATCTGACAATATTGTCAATGTTAACGACCCAAAGAAAGGCGTCACCAAGAAAGCCAACATGGTTACCGTGGTTGAAAGCCCTGCTGATGTCAACTATGTCCGTAGAAACATTATCACTAAGGGTGCAGTTGTTGAAACCGATATTGGAAAAGTTCGTCTCACATCTCGTCCTGGCAAGGATGGAGTCCTTAACGGCGTCCTAATTGACGAGTGATTTTCCCGTAGCCCTGATAGGGAACGAGTTCCCCGACAAAAGTTGAGGGAGAGCCATGACTGACCATAATCCAGACCGAATTGTGCTCTGGCCGGGATATTTCAATGTCAAACTTTCTCGTACGCAGGGACGTCGAGTTCCAAAGGAGTCAGCAGTCTCTGACCCAACTCTTGACACACTTGCTTTAGCGGCACGAAATGTTGGATTAACCAAGATGAAACGAGAGGCTGATACTCAGCATCCAAAGCGTGCATCACAGAAAGAAGGCCGACTTTGGCTTTCAAAGAAAGATTTGCAGGCAACTCTTGGTACTATCTCCAAAGAGGCAGTGATGCAGACAATTGGTAGCAAGTGGCGTGGTCAGCAACGTGAATTAAAGGAGCAAGAGATGGTTGCAAAACAAGCCGGTCCAAAGGCTGGAGACAAGCAAGCTCGCTCACAGCGTAAGCAGGTTAAATCAAAAGGTCCTAAGCGCCAAAAGAAGCAAAAATGGAAACTTTGAACCCGTTTCCCCATTTTCAATCAACAGTAATTTCGGCTGTTGGCACTGCTCTAATCCAGCCAAATTCATCAACCCCAGCCTGAATTTGAATTGAGGTAAGCAAATCATACAGTTCTTGAGTTACTGGCCCAACCTGATTGTTGCAATATGAGGTGCAGATGTCACCCTGACAAATTGCACCTATTGGTGAAATCACTGCTGCCGTTCCTGCACAGAAACATTCGTCGGCTTCTAACACAAACTGAATTTCCACTTTCTCTTCTCTCACCTCGTAACCTCGGTGACGCGCCAAATCAATGATGCTCGCCCGTGTTATCCCTGGAAGAATAGTACCAGTAAGTGCAGGTGTGTAGATCACCCCATCCTTGACGCAGAAGAAATTGGCCGCTCCCACTTCTTCGATGTATTTGTGGTGAACAGCATCAAGATAGATAATTTCAGCAAATCCATCACTTTTTGCATTCTGACTAGGCATCATTCCTGGTGCATAATTACCGATTGCTTTGACCGCACCCGAACCTCCAGGTGCAGCGCGATGAAATTCGTCTGAAACTTGGAGTGCAATAGGGTGCATTCCTCCTTTGAAGTAAGGTCCAACCGGACTAACGTAGATTATGAATGTGTATTCTGGCGCTGGTGCAACTCCGAGAATAGCTCCAGTACCCCATAGTACTGGGCGGATGTATAGTGCGCCCTTTCCGGTAGGTGGTACCCAACGTGCATTTGCCGCTACAACTTGTTCAACCGCACTGAGAAACATTTCTTCTGGAACAGGCGGCATACCTAATCTACTCGCCCCGTCAATTAGTCGCTGAGCATTTCGCTCGGGACGGAACAGAACAATTCCGCCGTTGACACCACGCTGTGCTTTCATTCCCTCAAACAGGCCTTGGCCATAATTTAGAACTCCAGCGGCTGGTGAAATTGTGATATCACCATACGGTTCTAATTCGCCTTCTTGCCATTCTTCACCTTGTTTACAAACGGAACGATACATCATGTCAGTTGGTGTGAAACTGAAGGTCATAGAGTCCCAATCAATTGACACATCATCGCTCATTTTCAATCACCTTTGCCAGCCCGCGGCGGCTCATTCAAACCTCAAGACATGGACTCGGTTATCAACCGTTACCCTTTGTCGGGTTGCGAGGGTTCTTTGGGCTCTTACCATGTCGGGAGAGTTGGATGGTGCTTACAACCGTGCAAAGTTGCGTGGTGCAAGGCTCCTACATGGGTAGGGATACAGATTCAGGACCTGAAACAGTGATTGAGTTGTGGTGCCGCGCGCGCGAAGGGCACTCAATTCTCTTACTAGTCACTGGAGTTCGGCCTTGGTTAGAAATTTCAGTTCCCGGAAGTCCGAAAACTCCCTCAAACCTTGATGATTTACTAGATCAAGTTAGGTCAAAGAAGGGAGTCACGAAAGTACACTCGCCGGTTGACAAATGGTCAGAGCGAGGTGTGAAGCCACATTGGCGTGTTGAAGTATCTCAGCCATGGGCTGTTTCAACTGGCCCCAAAGTAAGGGAACAATTAGAGCGAGATTGGACCGTGACGAGTGCTGATATTCCGTTCATTAATCGGTTATTTATGGACAATGATATCGGCCCACATATTTCTGCTGAAGCGGAAGTCTTGTGGGCTAGTCAAAATGTTCCCGAAGCACTGCTTGAAGAATTACCTGAATCAGGTAAAGGCGAATCTGCAAGACTTCAGGCTGCAGATAAAATCCGCGAGATAGGCGGTTCAGGACTCTATCCAGTTGACTTGATAGCGACTTGTGATTTTACGAAAGTTGTACGTTGTGAACCATTTTCCACACCTTTCGTACTGATGTCTTTTGACCTTGAGACATCAATTGTTGAAGAGACTATTTTGTGCGCAGCAGCAGTTATTCAACAAGGGGATGGGGAGCGCGTAATCCGCGAATTTCAAGGAAGTGAAAAAGAAATTCTCGCTGGCCTCAGTCAGTTGGTCAGAGAATATGACCCTGACATTATTACCGGCTACAACATAGATAATTTTGACTTACCACGTTTGCATACTCGCATGAAGTCCCTTGCTAGTAAGAAAGATTTCTCAAGTGGCGCAGATTTGTTCGGATGGGGGCGAGTGCCAATCATTGAGAGTGAAGCAAAGCGCTTGATTCCCGGCCGTGATTCTAACCGCAGAACTTGGCGGATTCATGGCCGCTGTGTCTTAGATGCGTGGTGGCAGGCGAGAACTGTGTTACGGCCAAAGCGTGAGACTCTCAAATATGTCTGTAGATTACTTTGGCCTGAAAATGAAGACCTGCAAAAGATGGATGTTGATGCATCACAAATGGATAGAGAATGGGCTGAAAGGCCAGATGTTGTAATGGAATATTGTGTTCAAGATACCATCCTGCCGTTAGAAATTTTGAGAGAAATCTCCGCAGTCAAGAGAAAAGAAGCATTAGCATCTGTAGCAGCGGTTCCGCTAGAAGTAGCTATTTCAGGTACCACCTCACAATGGATTGACAGTCTTGTCATAAGACTAGCAGACAGAGAAAACATTGCAGTACCACGGACAAATAGGGGTGGACGCGGCGAGCAAATCGTTGGCGGTTATGTGCACGAAGTAGAAGCAGGAGTATCCCGCTGGATTGCTGTGCTTGATTTCAAATCGATGTACCCATCTATCATGATTTCAAATAATATCTGTTATACTACAAGAATTGACAAAAACACTCGCCCCGATGAAGTCCCAGAATCTGGATACCACGAATCACCTCTTGGCGCAAAATTCCTACCAGTAGAAACTCGCCGCGGAATAATTCCTCGCCTCCTTGAAGATTTGATGAACTTGAGGTCCGACCACAAATCCGCTCTCAAAACAGCCCAAGAGTCAGGCGACAAAGTAGCTGAACAATTCCACGATAAAATGCAATACGCAGTAAAAATTCTGATGAATTCCTTTTACGGCGTATTCGCATCCAAATTCTACCGCTTCACCCACGAAGATTTGGGCTCATCAATCACCGCGTGGGCAAGATCGAACATTAAAAGCATCATCAATCAACTTGATGAAGAAGGTCACCATGTTGTTTACAGTGATACTGACAGTGTGTTTGTCGAAGCACCAGTCAAACAAGACGCACCTCTCAAGGAACCAGCCAAAGGAGAAGACCGTGCGGCGTGGGATGTAGCATCAAATGAACTTGTCAACTTTGGTCATGAATTAGCAGACCGCTTCACCAAAGAAGGGGCCGAACTAGAGTTTGAGACAGGGCTCTCATCATTTTTCAGTCATGGAGCAAAAAAGCGCTATGTCGGTCAAGTAATATGGCCCGAACCAAAACTCCTCATACGTGGTTATGAAGTTAGGAGAACCGATTCATTCACACTACTTACAGATGCAATGACCGAACTTTTTGAGATGATTCTTGACGGGGAATCAGATGCAGCCGTCAATATGTGTATGTCCTTGATTAAGAAAGTGAAAGGCGGTAATGTCGCTCCACGAGATTTGGTGATTAGTAAATCATGCAAGGGTAAAGTTGGAGCAGGTGGGGAAATAGACTTCACCAGCACATACGTTAATCCAGATAGGATGGTACAGGTTAGAGCCGCTAAACAGCGGATTGAGGCAGGACTCAATTTCACACCAGGGATGAAAGTTGGCTGGTTGGTGACTGATTTTAGTAAAAGTCCGATGCAAGTTGCAGCATGGTTAGAAGACGAAACGGGGGTTGAACAGACTGAATATGACCCCGAATTCTATGTCAAACGCTTGGCTACTGCCCTTGGCCGCATTACCGAAGCATTTGGTTGGAGTGGTGACGATTTAATCAAAGGGAACCGCCAAGCGAATCTTTTCAGTTTCTGATACCCTGCTCTCAAGCCTCATTTTGGGTGGCGAAATGTGCTAATAGAAACCGAATGTAGGCTATACGCATTACCGAATGGTTGATGACAGGCCGCCACTCGGTATAGCATGATGAAGAGACACAACGTTAGTTCAATGGTTCTCGTTTTGACATTGCTTGCAGCAGCAATATTTCCTGGTTGTTTAGAGTCATTCAGTTCTAATTCAGCACCATCTGCCTCCTTTTCATTACAAGAAAGTGGCACCTTGAAGGCAGGGATGTTGCTTCATTTTGATGCAACCGCATCTTCAGACCCAGATAGTGACGATTTGACATATTCGTGGAACTTTGGTGACACTAATACGGCTACAGGTGACACAACATCTCACACATATAGTTCAGAAGGAGATTATATTGTCAAGTTATCAGTCTCAGATGGAGAGTTTGAAACAAAGAAAACTATGACCCTAGATATTCTTTCAGAGGATGCTGCAACCCCTATCGCTGAAATCATTACTACAAAGGATGATGATTGTGATGACGAACCTGCATCTAGTTCACAGACCTATATCCTCGTTTGGATTTGTGATGACACAATGGATGAAGGAACTAGGGATTGGGACCCTTCAACTACCCTAATCCTTGATGCGAGCGGAAGCGAAGCTGGAAGCGCAGAATCTTGGTTAGTTTCTTGGAAGTGGGACCTCAACATCTACATTGATAGTGATGGAGATGGTGACAAGACCAACGATGATGATGCCGATGGAGAAACCTATTCTTGGACCACACCGCCAGGTGAATGGAAAGTACGTCTAACAGTCACAGATGACCAAGGGATGGTCTCAACTGAGGAGACTTGGGTTTACGTTAATGCACGTGCAATTTGGAGTGATTTAGAGATAGGTCGAAATAATTCTGCTGACAATCCACGCCAAGAGTTCACCGCTCCACTAACATATGATTTTGAGAATTCTCACAAATTGAATCAGTTCAAGACTAGGCTTGTATATCCAAAGAAAGATCCCGGCGCAGGTTTTCCAGCACCCGAGCAGGACAATAGAATGGACCTCTATTTCTATAACGAAACTGATGAAGAGGTCCGCAATAGCAGCAGTAATTCAGATGAACAGCAAACCGATTCAGATTGTTCTGAAGATAACTATTGTTTGACTATGACATCTAGTACTGGTGATTTCCGAACTCATTTGGATGGAAGTTGGTTGGTTCAAGTGTTCAATACTAAGCCGCATAATGCGGAAATTATTGAAGTCCAGATAATTCTCAAATATAAATGAGGTTATTCACATCTCAGTGGCCCGTTTAGAGCCCCATTCAAAGAACTGTTAATCTGCGAGTGGTTCAAATAGGGATGGTCTGTCGGCGGGTCACTCAAAGGAGTGTATATGCCATGGGTTCACAATGGGAAGATAAGAGCAAGGATCACCTGAACATCATTTTCATAGGTCACGTTGACCACGGAAAATCGACCACAGTAGGTCGTTTGATGCTAGATACTGGGCATATTGAGGCTCACGTTATTGAGAAGTTTGAGAAAGAAGCGTCAGAGCGTGGAAAGGCGGGCTTCGGTTTCGCTTACGTTATGGATGGATTGAAGGAAGAGCGCGAACGTGGTATTACTATTGACGTTGCACACAAAGAATTCTACACACCTAACTATTACTTCACAGTCATTGACGCACCTGGTCACCGTGATTTCGTCAAGAACATGATTACCGGTACAAGTCAAGCAGACGCTGCAGTTCTGAATGTTGCTGCTAACGATGGTGTTAACGCACAGACCAAGGAACACGCTTTCTTGGCTAAGGTTCTTGGTGTCAAGGAACTTATCGTCAACGTCAACAAGATGGATATTTCTGGTGTTGATTGGTCAGAAGATAAGTACAACAAAGTTGTTCAGGAAGTCAAAGACCTGCTAAGAATGGCCGGTTTCAAGCCTGACGATATACCTTTCATCCCATGCAGTGCTATTGAAGGAGATAACGTTTACAACAAGAGTGACAAGACTCCTTGGTACAGTGGTCCTACTCTGTTCGAAGCTATTGATTCAGTGAAGATGCCACCAAAGCCAATTGACAAGCCTCTGCGCTTGCCAATTCAAGATGTTTACAAGATCGGCGGTATCGGAACAGTCCCAGTCGGAAAGATTGAGACCGGTACTCTAAACGCTGGAAAGACAGTTCAGTTCAACCCTTCAGAGAAGAGTGCTGAAGTAAAGTCAATCGAGATGCACCACACAGTTGTTGAAAAGGCACAGCCTGGTGATAACGTTGGATTCAACGTTCGTGGACTTTCAGCAACCGACATCCGCCGTGGTGACGTTGCAGGATACACAGACAACCCTCCTTCATACGTACGCCACGATGAGACCTTCGTTGGTCAAATCCAGTTGATGGACATCCCAAAGGCAATTGGCGCTGGATACACACCTGTGTTCCACGCTCACACCGCACAAGTGGCTGTCCGCTTCGTTGAACTTCTTGAGAAGACCAGCAAAGGCCAGAAGACTGCTAACCCAGACTTCCTAGTAACTGGCGATGCATGTCTAGTACGTTTCGCACCAACCAAGCCAATGGCAATCGAGGAAGCATCAGTATTCCCTGAACTATCTCGCTTCGCTATTCGTGACATGGGTAAGACCGTGGCTGCTGGCGTGTGCATGAAGATAGAGAAGAAGTGATTGTCTAACTAATGGAGAGCACTGAGAATTAGTTTCACAGGTTGGTTTCTTAATGGCAAGCATCACAGCAATCAAAGTCACTGGTATGAACCATGTTGATGTTGATAGTTTGTGTAATGGTATCAAGCAAATCTCAGAACAAACTGGCGTCGCAATGAGAGGTCCAATACCACTTCCAACTCGCCGCTTGGTAGTTCCATGTCGTAAAGCACCTGATGGTGAAGGTTGCGAAACCTGGGACCACTGGGAGATGCGAGTTCACAAGCGCTTAATTGAGTTAGAGATTAACTCAACCAAGGATGAAGCAGTTCTTGCACGAGTTGTCCACGGTTTGGAAATTCCAGACACAGTGACCATTGAAATTACTCTGCGCAATATCAACTAGATTCATCTTAAGCAATTGATGCATCTTCTGCGAATCCTGCTGCAATCAATCCTGATGCAAAGTCAGCTTCGCAAAACTCAACATCACCTTCCATCAGTTCTAACTCGTTGCCACCAGAATCCATAATTGCCGTTGGTAAGTCAGTTAACATCTTGATACGGATCATTCCTTCATCAGCCCCAGTTGATTCACTAGTCACACTAGTTGAATCCCCACTTACTTCAAGCGATACACCTTCTTCAGAATCAGATTCACCCGAACTTGTAATGTCTGGCTTTACCATCCCGGAGGTAGGGTAGGCGCTCATTTTGGCAATTCTCTGTTCATCATCATCGTCAGGGTCTTCATATGGTTCGGATTCAACTTTTTTGACCACTACCTTCGGCGGTCCTTGTCCTGTAATCCCTCCCTCATCCTTGACAAACGAGTCTAACTGTATTGTACCTCGCTCAACGATAGGGTCTTGCTCGGTTTCCCCAACCAATCCTTTTTGCAAGACATTCCATGAAACATGGTGCTTGTACTTCTCAATTAGTTCATTCAAACCCTCGTAAAACGCCCTCTCCGCAGCGTCATGCCTCTGCCAGTCAAGTGGAGATAGTGCGCTCTTTGTTTCTCCTAGAACATCTCCATAAGGGGCTGATGCTAGATTATTCGTAGATGCATGTCTAACGAATGCAGTCAACCTGTGTTGAGTTAGATCTGCAACAGCCCTTCTCACATTCCCTTGGCGTCGGCTGAGGTTTTGTGCTTTCACACTCCATCCTTCAGATTTTCCAACGTCTGCCAGTTCAATATCGATGTTTGCAAGCAGAGTTGATACTTGGGGCCAAAAATCAGGGCGAGGTAGTTCTATGGGGTGATTTTGTTTGGCTTGTTGGCGCACCAAACTGAATAATTGGTTCTCAATTGCCTGCAATTGTGCTGCGCTAACTCGCGTAACTTCAGCCCCCTCCCCACTCATTTCAACTCGCCCGATATTCCTCTGCTAGAAGGCATCCTAAGAATGCTTCACTCAAAATCATCGCATAATTTTGAGAATTCAGTCACGGTTGGAGAGAGTTCAAACGAAGTGAGCACACCCAGTTATGTGCAGAGGCTGAGCCATGGTGGATAATTCAGATACAAGGAGAGCCTATCTTCTTGCCCTGTTACTCATCATCCTGCCAATGACGGCGCTAGTCTCAGGTAACCAAACTATGTGGGCAGGTCCAAGTGTTGTTTCATCCCCTCCTGGCGGTGGTAATGTTACTGTTACTGGTTTCCAAGTACCTCAAGGTGAAGAAGTGCTTGATGCTTGGCTAGAGGTCAGCGAGGATGGTATGACTGACCTTGGTACCGGTGTTGAGTGGGTTGAGGATGCTAATGGTAAACTCAACTTTAGTTGGGGTCTTTGGAACTCAACTACAGCAGACTTCTTTGATGGTGCACTGAGTCTTGGTGCAAACCATTCGGTTGGTAGAATAAATGACTTTGAAACCTTGAAGCGGATAGTTCAGAATTGGCAATATGGTGGCACACCAGGGGTATGGGAAATAAGCGATATGTTGGGAATTGCAGGTCCAATCAATGGTTCAGGACGTGAATCCAGTGGTGGCTTGATTCCAATTGGAGGGGTGACTGGACGTTACATCATCGCTACTTCCGACGACCAAGCACTTCCAAATGGAGTTCACAGTTGGATGGAATCTCCAGATTTTCACGTACCAAATGTGATCAATAATTTCAATCTTACTTTTTCATATTGGCAGCATATGTATACCCCAAGCGAAGTTAACGGAAATGCTGATGGCGCTTGGGTTGAGATGAGTATTGATGGTGGTGCAAATTGGGATTATATCACCCCTGAAGGGGGCTACAATAACCGTATTAATTCTGCAGCACCATCTCCTAATGGTAGTGGCGGTTCAAATTTTGAAGTGTGGGCTTCACCTAATGCAACCGGATGGCAACAAGGGAAATTTAACCTTGATAATTATCCGGGAATTGCTAATGCTAGCAATGTACGCTTCCGTTTCGTTGTGTGGACAGACGTCAACTCAACGGTCCAAAGACCAGGAATGTTCCTTGACAATGTGAACCTTACCAATTCTGGAGCAGAGTTTGGTTCTTGGTTCCATGGTAATCTATCAAATTACTACGCAGACGGCGCTAATTCATTCCTTTCATTTGAAGTAAATCTCTCAAACGCAAGCGGCCCAATCATGTTAGAATATGCCGTTGATTTTGATATGGAGGGGGACATCTATGACAATTTCAACTGGGAATGGTCACTCAACAATTTCACATGGACTTCCTTCTCTCCTCAGATGCCGTCTTTTGGAGTTCTCATTGGCGGTCAAATATATGTTGATGATTCGAGAGGTTGGAAACCTCTATCACATCCCTTACCACAATCACTCGCTGGTAACTCTTCTGTTCACATCCGCGTCTACCTTGAGACAGACTCATTCCCCGGTTCAGGTTTTGGTGGTACAACTCTAGACCCACCAGAAGGATTGTTTATCGACGATGTGCGAATATCTTCAGGGACAACAGGTAACCAAACAACACATCTTTATCTAAATTTCACAGATGTCAATAACGGTAATGCGACACACGGAAACATTGGTTCAGGGTTAGACGAGTGGCAACATCTAACCACTCATGGTGTAAATGGCCCTTCATATCAATCCGACTCTTTTGAGAATTCACCTCTCCTTCCTGAAGGCTGGGTAATCGATACAGACCGTGGCACTGGGTGGGAATTACGTGCCCATAACACAACGTGGGTGTACGGTCCAGATACTCCAGATTCAGGTTCTTATTACGCAGGTATTGTCTTTTCAGATATCTATCAACCGAATACTTGGACGCATTTGATATCCCCTTCATTGCTAATTCCTGCTGGTAGCCATGCGCGGATTTCTTTCAACCAATTTATCTGTGCTGAACCTGGTTGGGATGGCGGAGTTGTTTACATCTCAACCGACGATGGCCGTACCTGGATTCCTTATGGGCAGAACGAACCAGATTTCTATGACACCCAACAGAATCAGAATCCGACTTCAGATATCTACAATTTGTGGGCAATGGATGGCAGTAATTCAAAGCCTACTTGTTATGGACAGCGTGGTCCTAGTAATAACAAATCATGGGTTACTAAGGAGGCTGATGTTAGTCAGTTTGGTGGCCAAGCAATAAAATTACGTTTTTCGTTTTTTTCCGATCCGCTATTGGAAGCGGATGGCTGGTATCTTGATGATGTTGGACTTTATGTTGACTGGTTTGAAGAGCAGGGAACTTGGACAAGCGATTTAATTGATACAAGTAGAAATGGTTTGGGAACGATAGATGTTGATGCCACAGTTCCGAATGGAACTTGGGTCCGCTGCTCACTAATAGATGAAAATGGTGCAACTCTGTTAGGAATGGGAAATCTTAGTTTCCCAGTAATTCCGTTACCCGGTTCACTTGGTGAAAAGGTGAGAATCAAATTAGAGATTGGAACTACTGAACCGGAATTAACACCAAAGATTCACGCATTGTATGTTGGAGGAACAAACATCTTCTCAGCAAGAGATGCATCAAATGGTTGGGTAATATCACCATACCTTGATTTGAATCAAACATCAGGTAACCTGACAAATCCAGGGTTAGCTACCCATTCAGTCACAGGTCCTCTAATTTATGCGAATAGCCCAATGGAGGTATTTGAGTTATCAGGGGTAGGAGCTGGTGCTCTTGTGACATTGCTAGACGAGAGAGGGGTGTCATTCAATTATGGGTCTTTAGGAAATAAAACAGTTCAAAGGACAATACCTCTAACGGCATATCGGGTTCAAATTGACCTACAGCCAGGGGGCTGGATTAATTCACTAAAAGTTTCAGGACGAATTCTTCAACCTGGATTGAATGTCTCAATAGATGTTGGTGACGATGGGTTAATTGATTGGGCCTTCATTGAAGGAAATGATGGACGCGGTCAACTTGGATGGCAGGACTCTCTAATGTTATCCAATTCAAGAAGTGCAACCACTGATTCCCAATGGAACGGCATGAATTTCATATCTCTACTAATTCCAAATGGCGCAATTGTTACTGGGGGTGTAGTCGGAGTGCAAACCTATCAGCAGTCTGTTGAGGTTAATCTTTCAATAGGTGGAGCATCACTGCTTAATCAGCAAACTATTGAAAATGGGTTAGGAATTATGGTCCCATTAAACACCGCAGTTATTCAATCCATAAACGCTCAAGTTGGCATGCCTTTTCAAAATGCAACTAGGGATTGGAAGCAAATCCCAATTTCATTGGATACAACCGATTTAACCCAAATCCGTATTTATGGGGTGAACTACATCCTGAGAGATAACGTATCAGGCCTTGGGCCAGTAGTTTCTCAGGCGGTAAATGCAAGTAGCCCAGCCAATGGGACTTACACCATTCCAGTTCGAGTTGATTCAGAGGCCGGTGGCATTGGATTGTGGGGCGGGGTTGAGCATGCCCCGCTATTGGTCAATGAGGTGGTTTCAGTGCCTCAAACTTGGCTTCCAGACCGACCCACAATCATCACTACTGAACTAACACATTTACATGCACGGGAACTGTTGACTAGTGCCAATCTAACATTGACAGCGTCTAGTGGGGATTTGATTTCATTCTCCATTTCAGATCTTTCAAGCAACCCAACTTTCACTCAAAATAGTGGGGGTGGCCAAGTATCATTTGATACAACAACTACCACAATTTCACCAATTGAAAGAGGGTGGCAGATTGAATGGTATCTACAAACGGAATGGAGTTGGGATGATGTTGATTGGCTAGATGTTGCTGCCGATTCTTGGGCTGTTAGTGGCGCTAACCTTGCTGATGATGTTGTTAGAATCGGCATCGGCTCGAAAGCAATTGAAAATGATATGGAAATAGATACTTGGGAAGTTAGGAACCAAGATGGAAACCTGCTTTCAACCCGCGGCTCGCCAGCGTATCCATTTGAAATCGCCGCCGGTTCAATTGTTGAGGTCTCTGGCAAAGTTCGCTTTGAAGATTCAACAATGCGTCCTTCAAATGACAATTTTCAGGTCACAATCCAATCTGAACATATCAACGGGACATCCCAGGCAGTTGCCTCAAGTGGCCCAAACGGTCAGTGGAACGCTAGCGTAGTTCTTGGGCAACCAAGCGGGGAAGTCAATCTCACAGCATGGATTCTTCGCCCTGGCCCTACAGGGGTGTCCTTGAGTGGTGCAACAGATGTTACTGATGATAGAACCCCTGTTACTCTAATTATTGATTCCAACCCACCGACCCTCGGTCCATTGTTGGCCTACACTCCAAGTGGCCCAAGACCGGCTGATGGCAATGTTTGGCCAGAGGACAGACTCTTACCTCTGTCAGTTGAAATATCAGAAATTGAAGCTCTCGGCGGTCCACTATTATTGCATTCATGGAGAGAAGGTATTGACGACGTAGATGGGGACGGCGAAGCTGACGAATGGGAATATTCAATCATGCGTGAAATAACGCCAATGAAAGCAAACGGAACAGTTAGAATTGATTTTCCATCTTTAGAGCTGATAGCAAATGGGGAACTTGGAAAGGTATCACTTTACATTACCGGGACTGACCTAGCAGGACATGCAGTGCTCAATGGTGGGGCTGCTGGCATTGACAATGATATGGCAACCCTAGTGACTCAGGATGACTTGCCGACTACAATTTCACAACCCTCAATGGCTCTTGATAGGTGGGGCGATAATCTACTGGTTGGCCAAATCCATGAATTCTCATTTTCAATTACGGATGACAATGGAATTGGTTCTATTGACAATATTTTGATTGCATTAGCGCCAGGTGATGGTCGAGGCGATATCAGGCTTGACCCTCTCTCGAGAGAATTATCTGTAAATGATAATTCTCCAATTACTCCTGTTGGACTAGTTATCGAAGAATTAGCCGCTGGCTCTTTCAAGGTAAAAATTCAGTTCCGCTTAGGTGTTGGTTCACCTCAATCATGGAATACTTCAACCCAAAAGCCTAGTGTAATAGTAACTGAGCATGGTCAGGTTCTAGAACTTGGAAGTAATTCACTTTCTCATCTTGCGTGGTCTGTTGATGGTCGTGTAAATCTGATTTTGGTAAGTGCCGATGACCTTTCTCCTCCCAGCAGTGAATTAATTGGAAGCACTCTCTATCTTCAACCCGATGATAGATTCAATTTTTCAGGTCAATTACAACATCCAGCAAATGGATTGAATGTGATACTGGATGGTGATTGGCAAGTCAATTTTAGCATGGATGACAACCAAAATGATGCTAAAAATTGGTATATTCAACTTTCCGATGCGTCCTCTTTCATAGCCACTTCTGATATTCCACAAGCGAGGTGGAATCGTGGGTCAGCAACGGTACAAGCGATAATAGTTGGAGGCGTTCAAACAATCCCTATTACTGATATGAAACTCCATATCGTTATTGATTCCATACCTCCACAATTGGATTTCCCTGTAACTACACTTAGCACCATCAACTCAAATCAGATGATGCAACAATTAGTGACTGTGCGGGTCAACGAAGCTGGAGGGATGGGGCAAAACCCTCTAGAGTTGTACTGGTCATTTAGAAGGCATGGAGTAGAAATTTCGTATATGCACGGGCTTTCAGAATTACCACTCGCAACTGAGGCAGAAGGATTGTGGACTTACTCTACTAGAATAGATTTTGATGTTAATCCAGATCTCCTCCTCCCCGATGATGATTTGGTGATATGGATAGTTGGGGCTGACTTAGCAGGGCATTCCTTAGTCGGAATAGGTACTGAAGGAAATAGTAGAATGACCCAATTACGAGTCATATTTTTCCAACCAGTTATTTCAGAATTAACGTCAAACCCATACCAGCCAACTATTGATTCGGTGTTCACGATCGATGGCCGAGTTTCGAATGAAGGAAATGATATGGGCGTTGTCAAAGTCGGATTATGGGCATGGCAATCAACAGGAAATGGCGGTCGTTACCACATTCTCAATGAGACTAATTTGACCCTATTACCTCAGCAGCATGCCTTTTTCACATTCACAGTTGAGGCTTGGACTGTTGGTGATTTGCAACTATACATTGCCATTAATGATGATAACACAAATCTCACAAGTGTTCCAGTTGGACTTGTTCGTGAGCAATCTACAGGTGAGATTTTTTGGCAGACTTTAGATTCTCCAGCTGCGTTTGGTCTAATGATATTACTTATTTCAGTAGTACTAATGATTGTAGTTGCAGCGTTTAGGCGAAGCGATGAAGAATGGGGTGAGATGGAGGATGAAGAAGCCCCACCGCCTCCACCATGGGCTCCCGATGAATGGCCAGAAGGTGCAGGCCCTCCTCCTGAAATCCTAACTCAGAGTTCATCACTTCTTGAGGAAGAATGACAAAGGGAAGCACACACCGAGTTGCAACGCAGGGGTACCCGAGCGGTCAAAGGGGGTGGGCTCAAGATCCACTGCTTAGTGCTTCGCAGGTTCGAATCCTGCTCCCTGCACCAAAACTCATCATTCTTGATTCAGACCTTCAACAATACCCACTTCCCCCTTCCGTGAATGTCTTTTAATTCTCAATTAGAAAATCATTTTTTCAATTGGGATTTCACCCGTAAATCTCCTATCTTAGTTAGGCACACATTCAAACAGGGGAGGCAATAGGTCAGGTTATGCCCAAGCGAGAGGATGAATCGGAGGGATTCATCTTTTTCGAAGATGATGACGAAGACGAGTTGAAATCATCTGAATCCAAACCCATCAAAGATGAATCGATTGAAAGTAAGGATGGTGAAGTAGAATCTAATAAGTTGGATTCATTTCAGAAAGAACAAATTATCCCTATTCAAGACATCCTCCCAAAAAGAGATGATGAGTACTTTTCAGCTCAATTAGTAACTGATGGCATCCATGATTTTGAATGGCCAATTAAGGGTATGGATTGTCCAGATTGTGCAATGAAAGCAAGTTCTGCCACCACAAAAAACCCAGCTGTAGATTCTTGTAAGATAAGTCACGCTGATGGTATTGTTCGTCTCGGAATTGATCTCGGAAAGGGTGACCTTGCAAAAGCCAATCGAATATTATCTAGTTTAGGACATGAGCCCGATGTTGACTGGTTCCGCCTATCTGGGGTAACTGTTGAATCGGTGATGAAACGGCAACGCTGTGACCGAACTTCACTAAAGCGCCTCCTTCTATCTGCACCTGGATTACTTGATGTACGCTTGGAAGAATCAGAAATCCTGATACGTCGCCCACCAACGATGTTACCACTAACTCGTCAAGAACATGAACTCGCTCTTGAAAGAATCCCCGAAGAAGGAGATCTTTCGCTTAGTGATCTTCTGCTTCTCCAGAGGGGCCCAGATGGATCACTTTTGCCCATCGCCGGCTTGACGGTTGAGAGTGTTTACAAAGAAGGATTCCTTGATCTCGAGCAGGAAGTCCGGGTGACTCTCGATGCTCTC
>CAXEOD010000025.1:0-19726 GCA_963997805.1 uncultured Candidatus Poseidoniales archaeon
GAGAAAAATATTTTAAAAAAAATATCCAAAGAAATAGATTTTATTTTTGGTAAAGGTGTTTTTAGTAAGTATGTCTCATGGGTTACGCGAAATACAATTGAAATTGGTTGGTTACAAGGCTGGTGAAGGGATCTTCACAACTGGGGGATCCAACGGAAATCTCCTGGGTTTGATGTGCGCCCGTGACCGCAAATTCCCTGATGCTCAGCGAGTTGGTTTAGGTGGGAAACAACTAGTCGCATTCATCTCTGAAGATGCCCATTATTCAACAGCAATGGCCGCAAATGTGATTGGCATCGGATTAGACAATCTCATTACCATCCCAACGGATGAAAGTGGAACAATGATTACTGCTGAATTACTGAAAGCAATTGGCGCTGAAAAAAGAGCTGGGAATTATCCATTCTGTGTAATGGGTACCGCGGGAACTACTGTCACAGGGGCTGTTGACCCCATGAATGAACTCGCTGATATCTGTCATCAAGAAAAACTCTGGCTACACATAGATGCTGCGTGGGGAGGTGCTACCCTTCTTTCACCAAAAACTCGCTCGTTATTACATGGAATAGATCGCGCTGACTCTATCTGTTGGGACCCACACAAAATGATGGGAACCCACTTGTGTTGTTCGGTTTTCCTTGTCAAAAACAGTGGTACTTTAAGGAAGGTTTGTGTGCATACTGAGAAAGCACATTATCTCCTATTAGGTGATGCTGAAGAATATGATTTAGGCCACATGAGTCTGCAGTGTGGAAGGCGGGTTGATGCCCTCAAACTATGGCTTGCTTGGCGGGCAAAAGGCAATGAAGGGTGGGCATCTCAAATTGAGAGATACTTCTCTCTAGCCGATTATCTAGCAACTAAAGTAAAGGAACACACACGCCTTGAACTAGTCGTTGAACCTTCAATGACAAATGTATGTATTCGTTACAGTGGCTATAGATTGAATGAATCACAACAAGATTCAATCACCGCCGAGATTCGAAAACAATTGATTTCTAGCGGTCGTTTCATGGTGTCACATTCACAAATAGATGGAAGACCAATTCTACGCGCGGTAATCGCTAACCCAAGAGTGGATGAAAAGGTCATAGATGATCTGATAGACTCAATTGTTGAAATTGGCGTTTCTCTTTCGCCTAAGTGAAGCATTGGGTGGCCTATGTCTGAACTCTCAGTTACCCGCTTCGACCGGAAGGAGACGACCTATGTCAAACATGTATTGCAAGAAGTACCTCATCCGTGCGCCTTGGTCATGAGTTAGCACGCTACGGTTACTATAGCGGCTCATTAGGTTGTCAAGCGAGGGTGAATGCTCTTCAGCAGTGCAGTTTTCGTATTCACTCGCTTGCCCTGGTTTGTACTCCATATAGAGAAAGGCAGCACTACATCCAATGGCTTGCTCACAATCGTCGTAGCAGTCGTATGGCGTGCCGCAGATGAAGTCTCCAGTCCGATAACATTGCTCTGTAGGGATGACCCAATCATCACTCCATTGGGTAGCGTTTTCCAAGTTTGAATCAGCATTTGGGTCAAGGCTGTATGCGTGTGTGTGGTAGAGCCCGAAAAAGTGACCCAGTTCATGTGCAGGGATATAACTAGATTCGAAAGAACTCGCCTTTACGAAGGCAGCATAGTAATTCTGGTTGTACCAGGGGAACAAAGCGTATGCTCCCCACCCATCAGTAGTCATGACGATATTCACATTGGTGTTGTTGTAGTTATCCGTAAACCCAGAACCAAGTTCGCTGATTGAAACGGTATTATCGTATTCGCCATCCTCATTTGGCCCAGCTTCTGGAAACGCTTCATCGACGTAGACGATTTCACCGATTACTAAGTTGATTCCAAATGGATTGTACAAGCTGTTAATTAGTTCAAGACCAATCAAAATGGACGATTCGTTGGAAATGTACTCAACTCCATCATTGTCCTTGTAGACGATGAAAGTGATTGCGGCCGTCTTAGTAGGCCCTGGAATTTGGCAGGCCAAGCCGGGATAAGGATAGTCCGCTGATATTTGGTGCCAGTACTGCTGTTCGTCACATTCCTCTTCGTAGATGCACGATCTGTCGGAATCGGTGGCATTGGGATTGTAATTTGTCGCATTGACATCGGTGCAACCGGCCACCTCTAAGTGGTCAAACACGCCGTCACCGTCCGAATCAGCGAACTCACAAGATTTGTCATTGATGGTGGCGTTAACATCGTAATTGGTTGCATCAGCGTCTGTGCAACCTTTTACGTTAGGAACTTCGCTGACACAACCAGCCAAAGATGGGGCGATGATGGCTAAAATGAGGATAATCACTACTTTATTCATGATTATTGGTATGTTCGCAGTATTAAAAATCCTTCTCATCAGCACTTCAAAGGCGGCTGGTTCGCAGGGAATTGCCATTGCTTGAAATACGGTCAGACATAGGGTGCCCAATCATCGATGCCAATGAGGGGGCGCCATAGCAGCTATTCCTGCCATCAATAAATCAAACAATTTTGTAAGGTATTTCATTTCACTTCCTACCTTGCCAAAATCGCATTGAGCGCCAGTTTGCTAATGTTCGGCTACGCCGCACTTCACGCTCTTCATTAGCCCTCAACCTTGCACTTTCACTGTCTAACCATTCATCAAACCAAATATCCATACTTCTAGCCTCCGTTTTTGCCTCTTGGGCAATAAATAGGTGTAGCCCGATTTATATTAACCATGAAGTGAAGTAGGGTAAACCTAAGTGTAATGACTACACCACATAACATTAGCAACACCGGAGTTGAAGCCATGCCAGAACCACCAATGATTCTCAATAATGATGAATATACAGAGATTGAAAATGCAATTATTTCCACTGAAGAACTCGGTGCAAAAGTTCGCCAACTTTTCCGCAACAATTCTGATGATGATGTTCACGACATTTCATGGGAAGTAGATGCCGCAGTTGAAGCGTTAGATGTCTTTGCATCACGCTGGACAATTGAAATTCTAGCCACACTCTACATTGCAGGTGAACGCCGCTTCAATGAACTACGGCGACTGTTAGTAGGGATTTCTAGCAGAACCTTGTCTGATAAGTTGACCACCCTAAGATTGTCTGGATTTGTTGATCGGATTGTAGTTGATGGCCCTCCAGTAAAAGTAACTTACAAACTTACAGACCACGGCAATCGTTCAGGACGTCTTCTCAGCCCATTAGTAGCCTACATGAAACTCAACAATGAAAGCGTGAAGAAACGTTGAAATTGAGGCTAAAATAGAGGTCATCTAACCAACACATACAATAGGGACCGGCAACAGAAGATATCCTATGGCACTATTGAACCAGTTGGGTAGTCGTCATGCCTTGATTGGTGTCGCGGTTGCGGGATTAACTGGATTTGGTTCATTAGCCACCAGCATATTTCCATGGAATTGGTCAGTATCTGGAACTATCAGTTCATCTCACAACCGCAGTTGGGAGCACCCCCTGCGAAGTAAAATCCTTGATACCCTTGACTCAAATCCAGGTATTTGCTACCGACAATTGCAACGTAACCTCGATGTGGCAAATGGTACATTGCGTCATCATCTTGATGTGTTGCAAACACAAAGAACTGTTACCACAATACCAGTCAATGGTAGAACTTGCTACTACGCAGGAGCACCAAGTCAGATTGAGATTCTTCGTGACATGAATGTTGAGGACGATAAAGCAGCAGAGATGCTTCCTGTTGGACTATCACAAGTTCAGCGAGAAGTTGTCACTCGCCTAGTCCAAGACCCATTACCAAAATCACAAGCCTCACTAGCTCGCGACATCAGTCGAAGTCGTGCTTCGGTAAACAGCGCAATACTTGTGCTTCGCCGCCGAGGTATACTATCAACCCAAGATCTAGATTTGGCCGAGCACCTACATGGACTCCGTACTGGAACTCTTGATTACGAGTGGATTGATGAGCGCCCTATTGCAGCGTGAATTGTTAATTCCGCACTTTTTGAATTTGAAAAGAATCTCTTTGATGGAAGGTGCTTCGCGTTAAGTAGTTCTGAATCAGCAGATAGCATCAATAGCACTTAGAACCGACCTACTTCGCCAGTTACTAGATGTTGAGGCTTCGTCTTGAGCAACACCCCGCCCCCACTGGCAAGAAAGATGCTGATATGCTTCTTGCTTGGCTCCTTGATACACTTGGATTAGTCCGCCGTCGCAATGACGCTGATTCTACTGACGCAACTCAGCGACCCCTTCACAGGCTAATGCGCGACCATTTAGTAAAAAATCCAATGAAAGGGATTGATGCAAAGACATTGGCAGGACAATTGGGGATCAGTATGACTGCCCTCCACCACCACCTGAAAGGACTTCAATCGGTCAGAATTATCGCCTCCGAAATCGGTGAAAACGGATGGCAGATGCACCATCTACGTTGCGGCTCACTTTCAGCAGCTATCGACATACTTCACTTAGAAGTACGTGGAATACTTGCACTAAGGCTTGCTCCACTAACAGAATGGCAAACAGGCTCAGTAACTCAGGAAGGTGATTCGGACATGGATGTTCAAGACCTAAAACTGCGTATATGCGAACCACGTCCTCTTCAAGGAAAAGAGGATGAAATCGATGCTTTCCTAAACGATTTTGGATTACGCGGTGAGCGCCCTAGAGAAAAAAGTGGCAAAGACCTCACCCGCCTTATTTTTGAAAGAATGCTTTCGGCAAATCACCCAATTTCACTTGACGAAGCGGTCGCTGAATGGGGGGCTACCCGTCCAAGACTGGCTAGAACTTTTGACCGCTTCAGAGCCGCTGGCTTGGCAGAACGAGTACTTCGTCACGACCGCCTTTCGGTAATTCTCTGGGATGGGCTCTCAACTCAATATTCTCGACGAGGCGAACAGTGGTTACTCACTAAAGGTGGACTTAGTAGATTGGACCAGAAAGTTGTGAAACAGGTTACAAAATCACTGCGGGAAGATAAGTTTGATTCAGAAAGGTGTGCTGAACTTTTCTCTTCTGTAAGCATTGAGAAACAACGCTTGGCCATAAATCTCCTAGGAGGACGCCTTCCTTACGGCTACAGACTCTCAGGTAGTTCAGGAGATGATGTGGCTCGCCAAGTATCACAGAGAGTTGAGAGCGTATTCAGTCGATTAAAGCGAGTTGCTTCAATCATTGATAACTTGTAATTGTCATTACTGGTTAATGTGAACATTTCTTACTAGATTAGAGAGGAAGTTTTCAACAGATTCTGACACCTGTTCTGCTTCTCTATTGGTATGTAATTGAGTGCGAAACGCTTTGCCTCCTGGCAACCCTTTGGTGAATGCAAATGCGTGACGTAGACGATTTTTACTGCTATCTCCAACACTTACTTCTCTGTCAAGTTCAATATATCTCTTCCAAGCCCACAATCTCGCTGACATCGTTTCTTCCATTTCACCGCTGAATTCTGTCCCGCCCCATTTCGGCTCAGAATCATCCCAGCCAAGATCACTCTTGATTTGGTGAAAAATTGTTGGCCGGCCAATTGCAGCCCTGCCAATCATCAATCCGGCTGCTCCCGTAACTTCTAAACAGTCAGTTGCAGATTTTGCATCTACAACATCTCCATTTGCAATAACAGGAATATCAACTGACTTGACTATCTCAGCAATAGCCTGCCAGTCAGCTTCCCCCGAATATCGTTGACGCAGTGTCCGGCCATGCACACATATTCGCTCGGCCCCGACATCCTCACAACGTTTGGCGAGTTCTAATGCGTTAGTCAATCCATTACCTGTTCCAAGTCTCATCTTCACAGTGACGGGGACTTCTGAAACCTCAACACATCTCTCAACCATGCTAACTAATTCATCGGGTTTCCCCATTAGTGCGGCGCCGGCACAATGTCTAGTCACAATCGGCGCGGGGCAACCAAAATTCAAATCTATAATATCAGCCCTCTCTTGAAGAAGTTCACAACTTTTTACCATCTCATCGATATTACCGCCAAATATTTGCGGAATGAATGGTTTTTCTCTTTCATCGCTTTCAAGTTTCAACCAACTCTTGGCATCTTGGCGATTTAATGCGGCGGCGGCGGTGAATTCTGTAATAGTGAAATCAGCCCCACATTCTCTAGTTAAAAGACGATATGCAAGCCCTGTGACCCCAGACATTGGGGCAAGAAACAGTGGCACTTGTTCAACCTCCACGGCCATTAATCGGGGGGAGGGAGTGTTATGCTACTGAACTTACCCGCTCATTTGCCAAAAAGAGATGATAGAAGCGGTTATGAATGGTTGTCCGGTCGCCGAGCCGAATGGATGAACAGAGTGCTCCCCTGCTGGCGTACGAGGACTATGAAGCGAACGCTGTGCACATAGGTACTCAGACTAAAAGTAAGGACATGCAGAAATTCATCGCCAAGACTGAAACCGATGGTGCAACAATCCACCTAATTGATGTCACTAAGACTGACGAAAGAATTGGTTTTGCTGCTAATTTCATCAACAATTACGACGGGCGAGACATACTTGTTGTTAGTGCTCGTCAGTATGGACAGCGCCCCGCTCGCATGTTTGCTCAAGCAATCGGTGCTCGCCAAATAGTTGGCCGTTTTATCCCTGGTACTCTTACAAATCCAAATCTACGCACTTACATTGAGCCACGAGTTATCTTCGTGACTGACCCTCAAGCAGACTCACAGGCACTTTCAGAGGCTGTTAAGAGTGGTTTACCAGTAATTGGCATCTGTGATACCAACAACCACCTTCAAAATGTTGACTTATGTATCCCTGCTAACAACAAAGGTCGCCGTAGTCTAGCACTAGTCTACTGGCTACTATCCCGTGAAGTTCTCAAGGCTCGTGGGGAAACCGACGATGCTACATGGGCACACCACCAAAAAGTTGAGAGTTGGGAATCTTCCTTCTAGATTTAGAATCTAGATTCTTTTAATCAACCCATCAATAGCGTATGCTATCTGCATCAGGCAGGCACAATGCTCTTGACTGAATCCACTTAGTCTGTCATGATGGGTGACTCTTCATCAGCCAGCGTCGCCTCTTCAAATGACTCAAATTCAGGTGAGGATGAAACCACATTATTCGAAGCAATACCTGATGATGATGGAATTTGGCGTGACTCAAAAGGAGTCGCACTTCCAGTTTCAGCAAGTGACTTAGAACGTCACGCATATTGCCCGCTCTCATGGAAATTAGCTCGCTCAGGTGTAAAAGGTTCAGGCGATGCTATTGAACTTGGCAAACATCGGCACAAAGAAATTGAGCGAGCGATGAAAAAGTACCAGAACCATGATTTGAAAGCAAGAAGAGAAATGGTCATCTGGACATGGTGGTTCGCAATTGTGGTTACTTTAACCCTTGACACTGCCGCATTTTTCTTCGTTGAAGAGGGTATAATCGCTGATACCGACTTTGCCCGCTTTGCTCGTTACCTTGCCCTTCTTGCCTTGGTTTGGTTATTCTTGGCAATACTTCTATTGCTCATCCCATGGAGAAGATATCTTGGAACACCATTTGGTTTGGCTCAGCCGCCAACACCGTCTGAATTTGATATTGTTGACCTTGAACTCTACCAATTTGAGAAAGGGGGATCTAGTTCTGGCGGCTGGTGGGCGGGAGGAAAAGTTGAGTTTACAATCCTACTTGGAAGTATGACGATTGCTCTGCACGGCTTCGCTCTGTTTGAGGCGCAACAACGCTCAATAGCAACTTTTGTCCTATTGGTGGCTACATTGGGCTGGACTCTTATTGCATCCTGGCAACTTCACAAAGGATTACTCGCGAATATTCTTGTTGAAGAAAAAGGAAAGGAACTTGGGATTGATAGTGGTTCTGTAGTAGCCTACAACGATGACTCCACTTCTTCTGATCTCCTCAAAGACGATACCACTGGAATTAGAGGCCGACCAGACCAAGTCATCATCTTTGAAAATGAGGTGGTACCAGTGGAACAAAAAACTGGAAAGATTCCGGCACAACCACACTTTAGTCATAAATTACAGGTGTATGCATATCTTCACCTTGTATCAAAGATAACCAATAATCAACTCAATTATGGCATTCTCCGTTATGGAGATGATGCAATTCACAAAATAAATTGGGGAGATGGTGAAAGTAAAGTCCTGATGAGACACCTGAAAGAAATTCAAAGATTGATGGTAGAAGGTGGAGCAAAGAGAGACCACGATAGGCCGGGTAAGTGTCGGAATTGCTCTCGGCGTCATCGCTGTCCAGAAGCACTTGACTAAACAGGGATACATTCGTCAGGGTCTGCACGCTCAGGGAATTCAATACAAGGGCGGATGACTGAAACCGAGACTTCAAACTCATCGTGGAAGGAAATTTGGTCTATCGGAGTATCTAGACCATACCCTTGAGCATCAACTTCTAACTCCCACACACCGAACTCAAACGGTGGGGAAAATCTCTGTAATGGTGGATAACGGTCTGTCGTGGCATTCTCTTCCCAATATGGGGTGTCTGTATTTTTATTTGCGCCTGGCTCCCATAACATTGCATGCACATATCTCACTGTGTTAGTTAGATTACTAGTCTCAAAACCAGCGATTTCGCTGAAATCCATCTGCACACGGAAGAAAACCTGTATCTCTTTGACTTCAGAGTCAATACGAATTTGATGTGGCTCTGGATGGAAAATGATATCTTCGGGGTCTGTAGAATCAAATACGCGCTCAAAGCTGTACACTACAACTGCTTCCTCGGTTTCTGGAATGCCTCGCACCCGCTCCATCAACTCTCGGCTAACAACCAATCCAATACAACCTGAAAAAGTGCTCATTGACAGTAGAATGACCGCGAGGAATATGGGTTTGGCGGCCCTCATCAGACTGCGTTCAACCGCCCCTTTCATTTCAAGGCGACGGATATAGGGGTGGTTCAGCGGCTAAGTTTGCCTGTCAGCACTCATAGGGGTCATCACGCTTGAAGCAGTATTGACTCGTCATCATTCAGGCAATTTATGCCAGTAAGTGTACTGATTTCAATCTTCAGTATCTTTACCACGCCGTTTCGGCCGGCGACGTTTGTTTTTACTTTCAGATTTATCATCAATATCTGAGACCTTTGCTGGTGGTGGAGATTCTCCATCTCCTACTGAGAAATCGGTAACTTCTTTTTTATCCTTCAACACATTACCAACTACAGTATTATCTGGAAGTAATTCAACTTCAACCTCCTGACCAGGTAAGATTCCGTCCTCACCTGTAATCTCAAAGATGTCAGCGCGAATGGCTGCATCGGATGCACTTAACTCAACCTCGGAATCTTGGATATGACGACGACCTTCTTTGTCACCAATGATATCGTCAATGTCAACCCGATCCATTTCATGTGCGGTTCGCATTGATGTAATTACCAATTCATCTTCTGAACCTTCTTCATCTAATTCAGCCTCTTCCTCACGACCCGCTATTGCAGCATCAATTTCTTGCTCGGCAACTGTAAGATGTTCTTCCCAATCAGACTCTAATTGGTCCTCAGCATATCCCATTTCAGAAATTGCATCGCCATAATCTTCAGCACCAAGTACAATATCATCATCGCCCTCTTGAATCTCTTCCTCAGCATCCTCTTGTACAATTTCCTTACGTGTGCGGCGCTCATAGAAAGATGAGACATCCTGAACAGTTCCACAATATGGACAATACTCCATTACATCAGGGATGTTTGAATTACAAGATGTGCAATCATGAAATTGTGATAGGCCTTCAACAAGGTTAAACTCACAGTACGGGCAAACTTCCTCGTCCCCTTCTATCTCCCCATCACACGATGGACAGTAATCGTAGGTTTCTCTTTCACCTTCTTCAGAATTGACCCTTGTCAACTGAATTGCCGCACCTAGGATAATGATTAACAATAGACCCGCAAATACGAACAAAAATGTTGCAGCAGTGAAATTTGAGGAGTCAGTTTCTAAGTCAACATTACTAGTGGCTGAAATTGACCATGCTGCAGTCCAAGTAGCAACAGAGCTTCCTGCAGGAACAATATACAACTCAAAAGAACCAGCATTTACTGCTTTAAAGGAGCAAAGAACTGTATTATTACCATTTGATGCTGTAAAATTGAGGGAAATTGTACTCAGCACCTCTCCCTCTCCATGGTCAAGGCATGTGAATACCTCATTTCCTGTACCTTCATCAGAAACGATATCAACGGTGTATGTGTATGTATTTCCAACTACTAATGGCGTGTGAGCAGGTGTCCAACTCTCACTTTCTTGAAGGAATCGCAAGCGGAGATTGCTGTGTAGAGATACTGAACCAAATGCTGTATTATCGTTGATATTTGAATCGTAACTCATGGCATTTGCCTGCCAACTTGCACTAAATTGTAAAGACCCTACTTCTGCACTAGAACCTACTGCTGAGAATGTGAAAGTACGCTCTTCTCCTCCCGGAATCCCCAACCCCAACATCGGCGACAATGAGTTACCATCAAATGTCGCTGATAAATCACCTATCACGGTTATTGAACCGGTATTTGTTACTGTTACATCAAAATCAACCTGTTCACCTGATAGGATTGAATCAGAAGATGCTGCCGCGTAAGGTGACACAACCACATTAGGTTCGGGATGAATTGTGATTTGGGTGTCAAGTTCGTCGTTGAACTGTATTGATTGAGGGACTTGTCTACTTGGGTCAATGCGCACTCTCAAAGTGTGAACACCAGGCTCAAGTGAGGGCATTTGGGCCATATTCAACTCTTGTTCCCATCCTTGCACTGTGGCACTATCAGTAAAAGTCAAATCAAACAAAATAACGCTAGTTTCGGCAGCACCATCTATCAGATAGATTCCTATTGTTATAGTGCTATCTCCACTTCCACCCATTCGAAGAATTTCACCGCTAAGCGTCCATGGTCCACTGAGTGTGCCAATATCTGATGTCACCGTAATCTCAGGATCCGGTTGCTGGTGGTGGAGATAATCAGGGCTAGAAATGACTGTGAATTGTGCAGGAGTGGCGGCATTATTACTGGTGTCTGATTCACTAATTCCATCAGCCGCTGAGTTTGCTATTGCACTAATCTGATGATTTCCAGCTGCAGGAGCATTGAATGAAGTTTGGATAGTTGTTGAGATGCCTACAAGTAATGGCGATATCTCAAGTTCTGTCAGAGTACCACCATCAAGTTGAATCAACAGATGCGATGATGGTGCGTCAAGATTTCCTTGATTAGTAACATCAATTGAAAGATTTACAATATCTCCTTGATGTAAATCCGCTGACGGCGTGAGGATAATGTTGCTGGCAATTAAGTCAATTTTCCCCGACACATCAAACTCCTTAGATACTGAATTAGTTGAGCCATTATGTGTGACAAGAAGAACAACTGAATGGGTGCCAAACGGAACATCTGACCATGTCCCAGTGACTTGAACAAACCCATTACCAGAGATGCCTACTGTCTCAGTATGAAATGCAGTATTTCCAAGACTATCTGGATGTAGAGAAACATCAACGTTCGTGATACTTGAAGAAATATCATTTGTTAGAGTCGCTGTTACTTCGATATCATCGCCTTCGGCTGGAGATGAAGGAGAGATTGCAATACTGTCAACGCTGAAATTGACATCTCCAGCACTAATAGCACCAATGACTGGGACCAACAATAGGAGTAGTAAAAATCCGGAAGTGGTAATGGCTGAAGCCCGCCCCATGTACACACGAGACCACATACTGCACTTCAACCCTGCCGATTGATGCCGCTAACCAGTATCTTACGCAACAAGGTATTCTACAAGTAGAATACAAAGGAAGGGTTGAAGACAAGGGTGAGATGTCCTAAAGTTGGTGACCATGCGAAGCACGGCCGTGATTGTTGCAATTGCTGCAACCTTGATGCTCGCCTTACTTCCTATTGTTGAAGTCACTGCAAAGGGGGCCAAGGTAAATCCGCCAACATTTGGAACTGGTCCCGCGCAAGGGGAAGTCGTTGCTGGTAGTGTCACAATTTTTGTTTCTACAACAACTGGTCTAGATGCTGCTAGCCTCGAAATATTTGATGGATCTGTTTGGTCAGATGTGACAAATATCACCTCTGCAACTTCTTGGTTGTACAACTGGGGTTCATCTTCAGTTAGTGATGGAAACTATCAATTCCGACTTGAAGGATGGGCTAGCGGTGCATCTACTGGCGTAACAAATGGAGCAAATTTTGTAGTGGATAACACGGTTCCAAGTAATCTTGCATTCGTAACTGAAAACCCAGATTATGGTACTGGTTTGTCCCTTTCCAACCGGGCATGGTATGCTATCCCTAGCACTGGAACACTCTCTTTCACATGGAATGCGACCGACACAAACCTTGACCATGCCAGTCTCACAAATGTCCCCAGCCCTGGCTCACCCTCGAATGATGGCCCCGGTTTCCTGGCTCACCGGTGGGACTGGGCGACAGGAAGTTTCCCTTCACAAGGAACTTGGGACCCTGTCTTAACGGTGTATGATGGGGCTGGACTGACTTCAACTGAAACCAGATATATTGGCATTGACATGGTTGGTCCAACAGTGGGAACACCAACGCTATCGATCAATAGTGATTGGAACAATGCACAAAATCTTGTGTTCTCTAACCTGTTCAATGGCGCATCAGATAGTAGCGGAAGTGGAATCGCTGGATACGAAGTTAGAGATTCCGCTGACCCAACTTGGAACTCTGTCGGCATTGGTGGCGCAGGAACATTGGGCCTACAAGAAGGGGTAAGGACAATTCAATTCCGAGCTGTTGACAATGTTGGTAACCGTGGTAGCAGTAGCGATTATACTGTTAGCATTGACCACGTTGCACCAGTTGCTGGAGGGTGGTTGGTCCCTGAACTAACCACAGCGCAGTCGGGAGCAATTGCCATCACTGTTCAAGCAAGTGATGCCTTGTCTGGAATTGACTCTATTCTAACCAAAATCCAATATGGCTTTGACTCAGATGGGGTCGGACAAACACCAGATATTACTGGCTCTTGGATAGATGTAGGATACGGGCTATCGAGTACCCTCTCTTCATCAATTGACTGGTCAACCAAACAAGGTCAATTCCTCTCTCTACGGGCAGTTCTAATCGATAATGCCAGTAATTCTGATAACTCTGTGACTCAACATTTCATGGTTTTCCCGAGCCTAGACTTGTCATGGAATAGCGCTTCTGTGGACCGATTAGTTGTACGGGCCGGAACTGAAGGACGGGTAAATGTGACATCTATGCTTGTGAGTAACGAAGCGTATGCTGGTAGTGTTGTGGTAAGATTACAAACAGCTCCTGCTGACCGAAACAGCAATGTCGCTTGGACGACAATTGAGACTAGAACTTTACAACCTAATTCATTAGCAGATTTGCAAGAACAGATGTTTTGGACGGTCACTATTTTGAATCCGGGGGAAATTGATATCCGCTTGACGGCCGACTCTTCAGATTCCATCTCAGAGAGAGATGAAGCGAACAACGATGCCTACATGGTTGCTCAAGGAGCAAGTCAAAAAATGGTGGGCGCAGTGCCTTCATTTTCACCGACTTTGGTGATGACTATTATTGCCGGACTATACTTTGGACTGCAGATTTCTAGGCCTAAGTCAGAAAAATGCTTGAGTTGAAGCATTTGCAAATTTGCTGTGAGAAAAATCACTCTTCGGCATATTGAATCGTTTCATCATCTGCAAGTTCCATCATCTCGGTGACTGCTTTTTCATCCTCTGGATCAACTTGAGCATTTTTGTAACGACGTTCACGACTTCTTGCATCTGCTAAGCCAGGGACTAAATCATCAAATCCTGCAATTGGTGACTCACCTTTTTCTTGAATGTAATCAAGGCGGCGAGAAGCTAATTTTTGCTCTCTGCGTTCCCTCTCTAGTGCTTTAATGACTGTTCCATGTTCAGAACCTTGTAAAATTCGCTCAACTGCATGACTGGCGAGAGGGAGGGCTTCTTCATCTCCAATCAAAACGATGGTACTTCCATAAACTGCCATTTCGCATCCTGAATTCTGTTCAATAAAACGGCGAATTTTGCCATCACTACCAATCAATCTACCTCGCATGCGCTTTTGTTGGAGGTATTGTTTACCAGTCCATTCACGCATATCAATAAGTTTGAAAAAACAATCATCTTCTAACAACTTGATTGCTTTTTGAGGTGACATACCTCGGCCAACTGCTTTGATGAGTTCTGGGAATTTCATCATCTTTACTGGGTCAGTTATTACAGGGTCCCAACTAATTGAAACATCACCGCTTTCAGAATCAATTTCAAGACCAACGTTTGCCGCCTTTTCAAGCGATCTCCGAGTGGCTCCTCTCTTCCCAATCAATACCGCAACGCGGTCCATTGGAACCCGAATTGAAACCTCCATGAAGCGAGCCGACCTGCCCCCCCCCTTTCAATCCAACTATCTGCATTTTAGCAGAAAATTACTCTGAAATGATAAAACTCATTCTTCAATGACGAATAAAGTCGCTTCAGCCAAATCAGCCTCAACCCCATTTCTCTGCGCCCATTGACACAGCCTTGTTATATCGCGAACTAGAAATTCCTTGGCATTTGGATGATGGTGAGTCACTGATTGCCCTGCATCAATAATCCATGCCTCACCTTTGTGAATCATGATGTTGTAATCTGAAAAATCTGCATGTGCTAACCCAGCATCTTGCCAAATCATTCGCAACTGTCTCAGCAGTTCTTTGAACAACTTTTCCGGATCATCAACTTTCACATCTCGAAGTCTTGGGGAAGGGCCATTTTTGTCACCCAAATATTCCATGACAAGTACATTATTTCGTGTTATCAAAGACTCAGGTACTCGTACACCATTCTTTCTCATCCGCATCAAATTCCGATGCTCTTTTTGTACCCAGACATTGACAAGTTCTCGATGCCTTCGCCGCAATCCACCAAACCTCGGGTCACCCTCAATATACTGCATCAAGCCCTTGAATACAGCATTTGAAGTGTGGAAAATTTTCACTGCCACCGGACCTGATTGTGATTTTGCAAAGAAAACATGCGCTTCTTTCCCTCTGGCAATTGGCCATTCAATCGTATCAATATGACCTTGTTGCATTAATTTGAATACCGACATTAGAGTAGATTGGTCAAATACCTGGTCAAACACACGCCGGTCAACCCAATCGTACTGACCCCGGCCAAGAACTCCCGTCAATTTATGCTCAATTGCAGAAAACATTGAGGCATATTTCTTCTCTTTCATCCAATGATATTTAGATGAGTCTTGATCAAACTCATCTAGGGATTTGTTAATTAATTTTTCATGCTTTTCAATTTCTGGACGCTCGTCATCTGCCTCAAATTCTGACCAATCTTGGTCGGGGAAATCTTCCAAATTTGCCTTAGCCCGTTCTTCTGTAATGTCAACCCATTCACGCTTTGAGGAGCGGCTTTTGACGCCCTTTTTACGAGATATGCCAATCCCTCATGCCTCATCGGCAGTATCGTCATTAGATTCTTCAGCGGTTTCTTCTTCAACTTCTGCAACTGGTTCTGCAGTATCATCTGCACCCATATCCCAAATGCCGTCATCTTCTCCACCTGTGTCATCTGAACCCATACCAAAGACATCAACAATTTCTGGTAGAACTCCCTTTCTTGAGAGATATAGAGCCTGGGTCTTTGTGTAACGCATTTTGACATCTGCCTTTGAAGGTTGGAAATCCCATGGCTGAATGATGATTAAATCTCCTTCGCGCACCCATTGACGGCGTCTCATCTTGCCTGGAATTCTTGTAATTCTCTCTTCACCATCTGCACAGATGGCTCGAATCCTACGACCACCAAGGATTTGGTCAGCGATTGCGAACATTTCATTCACTCGCTCGTTAGGGACTTTGACGCGAATCTTCTCGTCACCAGATTCCATCTGGGCGAGCAATTCCTTGTCTACAGTCTCCTCTCTTCTACGACCCACGATTTTATCCGGTAGCCCACCATTGATAAACGGTTTGAGCAGGAAAATGGGTCAAAATATTTCTCTTTGTGCATGAGGAAACATATGACTGGCCTATAGGTTGGGCGCAGGTCGCTTATATCCATACATCATTAGAAGCTGTCAAATCACCTTCGGTGTTGCCTGTATTCACAATTCCCCGAGGTTCAACGAGCATGATTTTACATTCATTTTCAGCGCTGGGCTTATGCTCAATTCCTTTCGGAACCACATACATATCACCCTCATTCAATTCTACAGTCTCATTCTCAAATTCAATCTTCATATTACCTTCAATTACGATGAAGACTTCGTCGGTATCTTCGTGATTATGCCAAACAAAATCGCCCTTAATCTTGACCAATTTGAACTGATAGTCGTTCATCTCCGCGATTACTTTTGGGGACCAGTGGTCTGAAAATTTGGATAGTTTCTCCTTCAAATTGATTTTCTCCATCCTTTCTCTCTCCTCTGTATACGCATAGAGGCGTAGTTTTTGTGTTTATCTAACAGAAATTAATCACAGAAGCCCCGAACACAGGGTGGGGTGTGCTCGAAAAATATCCGAGAAAGTTTTCTTCAAGCAAAGAAGGCAATTGCAGCATTACTCACAAGCCCCATCAAGTGGTCAGCTAGTGGCCCAATTCCAAACGCAAGTGTGCCAATCAAGCATAGCATGATGGTTATTCTCAAGAACGGCGCATAGACCATTCTCTTACGAGTTGGTGGATCTTCAAAGAACATCACCCATCCCACACGGAGATAGTAGTACAGTGAAAGTGCACTGTTAAGGAACACCAAAAGACCGAGGTAAACCACCCAGTGTAACGATTGTAGTGTTGCCAAAATCCCATCATCAAAACTCATTGAGGTGTGAATAGTAGCATCAATAATACCACTTACAAGTAGTAACTTTGAGAGGAATCCTGCTAACGGAGGAACTCCTGCTAAAGCCAACATGAAGATGAAAAGTGCAGTTGCCAAAAGTGGTTCTCGCTTGGCTAGGCCATACAAATCCTCTAACTTGCTACCTCTTCCTTCACTTTCTAACATAGAGAGTACTAGGAACGAACCTAACTTGAACAACACCAATACTGTGAGGTGGAACAACATTGCCGCAACGATGAGTTCTGAAATCACGTGGTCACCTGCTCTTGCTTGGTTGAGTCCAAGTGCTGCAACTGCCGCCAACAAGTAGCCAGCATGGGCAACGGATGAATAGGCCAGCATTCTCTTTGGATTGTTGCTTGAAAGCGCTCCTAGATTACCCCAAGTCATAGTGATTGCTGCTAGCAGTCCAACGATTGGAACCCAGAAAGCCTCGCCGCTCTCTGGCATGGTGATTGTTACTAACACCCGTAATAGGACCACGAATCCCATTGCCTTAGAGCCGGTTGCCAAAACTCCAGCGACTGGGCTAGCAGCACCAGTGTAAGCATCAGGTGTTGCAAGATGGAATGGTGCCGCACTAATTTTGAAACCAATTGTCACCATCAAAAAGGCGACTCCTGTCAATGCCATTGGGTCAATACCATCCATTGCTTGCCAACTTGCTGCCAAGTCTGACATCTGCAAATTACCATTCCAAAGGTATAGCAAAGAGATTCCGTATAATCCGATTGCTGAAGCGACTGAGCCAAGAATGAAGTATTTCATGCCCGCTTCAGGGGCTTCTTCATTCTCTTTCATGAAAGCAATAAGAACGTATGATGAAAGGCTAGCTAATTCCAATCCAATGAATAGCACAAAGACATCGCTTGCTAACGCAACCACTGACATTCCAAGTGCTACCATTAGTAGTAACAGGTGGAAGTCAACCTGACGTCGGTTGTCCAATAATTTCTGAATGCGCTCATCCTCTCTTCTACCCGCCAACACCTGAGCGTGAATCATGAACCGAGGTGTAGCCGGCATGCGACTCCACATTGCAACCCCACATAGCATCAAAGAGCCGTAGAAAATTATCTCAACAAGCCGACTGAATCCATCAATCTGTAATAGAGTTGGGTCAGCCATTCCAGCACAAGATGCAAATGCTTCTCCAGCAGTTGAAATACACCAAACATTGGAGCCCGATAATGGTGTTTCCATTTGACTCCAAAGCGCTAATGATGTTGAAAACAGCAATGTAAGAACACTGATAATTCCGGGAATCCTTGGGCTTGAAGTGAAGGTGAACCTGTCACCACCTAGTAAGTAAGGAATTCGAATATTGGTATTTGGAATTGGTACTCTGAAAGTCCCTTTACCCAAGTTAGGAACTAGAATCATCAACACAATCCCCACAATCAACGTAAACTCTGGCAACAATGCAGACGCAGTTTGCGGGTCTGAGAGAAGAGTCGTCATACTCATGGCCTCACCTCGTTCAATACATCAAGAAGAACTTGTGAAACAAATTCACCAGAATATGCTGACATCATGTCAAAGAAGATGAATGGCAGTATTCCGAGCAACACTGCAAATCCTGCAAGCACAATCATTCCAGCGTTCTCATGCCAAGTGATATCCACTGGCTCTTCACCGTGTAGAGATTCTGGCAGTTCTCCTTCTTCCCCACCCTCAAAGATTGTTCTCTGCATACTCCACAAGTAGTAAGCAGCGGTGATGATTAGAGTCAATGCTGGCAGAATAACTAGCCAACCGAATGCCATCCAGAATGCAATCATTATGGCAATTTCAGCCACGAAACCAGCCATCAATGGCAAACCTAGACTCGCCATCCAAGCGGTCATCATGTGCCCACTTAACCAGGGTGAATGCTTGGCTATACCTCGCATTGAACCAATTTCTAAGGTGTGGTAATGGTGCTTGAAAGCGCCACAAACTGCGAACAGGTGTGGGGAAATAATTCCGTGCGCTAGCATCATGAAAATTGCCCCTGCAATTCCTAGCGGCTGCATAGTGGCAATACCAAGGAAAATCAATCCCATATGTGAAACTGAAGAATAAGCAACCATTCGTTTCAGATTAGACTGACCTAGACACACTAGTGCCCCATAGACTAGACTTACCATTCCAAGGATAACAATTAGCCATTGGAAGTAAACCAATGCAGCAGGAAGTAATTCTACTGCTATTCGAATAAATCCGTAAGCACCCATCTTTAGCATAACACCAGCCAAAAGCATTGAGCCAGCTGTTGGTGCTTGTACGTGGGCATCTGGTAACCAAGTATGGAATGGGACGCTCGGCATTTTCGCCGCAAAACCAACCAGTAGTAGCAAAAATACGGCTTTCTGCATACCAAATCCACCTAAGAAAGAGGATCCCAACTGATTAGAAGAGGCGGCCATCAAAGTAACATCAAATGCACGACCTGTGATATTACCCTCCCACACTGGAACTCGGGTGAAGTAATACATTACCAAAATTCCAAGCAACATTAGTACACTTGCAGTGAATGTGTAGATGAAAAATTTCTGAGCCGCGTATTTGCGGTCGTCGCCACCCCACAGCAATATGAGGAAGAACATCGGAATCAAAGTTAATTCCCAAAATGTGTAAAACACAAATAGGTCAAGGGAGACAAACACTCCGATTAGAGCGCCTTCCATCAACAGAATAAGGCTGTGGAACTGAGCGCCTTTCTTAGCGTTCCATTCAACCAACATTGAGACCGGAATTAGTAGTGTGGTGAGCCAAACCATTGGGAATGAAAGACCATCAACACCCACATGCCATGAAACACCAAATTTATTAAACCCACGACGGTTGAAAATTTCATGATTTTGTCCACACCAAAAACTAGTTTGTAAATGTTGGTGAGCATAACTTTTTCGTGAA
>CAXEOD010000026.1:0-19266 GCA_963997805.1 uncultured Candidatus Poseidoniales archaeon
GCCATCTCACGGTTCTTTGAAAAAGGATTAAGTATTCCTGAAGTTGCCTTAATTTCTGGGCATAAGGATGTGAGAATGCTTTTTCGCTACACACATTTAAAGGCGGAGGATATATTGAGGAAGTTATGAATAAAGGTATTGAGCTGTGCGGTATAAAACTGGGCGATACGTTTGATGAAAATAAATTCAAGACATTTGAAGAACCAGATTGTCTAATGTTAGTGAATTGGACAGATGACGGAATTTTTCAGATTGAATTAACTATTTCAGATGAAGAAAACGACAATGACCAAACATCAATGACTATTGAAATCTTGAATCGGCCAGGATGGATTAATATCACATCCCCAGAAACCGCAATCCTCTCTGAGACTAGTATTACTTTCAACGCCTTTGACAGCGGTGACCAAGATACACTTGACGAAAATGCTCCCCTCAGTTTGTTGTGGGACCCGCCGACGCGCTCTGACGGGGTTGCTTACGTTTGTGATGAGGGGCCTATCACGATGCTTTGCACAGTTACTCCTGTAGAGGAGGGTGAATTCCTTATGGAAGTTCATGGTACTGATGATGATGGTGCAGTTACAACTGCTCAGTTTCCCCTTCAAGTAGGCAACATTGCCCCCCGTTCTCCCACAATGTCACTAACTGGTGGGACTGCCGATAACACAGAACCAGCTCCAGCAATTTGGCAAGTTGATGAAGACCAACAGGTGACTTTGATTGCCAACGGAGTTGATACCATGAATGACCAAAACTCACTAACTTGGAATTGGAATCCAAGCAGTAACAATAATGCTACGTGGGCTGAATCAACAGTAGGTAGTAATTCAGAGATTGAAGTGTTTTGGACTGAATCAGGAAGTCACACAATCAACTTACAACTTGTCGATGATGATGGTTTGACCAGTGACATGATTTTAGGTTATGTAATGGTCAACAATGTACCACCTACATCTGAGCCGTTTACTGCTCAATTCCCAGTAGGGGAAGACAGATTGTTTGAACTTACAGGATTATTCTCTGATACTCCATCTGATGTTGATAGTTTGCAAGTTTGTTGGGATATTAACCTTGAAAATGATGCAGACGACAACCTAGTCAAAAATGATGACTGCGATTACATCGGTGATACCATCAGTCATTCATGGCCGGAAGCAGGCGTCTATACAATCCGATTCCATGTCACTGATGATGATGGTGATGTAGCTGAATCATTAGTTGATGTGAACGTGGTAAATCTGCGTCCGAAGGCGGCATTAGAGGCTGAGAAAACTACTGTTGTGGTTGGTGAGGAAGTTGTCATCTGGACTACGGAGACGAGCGACACAATATCTGATTTGAGCCTCCTGATGTTCAGTTGGGATTTGGATACTGATACTGATTCTAATGGGGATGGGGACCCAGCCAATGACATGGACACTTTTACTCCGAGAATCAGCCCATTGCGCCACACTTTTGATACTCCAGGAGAGAAGCACATACGCCTGACAGTTACTGATGAGGACCAAAGTTCAACAAAGGACATAACAATCTATGTGACTGAAGAAAAGTCAGGATTCCTTGGTATGATGGGTGAAACTGGTGGATTTAGTAATCTGTTGATTGTGTTAATCATTGTAATTGGGGCAATAGTTGCTGTTGGTGTGACCATGGCGAAGAAAGGTGGTGAAGATGAAATTGGATTATTTGGAGGCGATTCTTCGTCAGAAGATAGTGCAGAAACAGATTTCGCAGAATTAGAAGAAGAATGAAAACCATTCTTCACCACTATAATTTTGCATCACCCTCAAAGGGTGTAAGGTGGGAGCGAGTAAGGAAGCAGTAGGATTTGGTGATAGGGTTGTCAAACATTTACTCATTTTTTGGCCTACCCGACCCTAACGAGGGAGGGGCTGTTGTAAATGAAACGGCAATTTCTGAAATCGAAGAAGGAGCGAGTATAGAGACTTCTGAAGTTGAGATTATCACGGGTGGTAAGTTCCACGATTTAGGTGAAAAAAAGTGGCAATTATGGACTCATAGCAAATTAGGAAGATCTAACCGAGCGATTCGATATATTCAGCCAGATGATTTACATCGTCTTCCGGTACACGGTATTTCCCAACGATTGGTTTCAGGTGACATGGTTGTGGTAGATTTACGAGACCTAAAACACATGACTTCGCAACAAGATGCTTGCAGGAGAGAACTGGGAGGGATGTCAGAGCGGCTTGGGGCTGCTGTTTTTGCCCTTGATAGCGCTGAAACGTTGTTGCTAGTGCCAGGTGCCGGCTCAATTGTTGATACTGCTTCACATCATCTTGGTATTGATGATTAATCACGAATTTTGAGTGAACCAGTGATTGAGTTCTCCAGATTCAACTTCTTTCAGGGCATAATCTGTGTAGTCTCTGTAAGCCAACCACTTTGCTAGCTCTTCAGAGTCGTCAGCGGCTTGAGTCTTTTTGGCAATGGTTTCATCAGCATATTCAATACAACGGCGAAGGAAATCTGCAACAGCATCTTTTTTCTGTTGTTCTCTTAGTTCTTTATCACTCATCAATTCTCATCTCCTTCAATTATCATTCTACTCGCCTCGTATTCATCTCTATTCATCATGAAACGAGCAGGATTTCCTGCCCAGACTTGGCCCGCTGGCACATCTTTTGTAGCAACTGAACCAGCGGCAATCACCGCCTTTTCACCGATAGTGATTCCAGGTAACAGGGTTGCACCTCCACCAATAACTGCACCATCACTGACAATTACTGGGAGCCACTTTCTGCGGTCTTGACTTGGTGGATGTCGGTCGTTGAGAAGTGTTGCATTTGGCCCGATAAAAACGTCATTTCCTAATTCACAGATGGATGCAACATATGCACCACCCTGTACTCTCACGCGGTCCCCCACTATCGCATCACTTCCGACATGGGCAAGAGCACCAATTGAACAATCAGCCCCAATAACAGCCCCATTTCCAATGTGACAAGGCCCCCACGCTACTGAACCGTTTCCGAGGTCATGACGTTTACCGCTCAACTCCTCGTTTCCCTCACCCACACTATCACCTGACTCACTGCTTGGTGTTACTTGATACAAGCATTGCGTTTGAACAATGTAGATGAATTCACCTGTTTGAAAGGCTTAATCCTAGGGCCAAATCTTAGCCATTTAGGTCATTCATGACTCTCTCAACATGTCCCTTAGACTGTACTTTGTAGCCAACCCAAGCGAGAGTTCCATCTTGATTGATAGCGAATGTAGAGCGAATACAACCTAGAAATGTACGTCCGTACATTTTCTTCTCAGTCCAGGTGCCGTATAGTTGATGCAATTCGGTTTCACTATCAACAATCAATTCGAAAGGAAGCCCATGTTTGTCAATGAATTTAGTGTGGCTTTTTGCTGAATCCTTGGAGACTCCGATGACTCTCCAACCAGATTCTTTCAATGAATCAAAATTGTCACGGAAATCACACGCTTGAGTTGTGCAACCGGGTGTGTCATCACGTGGGTAAAAATACAAGATGACTCCACTATCTTTCAGCATTTCAGAAAGTGTTACTTCACTCCCATCAGTTAATGTAGCGGTAAAATCAGGAGCGGTATCTCCCTCATTCAATATGTTCCTCATGGTCGGTGGTTAGAGGAGTTATACTAATACTGATGCATCAAATCTAAAACAATTTTAGATTATAGAACAAATAGGGCACACCTCTAGATTATGCCCTCTTGCTGGACAATATTCTCTGCCAAAGAAAATGATTTGTAAATGACGACGTTTCCACTCCTCTTCAGGAAATAATGCTTTCAAGTCACGCTCAACTTGCACCACATTCCTCCCTTCGCTCAAGTTCCAGCGCTTTGCTAGTCTGTGAATATGGGTGTCAACAGGAAATGCAGGGATTCCAAATATCTGAACCATTACTACGCTTGCAGTTTTATGGCCCACTCCTGCTAATTCTTCAAGTTCCTCAAATGTCCGTGGAACCACCCCTGAGTGTAAATCAACCAGTTGTTCGGCCATTTTTTTGAGGTTTTTTGCCTTGGTTGGCGCTAGTCCAATCTCGCGAATAATTTCACGTATCTCATCTATCTCAAGGTGAGCCATTTTTTCTGGTGTGTCTGCTCTATCAAAGAGGGTAGGAGTAACTTGGTTGACCTTCTTATCGGTGGTTTGTGCTGATAGCATCACTGCAACAAGAAAGGTGTACGGGTCACGGTGGTCAAGAGGGATTGGTTGTTCAGGGTACAACTCATCAAGAATGGTTCCGATGGCAGATACATTTTGGCCCAATTTCACCAGAATCACTCCAGATCAACAGGGATATCGGTTTTCCAGCCGTAGATGCTAGTGGCGAGAATGATTGTGGTAGGTAGAATGTAACATGGAAACCACATCCAATTCGCCCAATCTTCATTGGCTCCACCTAATATTAGGAATAGAACCACGCCAATCAAGAGAGCTGGTAGAGTTACGACTCCACCAAAGACCACCGCCCTTGCCGCTCCCATAAGCCTTGGGCGGTAGTCGGATTGAATGAACTTTAGGCTCAGGCATCAAGACAACATTGCCTCAATTTCTTCGCCAGTTTTACAGTTTAGCAAGTGCTGAGGCTCAAGCCATCCTTTGCGGGCGATCTGCACTCCAAACCATACATCTCTGAGTCCAGAAGTGTCGTGAGCATCAGGATTAATGCAGATTGGGACTCCTTGGTCTCTAGCAAATCGTAAAAATCGCCAATCAAGGTCAAGCCGATATGGGCTAGCATTGATTTCGACTGATTTCAACTCACCCTCAGCATTCAATTCACCCATGCGGCGTAAAACCGCATGTAAGTCAACATCAAACCCATCCCGTCCTTGTAAAATTCGACCAGTAGGGTGTCCAAGAATTGTACAAGTAGGGTCCTCAATCGCTGTAATCAATGCCTCAGTATTTGCAACTTCATCTCGACTTTTCCAAGTAGGTAACTGATGCACTGAGGCAACCACATGGCTGAGTTGTCGGCGAGTTTCTTCGTCATAATCTAGTGAACCATCAGGAAGTATGTCACACTCAGCACCATGTAACAATCGGAAGTTCTTTCCTCCATCAGCCCAAACCTCATTGAGGGCTCTCATCGCATCACCTTGAGCCAACATATCTTCTGCATCAGCACCAATCTGTCGTCCACCGATATTGAGCATTTGTGAGTGGTCTGCAATTCCCAAGAATTCCCAGTCCATATCCATCGCCGCGCCAGCCATTTGCTCAAGAGTCGCAACTCCATCTGACAAAGTCGTGTGGTTGTGGAAACAACCTTTCAAGTCCGTAGGCATCACTAGTTGAGGAAGTGTATTTGTCTCAGCTGCATCAACTTCACCCATGTCTTCCCGTAGTTCGGGAGGAACCCACGCAAGGCCCAAGTGTTGGTAAATTTCTTCTTCATTTGTTGCTGGTAGTGAGAATTGTGCTGCCTCTAAACCTTTCATATCACCGGCTTTTTCCTCAGGAATTAATCCGAATTCGTTAAGCCGTAATCCCATATTGATTGCCCTTTGACGAAGTAGAATGTTGTGCTCTTTGCTACCAGTAAAGTATGCTAGCGTGAATGCAAAAACTTCGGGTGGTACCATTCTAACTTGAGCGTCAATGGTTCCAGCTGATTCCATACCTGAGTAATCATCTCCTCCAATTGCTGAAAAGACTCCACTATCAAGTGTGCCAAGGTCCATGTGTTGTTGAAGAATACTAGCCTCCAAAATGACGCTAACTTTACTTTCACCGGCTCCTTTCACTTCTGCAATGTTCGGGATGTTGAGAATTGCTTGTGTCACGGCATCAACATTTTCTGGCCGGACAGCGGCAACGATATCCAAATCTCCAATTGTTTCTCGACGCCGCCTAGCACTACCTGCGAGTTGAGCGTGCTCAACCCCACCAATTCGGGCTACTAGTGCCTCAAACGCCTCACCATAAAGTAGACCGACATTTAGGCGGCGGCGGCCTTGGAAGCGAGCCAACAAGTCAATACCATCGAGAATTTTTTGCTGGCTTTTTGCTCCAAAACCAGCCAGTTTCTCAACTGCGCCTTCATGGCAAACAGTAGAAAGTTCCGCGATGGAATCAATACTCAATTCATCATGAAGTTGTTTGATTCGTTTTGGACCAAGCCCAGGGATTGCTAGCATCTCTATCATTCCCGCAGGAGTGTCATCGTACAATTTCTGAAGGTCTCCCCAAGACCCTTCACCAAGGGCTTCTCCAATAAGTGAGGCAATTCCTTTGCCAATTCCTTTGACTTCTGTCATTTTTCCTGATGTGCTTAATTCCCACAAATCTTGTTCAAGAGATGCAATGGTTCGGCTACCATTTTCGTATGCTCGTATTCGAAAAGGATTTGCATCTGTTAACTTTAGTAGAGTAGCGACTTGTTCTAGCACAGTCGCAACTTGTGCTTTGGAATAATGCGGGGGCTCATCTCGCCTACTCTTTGGCAATGTCCACGACTTCATTGAGACCATGTTCTCCCCACTTCGGTTGCGGAGGTCACCTCGCTTGAACCCTCGCGTGGTTGAAGTGCTGTGTCGCTTTCGCCATAACAATGGAGTTGGTTGGCCTTCTTGAGTCGCTGTCAGCATTGACTTGTTCAGGCTCATTCCTAATTTGGATGAGTATCGGCACACTATCAAGAACAGTTGAGTCTGAAATAATCGCTCAAAAGATTATGACAATTCTCTGTTTCGGAGCCGCCATTTCACTTTTCGGATTGTATTTAGCCGGCGGCGACCTGTTTGGTTCAGCAAATTTTGCAAGGGTGTTAGCAGTGGTTTGTATTGCAGTAGGTATTAGCGCAGGTATGAATATCAAAGGAGAAGATGTTCAGGGTGAATCAAATCCACATGACTTGATGAAAATGCGCCGCGAGTCAGAAGAAAAGGAGTAACCCTCTCACTTTAGGTCAACACCGGGTCCTCTGGTGTGACCCACTTTTCCTGGTGGCCGTTTTTTCCTTCCCTTCTTTTGTTTCTTTACTGATTTACTAACCCCTTTTGCAGGAGTTGAGGGGCCTTCGGTTTCAACGATGCTGGGTTTTGTTTTCTCGGTTTTCTTGCTCTTTCTCTTTGTGGTTTTTTTGGCATCATCAACCTCCTCACTCAGTTCAGCTTTGCTGGCTCTGTGTTTGGAGGCTACTTTGAAGTCAGTATCGTCATCATCATTCGCATCATCAAGAGATGATTCCCAACCTTCTTCTTCAATTTCTGATTCATCTAAGGATTCAGTTAGAACATTGAAGGCATCACTTGGCCCTGTTGGCATGTCAATTTCCCCAACCATTACCTCCACCATTCCTTCAGCCAGGACTTTACCTTCTGCCCCCTTTACGCCACGTTTTGGCTTGGTTTCGGGAACATTTGGGTCGGTTGCCATATCCTCTAAGGAGAGTTCTTGCGGCTCAGGTTCGGCCTCCTCTTCACGCTCTTCTTCATTGGTTGATTCTTTTTCCAACACTTCTTTCTCAAATCTACGATTTTGCAGCGAAGATTGGGTTTTCCTACCAATTACAAATAAAATAAGTGGCCCAATGACCATTAGTGCAAGTACGGATTGAACATTAAAATTGTAGCCGGTTTTAACACTCATCCAAGCAGCTAGAGAGTTTGCTTTCTCCCTCATTGGGTCCAAAGTTGGAGTGGCATCAGAACTACTGGTTTTTGGGGTTGAAGTCTCAACTAGAATCCCTAATGCAACAGAGAATATTGGTTCTGGATCACTGCTTTCATTGAAGTACAATAACCCACCGCTTACACCTGCAGATACGGCAGTGAAATCAAGGCGTAACTCGTTTTGGTCCCCACCCATTCCATGTGCTTCTAAGTCTATTTTTGTCGGTAGATTACCAATCAACACACCATCTTTTGTATGCCATTCAGGGGTTAATCTGATTGGAACAAGCCCCTCATTCTTCACTGTGCACAAAAAATAACTTGATTTGCCAATTGGTAGGGTGTGGTCGGGGGGATTACACCCTACGGAAAGAACGGCTCTGTGGAGATTTTCATCATCAGGAAAATGGTCAATTAGAACTGCATCATATGAACTGGTATCACCAAAACCATCACCGTCACGGTCGGCCCACTGAGTTTTCTCATCTGGAAAAGCGTCGGCCCCGTCAGTAGTACTCCAATTTTCATCAGGGTCTGACCAGCCATCCCCATCTGTGTCTAGACACCCATTTCTATCGTAGGTGGAATCTCCGTTGATTCCAGGACAGTCATCATCTTCAGCAGCAAGGGATGGTGAAGTAAACGCTAGTAGAGAGATGAGTAACGTTGTCACCATCAAAATGGTAACACGTCTACTTCGCATATTGCGAGGCTAGCCTGTTTCCTCTATCAAGCCTCGCCGAATATGCGTTTTACTTTCACTCAAGATTCTTTGAATCAGTTAATTGATTCAACCAGGAATCAACCACCTACGGCAGTGGAACTTAGATTCAAGGTTCAATTTTCAATTTGTCGTCAATGAACGCCCGCATATATTCGGGTAACTCACCATTGAGGAATATAACGTCGTTAACGTCCTCAAGTTTCATCAAAGAGTAGTAAATTTGCATAGCAGTAGTAGGTGTTGCTGAACATCCAGTACATCCACCTTCAAGGGAGATTGAGATTATTCCACCTTCAGTTGAAACAACATTTACCTCACCATCATGGGCATCTAATACCGCTTGAATAGGTCCAACCGATGCGAGAATTGTTGCTTTATCTATTTCCGCCATCTACCCGCCTCATTTAGTCCGTAGGGCCCGACCTCTTTCAACCATCGGTAAGTTGTAGCCTTCCAATATCTAAAAATTCATCACATTAGGTTGTAGATTGGGTAAAATTCTGGGCAATCATTGATGGCATCCGTGCCTTACGAATGGCTATGGCAAGAGGTCTTAGGGTTGCGCTTCTTGATTTGCTCGTTGAACGGGCAGAATTTGGGCATGGTGGAAATATGGAGATACTTTTTCCACTTGCTGAAAGGTTTTCAACTCTAGAGGTCTTGTTACTCACTCCTCAATTCCAGTCTGACGATGTTGGCTTACGTGCAACAAATCAGGTCAACTCCGAATTAATCAAACTGGTCAAAACTGATGTTCCAACTTGGGATGATGATTTCCCTTTCGTAGCAATTCCAACAGATTCTAAACTTCAGCAAGTGAGTGCAGGCGAAGTAACAATGCAGAGGGTTGCTTTACCACCAGCTGATACTATTTCTCTCAAAAAATGGCTCACGAGTAACTCAGTTGATGTTGTAATTTGCACTGGAAGCAGAAGGAACGTCTCCATATGGGAGCCATGGATGGAAGGTGTAGCGAGTATACTGCGCGCAGCGGTTGCTTTGAAATTACCAACACTCGGAATCTGCTTCGGCCATCAATTACTTTGCAAGGCACTTGGAGGGCAGGTGCAAAGGGCGGATTCACGTACTGATTTAGTGGTTGAACTTGAGTTGAGCAAGGCGGGTCAGGAGGATGCGATTTTCGGTAATTTAGCAACCCCAGTTTGTCTGTTCACACACCAAGACCATGTGGTCGGACTACCCGAACAGGCTGTGGTGCTAGGTTCTGTAGACCACAATTCGCTGGCAAGTGTGAGAATTATTGATGAACAAGATGAGTATCTTCCCATTTGGGGTTTACAATTCCATCCTGAGGCTGCAAAGAATAGGATTGAGCGCTCGGTTCGTCTTGGACATATTTCGGCTGAAGAAGCAAAGGCGTTTGAACGAGAACATGATGGTGCTGCGATTCTCGCTAATTTTGCCTCTGTAGTGGCTAAAATTTGCATATAGTCTGTGGAATTGGCTAATATTAACCAGTCTCTAAGAGACAGTCTGTCAGAAATCGGCTGGCTATCGCTTATATGGCGACCTTAGGTCGGCGGGCCAATCAGGTGTTAACGATGATGGAAAATATACCACTAATTGGAGCAGCAGCAGGCTTTTTGGGTCTTGTAATTGCTTTTGTACTGTACAAGAAAGTGACCAGTGAAGAAATAACTGATAGTAAAGTCGCAGAAATAACTCAAGAAATACAAGATGGGGCAATGGCATTCCTCTTTGCAGAATACAAAGTCATTGCAATTTTCGTCGTTATAGTAGGTGCTCTTCTAGCATTCATCAACGACACCAATACCGCTATTGCATTCCTTGCAGGTGCAATTGCATCTGTACTAGCAGGATTCTCTGGCATGCGCTCGGCAACCGCTGCTAACGGTAGAACCGCAATGGCTGCTAAGAATGGACAATCAGAAGCACTAGAGGTCTCATACAGAGGAGGCGCAGTAATGGGTCTTTCAGTTGGTGGTCTTGGACTACTAGGTATCTCTCTAATTGCATACTGGCTAGGTGCAGGTTCAGCAACGGCTGACCTTTCTGCGGCAGCAGGATTCGGTATGGGTGCATCCTCCATCGCTCTCTTCGCCCGTGTCGGTGGCGGTATTTACACCAAGGCTGCTGACGTAGGTGCTGACCTAGTTGGTAAGGTTGAGGCTGGTATTCCAGAAGACGACCCACGTAATCCCGGAGTTATCGCAGATAACGTTGGTGACAATGTTGGTGACGTTGCTGGAATGGGTGCAGATATCTTCGAATCATTCGTAGGATCAATTATCGCAGCCATGATTATCGCATCAAGTTTTGATGATGCAATAAAGGCTGATTACATTCTATTACCAATCCTTCTTGGTCTAATCGGATATGTTGCATCAATCATTGGTGTATTCTCCATGACCATTCTAAAGAATGGGAAAGACCCAGCAGCAGCACTTCGTAACACCACCTTCATCGCTGCGATTCTATTCATAATCGGTGGTTATGGCTCCATCAAACAAGGATACATTGATGTTGAATATGGAGTGATGCACTCTGTAGTTCTTGGAAGTGTGATAGGTATTCTAATCGGGCTGGTCACTGAATATTACACTGGTATTGAGCCAGTGTTTGGAATCAAGACAAAGGCAATTCCTCACATTGGCATGATGTCAAAAACCGGACCTGCTACAAATGCTATCGCTGGACTTTCAGTTGGTATGATGTCTACATTCATTCCAGTTCTTCTAATCGCAAGCGGTATTTACGGTGCTAATTACTTTGGAGGGGAAACCTTTGGACTATATTCCATTGCAATGGCTGCAATGGGAATGCTTGCAACAGTTGGTGTCACAATGACTGTGGATGCATATGGGCCAGTTGCAGACAACGCAGGTGGAATTGCCGAGATGTGTGGTCTTGGCGAAGATGTCCGTAAGATTACAGACGAATTGGATGCAATTGGAAATACAACCGCTGCAGTTGGAAAAGGATTCGCAATTGGATCTGCAGCTCTAACCGCTCTCGCTCTTTTCGCAGCATATACTACTGCTGTTGGCGGCCTAACTCTAGAGTTGACAAATCCACTAGTCGTTATTGGACTTCTAATCGGCGGTTCTCTTCCATTCGTAGTTGGTGCAATGACTATGACTTCTGTCGGCAAGGCTGCTGGTGAGATGGTAGATGAAATTCGCCGTCAATTCCGTGAAATCGATGGTCTTCTTGAAGGAAGAGAAGGCGTAAAGCCAGATTCACAAAAGTGTATTGACATTTCAACTAAGGCTGCTCTTCGCGAAATGGTTGGACCTGGTGTTGTTGCGATAAGCGCTCCAGTCATAGTCGGATTAGTTCTTGGTGCTGAAGCACTGGGTGGTCTTCTGGCTGGTTCTCTAGTCACTGGTGTTCTAATGGCTCTATTCATGTCAAACGCTGGTGGTGCTTGGGATAACGCAAAGAAAGCCATTGAACAAGGAAGCATCAAAGGTGCAAAGAAAGGAGATGCTGCTCATGATGCGGCAATTATCGGAGATACAATCGGTGACCCATTCAAGGACACCTCTGGTCCATCACTAAACATTCTAATCAAGTTGATGTCAATCGTTGCAGTGGTTCTTGCTGGAACCGGCCTACTTTGAAATTAACATTGGTTGCTAATACTGTTGATATGCTACCCTATTCATCGGTGGCCTCTTGAGAGATGGTCGGTGACGAAGAGGTGAGGGTGATGGGTTTCAAGTCTGCATTCGTCCTTGCGCTACTCCTGTTAGCAACCGGGATGTCTGGTTGTTTAGGTGGTGGGGGAGATGATGGACTGCCAAGCGAGGACGACCCATTCAATGTTCCAACTTGGAATATTGCCGATTGGTGGTTGTACACATTTTCAACACCAGAATTCAGCGATGATACAACCAGATTAGTGGTTGCAGAGGATGATGCTGAAGGTGGAACTGCATACATGTTAGCGATTTCAAACCAGAATGAAGCCCGCCGCCATGCAGTCCTAAACCACAACCCATTCCTTGGAAGAATAACTCATGATAATCTAAGTGCATTTGAAGGTGGAGAACCAGGAGCAGTATTCAAATTCCCATTTCAAAAGCATGATAGTTGGCAGTTTACTCTGTTTGAGGCTGAATGGACAGCTGAAGTAATTGAAGTACATCTTGAGAATAACGGTGTTACCCGTAATAGAATCGCTGTCATCACAGCTTCTGCTGACGATGGTTCGGTTCTTGCCTACATCTTTGATGAAAGCGCGGGTTTTCTGCGCACACTCATTTGGACAGATCCTAGTGGGGTTGAGCAACTCAATATTCAGTTAGCAACTTTTGGTTCAGGCCATGAAGGAGAAGTTTGGTTCATCCGAGCGGGCGACATATTTGACAAGGAATGGGATAATAATGGCCTTCCAAATGTCGAAATTGAGGATTCTTTCTTTGTGTCAGGACATCCAAGTGCTGGAGATTATGATGAAATGATTTACTGGCTTGTTGGTGAGATGGGTGGTGGGCAGAGTTCAGGTTCCCTCACTCTTCGCGACCATGCAGATTTAACGCCTATATTCGAAGAATGGACTGCTGGTGACAAGACGTCCGAATTGGGCCAGGCTCCCTATCCCAGTGGCGAATACACACTAACTGGAACCCAGAGTGGAAATTCATATATCCATCTCATCGTTGCCGGTGGAATTTCCTTTTCTTGGACACTGTAGGTGATTCCATGGTTGGGCATTTCGTGATGTTACACGGTATGACTGGTTCTGCAGAAAAGATGAGACCACTTGCTGAAAAGTTCTGTCCACCTGGTTGGGAAGTATTAGTTATTGATGCACCGTTCCCACATCCTAGAGGCGGTTTTGCATGGTGGATTAGAGATGCCCCTGCAACAGAATATCTGGATAGTGAGACTCTCTCTCAGTTACAGGAATCTGTTGACTTTGTAACAGAGAACTTGCCTACGGATGGACCTCTAATTATTGGTGGTTTTTCACAAGGCGGGGCGGTCGCTCAAGAATTGTTATTGACTGAAGCCGCTGAAAGAATCGTTGGTGTAGTGGTTCTTGCTAGCACGGCAGCAAGACCATTGATTTTACTTGAGAAATTATGTGAATTACCATCACAACGAATGTTTTCAATGCATGGCGAGCGTGATAAAATAGTGCCTATCAAGCAGGCTGACGAATATGCTCGCCTATACGAAGAAGCAGGCTGGGATGTCACAAAAGTAAGGCATCAAAAGGGCCACATGGTTGACCTTGGTAGCGAAGATACACTTCACGATTGGTTGAGAGAAACAGTAGAGTGACTTTCCTCAAAGGTATACTTGGAGTTGATCTGCTCCACCAACAAAAACGGGTTCATCACCGCGAACATCAAAAATTGCGGGCACTGTACGATGGCCAGTCATTTGCACCACTGCCATCTGTAGATTCTGATTATTCCCTAAATTATGCTCTTCAAATGAGAGTTTTTTAGCCCCAAGTAAATTCTTCGCTTTTGTACAGAATGGGCACCAATTTGAGGTGAACATGACAAAATCTTTCTTGCTACGCTTCAGCAATCGATTTACTGGCATAAACGCAAGCGAATGCCCGACCTTCATCAATGCTTGTTTGATTATTTAGATGGTATTTTCAGTCCTTCCCTCAATTTGATTAGAAGTATCCTCAACTGTCTCAGTGTTGTTAGAATGCTCCATATCTAGAAGGAATGAACCATCCTCTTGCATCCACCATCTACTACCATCATTGAGGAAATACCATGTCACTCCTGTTGAAGTGTCGTAGGTACCCCCACTAGGGAGTTGTTCGTGATTTGCAACATAGGTTAGTGTAGCCGTTTGCTCCTCTTGTTCCAAGATTTCAGTAGGTGGCGGCTTTTCAGAATCATCTGGAGAGATTTCTGATGTGGTTTGGACCCCATCATCTTCGTTTTCAAATTCATCATCTTCTCCTGGTAAATTCGCCTTGAACATCAGGTAGAGTCCAATCGCTGCTAGACCTGCAAGAAGCATAGCGAGGAGCACAATTATTGCGACTCCGCCAGTGTTTGCTCCTCCTGAGTTGACGATGGCGTTTGAGGTATTATCATCAGGGGAATTTGGATTCAAAGGTGGATTAATAGTTAGATTGCTAATGGTTTCTAGACCAACATTATCGGTTACTTTGACATATAGGTCAACATCACTCCAATTTGACCAAATAATTGCGCCGTTGTCTGGGTATTCCTGCCAACTTAAATTATCCCAAGACCATTCAATGACCGATATTCCACTTCCCTCACCATCATTCAACTGTAAACTAACTTCCAATACGGGTGGGCCAGCATACTGGGTACTCAATTGGGTGATTGAAAGGGTAGGGGCAGTCCTATCTATCCTAACCCACATTGCATCTGCATCGGAAGGGTTTCCAACTCCATCTACTGCTCTGACTTCAATGGAATGGCGACCATCAGTAAGTGAGGTGACATTTAGAGAAGTTGATGTGGTGCTGATATCAGACCACAATCCACCAGCCCAGCGAATTTGATAGTGAGATAATCCAGAACCGCCATTATCTGTGACTGTGCTCCAAGAGATTACTACTTCTGAGCCCCCAACCCAATCGGTTAGTGGCGTGAAGGTCGGTTTTTCTGGTGGTTCTAAGTCAGGTACTTCACTTGCGTTAACAGTGACGATTTTCAGTGTGTAAGGTCCACCTGATTCAGTTCCTAATTTTGAGATACGAATGTGATATATGCGAGACGTGTTACTTAGATCATCATTTGTAAGTTGTAGGTTTATCCATACAATGTCTGAATTAAGTGTGCCATTGTCAACTGAGTTTGTTCCGTTTAATAATTCAATTGTAAGAGGACTGCCATCATTTTCTATTGAGACCCCTAACCGTTTGCCTCCATGGAGCATGACTGCAAACCAATCTTCATTATCACCATCCATCAGACAGCCTTCAATAGTCATGGATTCAACATCAACACCAAGTTGAGTTGCAGAGGCGCGAGCAGCAGCAGCGTCTGAGGTTCCATTACCATCCGTCGCTGGATTAATGCAACCACCAGTTGTTTCATCAACAGGGTCGGGAGCATCTTCACTCACCGCCAAAGGATTTGCAGAGATGGCAATATTGTTACTTTCTTCATCCTCTTGATGAAGGTCGCTGGTATCGACTTTTAGAATAGCCCACCAGGTGCCAATGTCATCTTCTGTAAGTTGTAATTGAGTATCGTCTTGAGTAGATGCTCCAGCATCAAGACTGTTTACCGAATAAGATGTGATAAGACGGTCATTACTATCCCAAATATTGTTTTGTGAGAGCCATATTTCAACATCAAAACTCGCTTCTTCAACACCTAAATTTTGTATCTCCCACTGTAAGGTGACGGTTTGCCCAGGCTCGGCAGAAGTTGGACCAGTTATCCATTTTGCTAACAAATCGTTTGTGGGATTTGTTACCTGGAAAGAAGTCCCAAATCCTTCATTATCACCTTCATCTGACTCAGTAATGGCGCTTGTATCATCTACAATTACAAAAATGCGATATGAGCCGGAAGGAGAGGTTGGAAGTTGTACAGTTCTAGTGATTTCAACATTGGACCCAGATGCAAGCGAAGTGATATTCAGCGTTTCTAACAAGTAATCGGGATGGCCAGCAGGGTCAAGAATTTCAGCAAAGATTGCTAACTGATGCCGCCCAGCATTTGCCCCACCAACATTCTCAATCACTACTGAGATTTCTACAGATTGTCCAAGCATGGATGGGCCGGGGCTACTAACAGAAACGATTCGTAAATTGGGTTGTAAAATACAAACCTGATTAGAGCTGGCAAGGGAATTGTCATTTTCATTTAATTCAACAACAACATCATTCATGTCAACAATGATTCCATAATACCAACAACCAGAACCGATGTTTGAAGGAATCGTGACGCTAAGAGTGTCGCTGATGGTTGAACTTGCACCAATATTGGTGATAGTGGCGGCTCCAAGATGGGTATCAGTTGTGTCAATTGTTGGATTTGAAGAAAGGAATAAATCAATAGGGAAATTACTCGCTTCACCCATACCTGTATTCTCAAATGAATACGATAGAGTCACGGTTTGGCCGGGTAGTACTGATGTTGGCCCGCTTAGCGATGTTGGTTTGAGATCAGGAGTGCAGTCAAGCACAGTTAATTGCTGATTTGAGGTGTCGTAGACATTGTTGTTCTCATTAGATTCAGAAATTTGGTACATTGAGTCAACATACACTGCTGCGAAATAATTACCTGCAGTCATTGATGCAGGTATCGTACCACTCACTTGTAAGTTGTAAGAAGATACTCCGCTTCTTCCACTTGCATGGCCAATACTTGTCCATGAATTTGAGGCCCCAGTTTGTGAGAAAAGAACTTCAAAATAATGTGAGCCAGCGTTGACATTCCCTTGGTTTGAAACACCTACATTGACTGTCACTAACTCCTCAGTACAGATTGTAGAGGTGGATGAATCAACTGAAAGAGAGTCGGCTCGTAAATCAGGGGTGGCAACGGTAATTGAGACTGAATTTCCTGAAATAGCATTGTTATTCTCATCCCCTTCTGTTACGTAATCTGAGGTATCAACAATAATTCCCCAGTAATAACTTCGACTTGACATACTATTAGGAATTGTAACACTAAGTTGGCCAGTACGGTAAGAACCCCCATTTATTGATGAGGCATAATTTGAAGAGCCAAGAACGGTATCTGATGAAGTGATAGTTGAATCGGTTGAAAGGTATGCTTTCCAATAGAACCAACCTGATGAATCGTCTCCATCATTGTCAATTCTCCAGTTGAGATTGACTGTATCCCCAGTGTATGCAGATGAAGGTCCACTAGGGTTATCTGGAACTAAGTCTGCCTGCTCCTCGACGTCAAGTCGTCCGGTGTCGGCGACGACATTGTTTGTCTCGTCGAGTTCACTGACCGAGGTGCGGCTGTCAGCAATCATTCCGAGGTAGTAGTAGCCTGGATTGATTCCGGTTGGAATCTGAACGCTGTACTGTGTCCCCGAAGCGTAGTAGCCGGGAGATATACTGCTCCGACTGAATTCGTCGATGTAGATGTCGCTAGTGGTTATGGTGCGGTCTGTCGAGAGGTAAAGTTCCCAGTGGAACGAGCCGGTGTAGTCGTTGCCATCGTTCTCGATTCGGTACGTTACCGAGATGGTATCACCCATCACCACGGAACTTGTGGAGGTGCCGACATCGTCAGCAACGATGTCCGGCAGGTCATCTTCAATCGTAATCTGGGTACTGCATGTGTAAGCATTGTTTGATTCGCTCTGTTCATCAACATCCGTTCTCACATCGATTAAAAATCCCCAATAATAAGTTCCAGGGTTCATTGAACTAGGAATGCGATTAGAGGTGCTTAGAGTGTCAGTGCTGTAACTCCCACCGTTGATACTAGATTCGTATTGGTCACTGCCAACTTGGTCATCATTGCTGGTTATTGTGCTGTCAGTACTGAGATACATTGCCCAATAAAAAGTTCCAGAGTTGGCAATATAGTTTCCACCAGGGTCATTATCAAAACCAACAGTTATCGTTGAGTCAATGTTGTCACCAACAACACCGGTTGACGGTGCCGTACAACTTCTCCCGGTCAGATCAGGCTGCTCGTCGATGGTGACTCGACCGGTATCGTGCTTGTCGTTGTTATTTTCGTCCGACTCGCTGACCTGATTGTTGATGTCAGCGAGGGCGCCGACATAGTAGCGTCCTCCGGTGATAGTAGTTGGAATCTGTACGCTCTTTGAGCCGCTCGAGTAACTGCTACCAGCGGAGATTGACGACTTGTAGTAGGTGTCGAGTTCGATGTCATTCGTGGTGATGGTGGTGTCGGTCGAGAGGTAGATCCCCCAATAGAACGAGCCGGAGGAGTCCGTACCTTGGTTTTCTATTCTGACACTCACATACTCTGTCTCACCGGCTTCAGATGTGCTCCAACTAGCTGAGATGTAATCAACAATTAGGTCAGAATTACCTCTGCCTGAGGTTGCCCCAAGTTCGGGTAAATTAGTTACATCAGATTCTAGTTCAGAAGTTGATTCACTATTGTTTTGAATAGTTGGAACAGGAATATTACTCAGTAACAGTAGGGTAAGGGAAAGTGCCCCAACGAGGGTTGCAATCCTGATACCAGACAATGCCTCACCTCAAAAGACGTCAACATACGGCGGTGATGAAGGTTGTCATCGTAGTGAATAGGCCTACGGCCAATTCACCCTTTACAAATTTCAATAAGCAATATCCAATTAAGGTGTGGTAAATTGGCGGGTAGAATCATCCCACCAGTTGCCATTTCCATTTTCTGCAGTCAGCCGCCAATAGTAATCTGTTGACGGGAATAATCCATTCAGTGGATGACTATTCCCACCGGTGCTCAAATTACTTCCAATAGAGTCACAGAAGTCCCAATTCCCCTGTACGACCCCACCATCTGCTAGCCCCCAACACACCTTCCAAGTGGTGTTTGTTCCATTGTCATAAACCAGCCATTCAACATCAGCCTTGGTAATCGTAACATTGCTTGTCACCTCATATCTAGTTTCAGGGTTGTATTCATTCACCCATCCTCGGAGGGGGTCTGTGGTCCAAACTGGGAGGTGGTCAACCGCATTTTGAGTCGTTTCGGTAATGGGGAATCCCCACGCAGCAAGGAATGAGGTCATGTTGTAACCTGTTTTTATTGAAATCCATTTTGCATACTCATTGAATTCTGCTGAGTCCCCTGAAGGTTGAGTTGTAAGGTTGTAATAGTATTCTTGATAGGCCGCAGTAATCGGTTCCCAACCGAATTCTTCTTGGATTTGTAGATAGGTTTCTAGTGCTGTCCAAACACTCCATTGGGATATTTGTGAGCCACCGCTGAAGTAGGTCTCTGCTCTGCTGGTTCTTGACTGGGTGTTGAGCGCAC
>CAXEOD010000027.1:0-19166 GCA_963997805.1 uncultured Candidatus Poseidoniales archaeon
GCGATAAGTTGATGCATCCGACTTGGGCATTCAACAGACCCTTGGTAACTCACTTATGAGTTGAATGGGTGTTGAGTATGAACCGCTTGAACCTCAAGCAGAACGATTTGTTTGTGGATTGAAATCCAACCATAGACCTCATATAGTAGTCTCTCGAAATATATACTGTTGGTGAACGGATGAAGAGGGAGTCTCGACTGTGATGGATGCTGAAAAAGTATCCATATCCGAATCCGTTCAGAAATATCGGCCATGGACAAGAAACCAACTTGCAGAATTGGCGGATAAACACCCTGAATTCTCAGAAATACTGACCGATGTACAAATGGCGTCGCGGGTGTTTCCTTTCCGTCTTTCATCCCATGTGATTGACAATCTGATCAGATGGGATAATCTCGAAGAGGATCCCTTCTTTCACTTGCTCATCCCAACCATGAAGATGCTCGAAGAGGGACATCGTGAAGCCTTGCGGGAAGCGTGTCTCAGTGGCGATGAGTCAAGAATCTCCTCCGTGGTCAATACAATCCAGGCCGACTTGAATCCCCATCCTGCCGGTCAGATGACCTTGAACACACCTGATGAGGAATACAACCTCAATGGTGTTCAGCATAAGTATCCGGAGACCGTTCTGTTGTTCCCATCTGCCGGTCAGACCTGTCATGCCTATTGCACCTACTGTTTCCGCTGGGCGCAATTCATCGGTGATTCAGATTTGAGATTCGCGCAGAAGGAGGCGGAGCACTTCTTCTTGTATCTACAAGAACATGAAGAAATAACAGATATACTTGTCACAGGTGGAGACCCGATGGTGATGCGAACGAAGATGCTTCAGAAGTACTTGGAGCCGTTCTGTGATTCGGAATTTCTGCCCCATATCAAGACCATCAGGTTTGGAAGCAAGGCCTTGACCTTCTGGCCGAAACGCTTCACTGAAGGTGAAGATTCAGATCAATTGCTCGCCATGTTTCGCCGACTAATTTCTGGCGGAAGGCATGTTGCATTTATGGCCCATATCGGGCATCCTAGAGAATTGGAATCCCCCACATTCAAGAAGGCAGTGAAACGGATACAAAGAACCGGCGCAGTGATTCGGTCTCAGGCTCCTCTCATCGCTGGATTCAATGATTCGGCAGACCTTTGGGCACAGAAGTGGAGAATGGAGGTCAACTTAGGCATCGTCCCGTATTACATGTTCATCGCAAGAGATACAGGTGCGCAACATTACTTCAAAGTACCACTTTCGGATGCAGTTGAGATTTATCAAGAGGCGGTGTCCAATGTCACAGGCCTAGCGAGAACTGTTCGCGGACCATCGATGTCCTGTGGTCCTGGCAAAGTTTCCATTGATGGAATCTCAGAGATTGATGGGGTCAAAGTCTTCGTGTTGAGATTTCTTCAATGTCGTGAACCTGAGTTGGTAGAACGTCCATTCTTCGCCAAGTTCGATGAACATGCAGCGTGGTTTGATGAACTTGAGCCAATTGATGGGCAAGCATTGCCTTGGAATTCAAACGGGCAATTGAAGTTGCCTTCACCGCTCTTGCGCGATGAGTAGCATCCATTGATCCACCATCAATCTCTCAATTCTTCTTTGTGTTTGATTCAAGGGGGGCCCTTCCAACCACTCTTGATACATAGGGTAGCGTATCGAAGGACGCACTGAAAGCACTTTGAAATTCAATATCTGTTTCAAAGGGTTTTCGGATAGACCCTTGCGAAATATTCGGACCCGATTATTCACTGTAAACTTCAGAGATTATTTTCTCAAGACCAAAATCTAGGATTCATCATCTCTTACAAACTCAAGTATTTGCTCCGCCACCAGCCGAGCATCATTTTCACGAAAACTGTTCCGTGTTACCATGGATTGTGCATACTTTTCATACAACGGCTGCCTTTCGGTAAATAACTGCTCGAATGTCTTACCCTCAATACGCATCAAAGGCACAGGACCACGAGCATTAAAACGGTCTTTAATAACATCAATGCTATCTTCAATATAGACAACATGAGCAAACTCTGCGATTTTACGCATAACGTCTTGATCATAAATAACGCTAGCACCAGTATCAATAACCTTACCTGACAAATCGCCCATTTTCATAAAAACATCTTTCTCGATCCTCAAGAAATCATTATCAGAAAGGTCGTGGTATCTCTTACCCTCTTGATTCGCCTGCTCAGCGATGAGTTTGTCTGTCTCCATGTATTCATAATTTGAAATTGCTGCTATTTTTTTACCGATATAGCTTTTACCAACCCCAGCCATACCCATCAAGGCGATATTATTTTGTCGCCTCATGTACACCACATCTGAATCATCCCTCTAATACTGCATTTGGTAAACTATTCGGATAACTGACAATCATCTGTTCAACCACGATGATATGATGAACCGCGCTCAACTTCACTAGCGCGATATAGTTGTTCAAGCAAAACTACAGCTGCCATCTCATAAGTCATTGTCATTGGGCCCAAACCCATTGTTTGATGTGCCTCTACGGCAGATTTCTCAAACCCATCAACTGGGCCAATAGCAAGGTGAGTATTGCTGTCCGATAACTTCCATTTTTTCCATTGCTCTACGAACCATTCCGTTGAACCACTCTCACCATTTTCATCAAGAAGAATCAACGTATCCCCAGAAGCAGCCCCTTGCAACTTGGTTACATATTGGTCATGATTCAGTTTCTCAGAATGCTGTCGGAACTTCAAGCCATGACTAGCAAGTCGTTCCAAATAAATGTCAACTAAACGGCCATAGGATTTCTCCCGCGGCCGACCATGAGTGTGTACCACTATCCTCCCCATAATATCCGAGATGAGTACTTAGCCATCATATTTCTCTAACTCACGATAGTCTCAAGGCAGACGGGGGGTCAGGGTTAACTCATGGGATGGTGGCCTTTCACTCGTAAAGGAGCGGACCTCTCTAATGACCCACAGATTAGGGGCACTAGGACTTGGTTACTTGATTTACAAGCACTTTGTGAAACCCATTACGATGACCGGATTAGTGGTATGGAAGCAATAAAATCTCTACGAGAAGATTGGCACGGGGCTCACCGAAGAATGGAACTACCAGATTTGCTCTTTGAAGGATTAGAAAAAAGAGCGGATGAACTACTAGTTTGTGATAATGAAAAATGGATAATACTCCTAAATGAAGAGTCTTTTTGGCAACCAGGTTGGCGCCCTTCAAACTAACATGATGGACCATTGGGTTCATCACCGAGATATTGCCGGCAGTACTCGTGGAGAATATTGTGTGGGTGGTGCTGTTAGCATTTATCGGTGGGATTCTAGTCTATTTCAGCCGCGACCAACCATTCCCTGAAATCTCAAGAAAACATGGATTAATCCTGCTATCGATTGCTGGAATGCTTTGGATATCAGCGACTTCGCCGCGCCAATTTGATGAGGCTAGAGTGGCTGCTACTATCGTTACTATCGTTGGTGGCATCCAGATGCTAATTGGTGCATGGCATATTGCAATAACAAATCGAGACGTGATTGTTGGCCCGCTTTCGGGCGTGCTTCTATGCGCTGGCACTGGGGCTCTGTTTGCTGAAGATTGGGCACTCTCTTCCAATGCTGAACAGGGTACTGCATTCATCACCCTGTCAATATTAATCCTGCTTGAAGTATATCTATTCTTCAAAGGAATGATTGTTGGAACTACCGCGAGAATGTGGTCAGCCGCTGGCTTACGCCAAGTTGAACGAGGATTACTATCCGGTACAAGAGGCGCTATTGGCTACTTTGAACGTGCTTGGGATTTTGAAGAAGAATATATCAACGCGATGAGTCATTTAGCGTTAACAAAAATTCACGACCATCTTGGAAATAATGAACAGGCAGCAGAACACCATGAAAGATTACAACGCTTGGGTGGTGAAGAATCAATGGATTCGGCTTGGATTAAGACTTTGGAGGCATCTCTTTCCCATCTAAAAGGCACAAAAAGTGAAGAGTGAGATTTCTAATATTTAACTGTAAAGTGGGTTATCCCGTTACAAATCCAAGTCACTTTTATAACATATGAAAACCAATTTACTTACGGTAATAAGTTGATAGTAGGGAAAAATACGAATACCGCAATGATTGGTTGGGGAGCCGTTATGGTTTGGTTTAGCGCCAATGTTCTTTCCCAAGCGGCGTTCATCGGCACTCATGGAGTTCCCTATGATGTAGAAGCAATGTTAGGGGCTCTTGGACCATGGTCCTGGCTTCTAGTCACCATTGAGTTAGGGGTCTGGCTCATTGTTGGTACTCTAGTCTTTCAAAAATTCAACTCTAAGCGAAACATCCAACCCCAGATGACTTGATTTCAGCAACCTCGGGATTGATAACATGAGTCAAACCCCAGCGTATTGAGGGTTGTAATGGTTCGAATCACCAAAGTCCATACTGGCATAGGTGACAGAGGTACAACTGTACACCTGAATGGTGAAACGGTTTCAAAAGGTGATGATCGCCTTGAAGTGGTTGGCTGTATTGACGAGTTAAATTGCCTCATAGGTGTTGTTAGGATGGAATTGAAAAGAATGCCTATAACCACTCTAGATGGTGGGCCAAGAACAACTGTTTTGACTGCTCAAAGTCAATTTGACAAAACACTTGCTCATTTACAGCAGGAATTATTTGATCTTGGAGCAGAATGCTCAACTACACCTGATTCTATTCCAGAAGGGATGCAAGTTCTTACTGATGAATCATGTGAACGATTAGTCATTGAAATGGATGAATGGTTAGAAGAGGTTGAACCTCTTTCTTCATTCATTTTACCTAGTGGGAATCCAGTAGTGGGAAATCTCCATCTTGCTCGAGCTGTTACACGGCGCTGTGAACGCCGGTTAGCAACATTGCGGGATAATGAAGGCGATGATTCAGTGCGAATTGTTAGCCTAACTTATCTCAATAGATTGTCTGATTGGCTTTTTGTGATGTGCCGTGTTATCACTGCTCGTTTGGGTGAAGATGAGGAATTATGGGAACCGCTCGGAAAGCGCAACCAGTAATTCACGGGTTCGAATTCCGCCCCAACTAATTTCAGCGGCTTTCATAATGGTCTTTGGCTGCTGAAAGTACACGTTTTGAATTATCAAAAGTTAACTGTTCCATTGCGTCGTTCCATGAAAGCCAAAGAAAACCAACATGCTCGCTTGACAATTTGACTATCATCTCATCAGTCTCTGCAAGAAACCAGTGTACCTGTTTGTCGATAACCTCTCCTTTGTGGGAGAATTGATATTCAGTACGTGTCTGGAAATTCGGAACTAGTGTTGCTGAATCAATTCCCGTTTCTTCAGCCAATTCTCGTAGCGCAGTTATCTCAAACGATTCATCGTCCTGTTCAACATGTCCTTTCACAAAATCCCAATGACCTTGTGGGTACTGCAATATCAGGAGCATATCATAGTTAACCAAAACTAGGCCACATGATGTCTCCATGACATAGGCGATGGGGGGCTGTCCCATATTCATTGCGAATACGTATGATGATTCTCATCAATACGGCTATGGTGGTGATTACCTCCCGACAAATTATGCCACCACACACTCTCATCAAATCACTTGACATTCGGCTCATCGTTGCCGATGGTGACTTAGATGGCTTGGTGGCTGGAGCGGTCCTCAAAACTGCATGGCCGGATGCAGATATTGTATTCTCCCATCCTGCTGAAATTCGAAGTGGATATTTAGATGACATCATCAATGCGAATACAGCACTCTGCGACCTTCCCTTCCACCCTGAGTGCGGCCTGTATATTGACCACCATGTTACAAATCGCCCCAGTGAAATACAAGAAAATGAGTTTACTGCAAAAGGCCGTTACATTCACTGGCGTGAGGCTGATTCTGCTGCTAGAGTTGCCTATGAATTATTTCTACCATTATTTGATCTCACAGCACTTGCACCAATAATGGACATGGTTGACAAGTTAGATGGTGGGCGCATTAGCACAGACGAGTTTCTCTCTGATGACCCTGTGGTCTGGATTTCACGAACTGTGACTTCATCTGATCAGGAATATTCTCGTTCATTACTACGAAAATTAGTTGCAGGTCAATCAGTTGCAGAAATTGTCAAAGAACCGGAAACGGCTGTTCGAATTGAAGCTATGAAAATGCAAATGAAAGATATCAGAAATATTCTGAATTCCAAATCAATCATTGAAAACAGGTTAGCAATTTGCAACCTTGAAGAAACTGGATTACGTACCAATGGTTATCTCGTGACTGCTCATTTTGGCAAAGATTGCGACGCGTGTCTTATCGTCCATGGCTCAAAAGAAGGAAAAATAGGTGATAATGAGGCTTGGCCCCTATCTGCCTCGTTTTATTCAAACTCATTTCTACACACCGAAGGAGGGATATTTGATCTCTCCACTTTAGCCACTATGTTTGATGAAAATGGGGGTGGTCACCGAAACGCTTGCGGATGTCGCATCATGCCTGTAAGTGAAAATGGTGTGGTTGAGAATAGAGAGTTACGAGACGGTGATTTGACCCGCAATATTGACTATTGGCTAAAGGCTTGGAATCAAAATCAAGATAATATAAATCTGGGTAATTGAATTCATTTACAACTAGAATTTGATTACTTTACTAGTAATTGGAAGAGATAAATAAACCCTAAAAAAGCATGTAAAACGATTAGGACCATCATCACATCGCTTGCCCTCCCGTGACGTTGTAATTCATGAGTGAATTTTTCACCCGATTCTCGTTGATTTTTTACTAATCTTCCTTTCCTAACTGTGATTGTTAATACCGCAATTCCAACTACGCCAAACCAACCATGTAATGCACTAGGAAATACAGATGAGTAGCCTTCTCCACCAACCCATCCAAAACTAAAATTTACAATAAAACCGACTGCGATGACTGCTAAAGCCGACCGATATAATGTCTCGCCGACTCGTTCGTGGGATTCTCTTGCATCCTTTGCTTGTTGGCCTCTTAATTCTCTCCTGTTTTTTCGGTGATTATATTGTTTGTACATCCAGAAAATGACAATTAGGGAAAATAAGGGATGTAACAGCAGAATTAGCACTTCTGCAATGCTCATGTAATGGCTGAATGGGTGTCAACATTTCATCATGTGGCATGAGTTCCCTTAGGGGAACTCTATCGTTGGGTTGATGTACACCAAGCATCGCGGCAGAGAATAATTAGGAGGTGTAACATGACTCGACAATTCCTCTTAGAATGTTTAGAAGAGTCTGAAGAGAGAAGTCATGGCAACCCTGGTAGGAGGTTGGCTACTGCCCCGACCACTGAATCTTGGGGTATGATGGGCGGGGAATGGCAAGGCTTGATTTTCAATCTTTTCAAGTATGACGCTGAAAACAATTCTGCATCCTCTGGTAAGGGGAAGAAAAGAGTTGGTCGGCGGGGCGGCCGAGGCGATCGCATGATGATGCAACAATGGGATTTGGAAGACGTCAAATCACTACTTACTGGTGAAAGTGACGCGGACTATCGCCTCGCCACTCTACTAATGCACAAGGCTATGATGGGAGAAGACTGGGATAATAATTGGAACACCACTCTGAACCAATTACGTTCACAATGCGAATCACAGGGAGTTCATCCCGTGTTTCACTCACTCGCATCTACCTTCAAACCTGTACTTGGAGAGTTAGGAGTCTACGATTCTGTTGAAGTTGAAATTGAGGATGATGCGGATTGGCTAGAATCATGTAGAATTGATGCTACCGATTGTGAATTACTTACTAATCTACTCAAACCACCACTTGGAATTCAACTCAAGGCAACTCAATTAGCACCCCTAAAGAGACTGTATGATTTGATGGCTAGAAAAGGAGTAGTAAAGCCTCAATGGCTGTCTCGGCACCTTGATTCTAGATTACTTGAAGAAAGAAAAGGTTCGATTGGGTTTCTTGCTGCAATCCTTGCATCAGGTGCACAACTTGAAGATGTTAAATCAAGATTTGAACAGTTAGCAGTTGAAGAAGGAATTATCGGTGACATTTCAGCAAAGCAGGTCCTTCTGATTAACATTAAAAATGGGGACAATAGTGTATGGGATGATTGTATATCCCTTCAACAAGGGAACTCTCTGAATGATGCGTGTCGCGCCCATGCATGGGCAAGGACACCTGAAGGCGGGGCTGGCTTATCTCTCAAAAAATTAGAGATGGGTTTGGATGAGTTGAACTCATGGAGTGAAATTCGTGGAATCGAAATGGATGCTTCCGAGATAAAGTGGGCAATCGTTGAGTCTATGGCAAATGATGGTGATTCTGAAAGTGCTTGTGAACACTTCCCCAGCCTCAATATCAATAATAATCAACAACTCAAAATTGCCTTGAGTTTACTCAATTCTTCTTGCCACGAAAGTGTGGTTGCAAAATTAGAAAAGGTGATTGCCAATGAATCCAATCTGGATTTTTCAATTCTTTTGGGCCATGAAGCAATCCCTGTAAACATCAGATTATCAGTTTCTGAACTACTTGATGGAAGCGGTTCAGCGGACCAAGATACCGAAGAAATGATGCTTGAATTGTACACCTCTACGGGTGACATTTCAGCGCTCACTGGCTTACTTGCAGCACATCCCGATTCTGCTCAAGTTAATCCCCACCTAACTTTGGTATCTGCTAGATTAATTGGTGCTGAGAACGACAATGATTTACTGACTTGGGCGCGCCTCGCTCGCCGTGAGGCTTTCCTAGTATTGTCTGATGTTGAATTGCCAAGTTTTCTTTCACCTGCTGCCTTTGCTCTCACCTCTTTACTTGATGGCGGAATAGCTGACCTTGAACAGGTTAGTTCCTTACTTGACTCTGAAGGACTTCAATCATTCAAACAATGCCGTCGAGCAATGATGGAGGATGGCGACGGACTTGTGCCTCAACCACTGCTTCTGAAAATGGAAGAAAGTATATCATCTTCTGAGATGGGAAATATTGAGAGAATGCTGTTCAATCAGTTGATTCTCAATCTTAAATTGAATAGGGCTGACAGTTTATTGCAAATTGCTGAAAGTGATACCCACGAAGAAGCTGAAGCAATTATTGAAGAGGTTCTCACAAGTGCTCCTCCAACATATCGTCTGATGAGAAATGTGAATGCCCAAGTACTGGAACACGGCGTTGCTAGTGGTGCTCTAGAGAGATGGTACAAAAATAACAATGCAAATTCGATGGAAGCATCAATTGCCACCGGAAGATATGCAGAAAAGGGTGGAAATAGACTTCAAGCAGCAAGATCCTATCAAACAGCCGCAACCCGCTGTGATAACTTTGAGTTACGTCAAAAATTGAACAAAGAGGCGCTGATATCTTACGCCCACGCAGGTAATTGGCCAGAAGCAATTGAACTGCTGGAATCGGAATCTGGCCTCAAAGCCAACATCACAGGTAGATTCAAACTCTACCTCCAAGTTAATGACGAAGCAGACAGAGGTAATCTTGAGAAAGCGAGAGGTACTATTCTAGCAAATGTCGCAGAGTCAACAATAATTGAGAAGAAAAACGACGAGGGAGAGACCTACGAAGTTGAACAAATAACGCACTCCGTAGAGGGATTGAATCTACATCTAACATATCCATCTATTCACCGACTCCCTGAGGAACCTTACCGAGGCCGAGTTCTTGCCGCTATTAATCGGGTACAAAAAGGTAGGAAACGTAGAGGGGCTGATATTGAACAGGTGTTCCAAAAGGCACTGAACCGAAAAGAATTCACTGAAATTTTCAGTGTTGCTAATCGCGCCGCTGATGAGATGGGACCTGAGCACGGTTTACTGATTTACGAACGAGCGATGAATAGTAGCAAGTTCGATGTTGGAGGTCTTAAGCGACTTTCGGAAATGCAGAGAACAATGTACTCTAGAACTGAGAATGTGATTCCTGTACGTCAACGAATCCACCTTAATAATCTCGCATTGAAACCTTTGGTAGTAGTTGATACCAACCTTTTGGTAGATGCTTTAGCAGAACGAATTCTTCGCGAACTTGAGATTGAACGAGAGGTGCCAATGCATCTTGATAGTAGACGAGAATTCCACAAGACTCTACTATATCGAAATCATCAAGGTAGAATTGAAATGTTCATTCCAGCGACTACAAGAAATGAATTGAGAAACATCGCCGCTATTCCTGGAAGAATGAGAAAAATCTGCGGTGACAGACTGATTGATCCAAAACTATGGGATGAAAAAATCACAGAAAAATCACTTGTTACCTTGGCTGACGCCGTGATTACGGAATATAATTCTTGGAATCCAGAAACTGGGGCAAACATCAACGAATTAGTTCAGGTTAGACGACCCGAATTCGAAACCTTCTTTGTTGATCTGAAGAAAGTTTACTCAGATATTACTGATTCAAAGATTAGTAGGGGTCATTCTCAAGCAAAGCGGCAAGAAATCAATGGTGAAGCACTTTACCCGGAAGCTGGCGATGTAGATATCATGATGTTTTCAGCCTACCTTGCTGATGAGAGTTTGGAAGGATTCGGCTCCATTCTAATCGCTTCACGAGACTCTGATTTCACTGTTCCAGCACGGGCTTTGCAAGAGAGGTTTGGTTTCGTAACCGTGGATAATGCTCAGGCTCTTTCCCGTTATACCCACTGATTTCTGATTGGACGGAACAAGGTTGTTCAATTAATTACTTAGCAATTTAATCTACTGGCCGACATTCAATGCTACTTTTGTCAAGAAGACTGCTTGAAATATCCCATCAACCATCAACTAAGTTGGGATTCGAGTTAAGAGATTCGCCCAGCCGGTTCATGATTACAGTGGCCGACTCAATGCTCTTAACTGTCTCAACGCTCTTTCCTGCTGAGAAGTATTTCTTCATCTTGTCCGTATTCTTACTTTTACTCTTAGATATTTTTCGAAGGCGGATAAATGAATTAGCATTCAGGAACATCCTTGCTGTGTGCTTAAACCTGCTATTCAGTAATTTGCGAGTCAGCCAGGAATTCTCCTGCTTAAATCTAGGTGACTTGATTACAGAAATTGGAACTCCTGTCAATCTATTTGTCCAAGTGATATCATCCTCTCCAGCACCAACAATTGCGTCTTTGTAATCCTCTGGAGTATTGCACTCAGTGGTGGCAATGAACCTTGTACCCATCTGAACACCGTCGTAACCAATCTCAAGTGCCTTGTTGAGTTCTGCCTCACTACCTATCCCGCCAGCGCAGATCAGTGGTAGACCCATGTCTGACAATTCATCATACATTTCCTCCATTGTACTCGGCCCAAGATGGCCTCCAGCACGATTGTTGACACAAATTAGTCCATCTACACCACAGTCCTTGCCTTTCTGTGCCCATTTACGGTTAGTAACATCGTGGTAAACCACGCCACCGTAGGCATGGACCTTCTCGCAAACCCAATCTGGCTTGCCCAAGGAAGTTACAAAAAACCGAATACCTTCTTCAAGAGCAATATCAATCCAGTCAGACATCTTCTCGAAATATTTCTTGCTACCTTTCTCGATTAATGCATTGAAACCAATTGGTTTATCTGTCAAATTTCGCATCAAGCGTATCCCCTCACGTAGGTCGTGGCCGTGTACATAAGTCATTGAAACTGGTTGCATAATTGCCAAACCACCTCCTTCAGAGGCTGCTGCAACCAACTCAGGATTTGAACAAGGATACATCGCTCCGCAGATAATAGGATGCTCAACACCTGCATGTTTGGTAAACCGAGTACTCACCATACCCTCACCTAGTCAACTAACACGCGGAAGTTCCACTTGAATATCCATTCGGAGACGATATCGCCTGAAGAGTCTCTTCCTGTAGACTTGATATCACACTCAACAGATTCTCCCGAATCCATACTCTTCTCTATTGCATTACGAGCGGATGACACCTCGTCGCAGGTGAATGTTATACGTCCCTTTGCGATTTTGATGAATGATGCTTCAGTACCAACGACAAACATGCGTAATTTCTCAGGCATAGCACGTGATATCGCAAAAGGAGCTGCCCCGGTAGCTAGTTCAGCACCCATTCCCTGTACGGCCCAATACATAGTTTTGAACGGATTCTGTGAACGCCACCCACCAGGAATGGATGTCGCACAAATTTCATCGTCTATACGGTCCATCCGAAGACCTGCGAATCTCGCTGTGGGCATTGAGAGAAGAGAAAACATCCTGAACTTGATTGAGCCAAGAAGACCTCTATACTCGGATACCAATTTATTCTCATCTATTGGCATGGACTACCCCATCAAAGATTTTACAAGGTTACAGTATTGTTCCATTGCATCAACTTCAGAGGTGCCATTGAAGTTACGCCAAGCCTTGTGCTTAGCGCGTTCTTTTATATCACCTCTAGCTTTACCTTCACAATCGCCATCAGTAGCCTGCTTATACAGCGCATAAAGTCGCAATAATGTGTTATTATCGGGCCTATAATTCAATCTCCACACTTTCTTTGCTGCGCGCTCAAATCTTCTTTTCAAACTCATACTAATCCTTCCATTGCTCCTCCGAGCCGCGGCTTTAGCCACTCCTCAAGAATTGACTTCCTCTCCTCACTATCAACCGCCGATGTGTGAGGTTGAGATACCATCATATGTACTGAAGCAGAATCATCTAAATGAGATGTGATGAGGTTGTAATGTTGGATTCCAAGACGATTATCACGCCTCGCTTGCATCAGTAATATCGGAACTGACGGCATTCCAAAATGTGGTACCTGAGCTGTCGCGTAACGAATTGAGAGGTCGGGGTGGATTCGCTCATGCTCGCGGCGAAGGATTTGTCTCACCCAGGGTTTGAAAGCCCCGAATTGAGGTGGTAATATTGATTCAACAGCAAGAGGAAATGACGTCGCAGGTGATTCTAGCATCACCCCTGCCAAACGTCCTTCCCACCAACTTTTCGGGTTAGCACCTAACCAGATGCAAATGAACCCTCCAACACTATGGCCATAGAACCACACCCTCTCTGGAAGGTCAGAACCCAACTCATGTTCTAGTGATTCTAACATGGCCTCAATGTCTTCCGCGACTTTGAGTAGAGTCCAATCCTGCCTGCGGTCACAGTCTCCATGCCCTCGTAGATTCAGGCCAACGACATTTGCTCCAAGTTCTGCTAGGTGTAATGCTCTAGACTCCACATTACGAAGGGATGACCCTCGACCATGTAGAATAACAACAAGGTCATCTTCTCCGCCATCAACTTCAAGCAGGTGTGCAGTCTTTACATCGCCACCCCAACCAACGTACCTAAAGGGCGCCCAACGTGGATCGACCAGTTTTCCTACCACTGGTTCTGGGGTTGTAAATACTAAATGAATCACAACACGGCGGAATAGCAACCAAACAAACACCGGTAATGACAAACCAACCATCACCCAAGCAATTGGGTTGGAAGCCCAATTTGGAATAAGCAACATTGCAAGTACTTCTGATGAGAGAATGAATATTAGTAAATCTGGGAAAGTGGGTATGTATCTAACCTCTGGTTGAACATGAGGTGTTACAAGGCCGTATTGATCCTCTCTAATCAGTGTCACATCATCGCCTCCGGATAGTCCATCAGTGTTTTGGGGCCAGATTGAATCTTGGCTGCAAGACTGATTGTTTCTGGATAAATTCGCTTGAAGAAGAAGCGTGCACTAGCCAACTTGGCATCATAGAATGGTTCACCCTTTCTCTTGAGGCTGACCTTCGCCATCTTGGCCCACATATAGGCCAGCAGAACATTTCCGAAATAGCGGCAGTAGTCTGTCGCCCCTGCGGCTAAGAAGTGAGGGTCGGCCATTCCTTCGGAGATCATTAGCAAGGTAATCTGTTGGAGCCCCCTGACGCCTTGGTGGAGTGGTTTGTTGAACTCGTCCATCTCTGGATTATCCCGATTCTCCTCGATGAACTCTGTCAGCGGCCACAACAGATGACGTAGATTCTTTCCAAAGCCCTGAGTAATCTTTCGACCTGCAAGGTCAAGAGCCTGGATTCCGTTAGTCCCTTCCCATATCTTTGAGATTCTGACATCGCGGTAATACTGTTCAACTCCAAACTCGCTACAGTAGCCAGCTCCACCCATAACCTGCATACAGGTGCTGGCAGTTTCGCAAGCGAGGTCAGTGAAGTGGGCTTTGACGATAGGTGTGAATAGCGCGACAAGAGCCTCAGCCGGCTCGGCGATTTCTGGGTCGTCGCTGTGCATCTGATCTAGCAAGATACCAGTCCAAACTGCTAGGGCCCGACAGCCTTCGTTGTTGACCTTGGCTTCAAGGAGCATGCGGCGGACATCTGGGTGAACGAGGATGTTGTCGGCCCGCTCGTTCGGGTCGCTGGTTCCTTTCAAATCCCGGCCTTGACGACGCTCTCTTGACCAAGCTAGTGCATTCTGGTAAGCAATCTCACCAAGGCCAAGACCCATCATTCCCGTAGCCACACGCTCGCGATTCATCATCTGGAACATGAGCGGCATGCCACCATGTAGTGGCCCGACCAACCAGCCTACACTTTCGTCGAAATTCATTACGCAAGTCGGAGAAGCATGGATTCCCATCTTCTCCTCACTACCCGAGCAGGTTACACCATTATGCTCAGTTACTAATTCATGGGAAATCCCCTCAACGCCGCCCGATTGCCATTCAACGGGCAGGTACTTTGGAACCAAGAAGAGCGATATGCCTTTGCTACCGTCTGGGCCCCCAGGAGCCTTGGCAAGTACCAAATGGACGATGTTATCGACCATGTCATGCTCTCCATAGGTGATGAATATTTTAGTGCCAGAAATTCGATATGTGCCATCATCTTGTGGTTCGGCTTTGGATGATATGATACCGAGGTCAGTTCCTGCATGGGGTTCGGTTAAGCACATCGTTCCTGACCATTCTCCAGAAGCGAGGTGGGGTGCGAAGTAGTCAATGAGGTCCTGCCTACCATTGGATGCTAGGACCTCATAAACGCCTATGGAGAGAGCAGGCAGGACACTTAGAGCCATGCAAGCAGAGGTACCGAACTCAGCCCAAGTGACTGCTTGAAAGAAAGTTGGGACACCCATGCCACCGTGTTCTGGCTTACACGCGGTTGAGAGCCAGCCTTCTTCGATACCTTTTCGATAAGCATCCTTGAACTCCTGAGGCATGGTGATATGCCCGTCTTCAAACTTGAGTCCCTCCCTATCACCTAGCGCGTTGATTGGAAGCCAGACATCTTTGGTATGTGTCGCCCAGCCCTCCATCAGCATAGCGAGGAAATCGGCATCAAAGTCCTCAAAACCTAGACCTTTCATTGAGCCTATCGCGTCAAATATCTCGTTGAAAAGAAAGTCGTACTCACGGACGGGGGGATTCCAGACTACCATATTCTTACCTCAATTTCTCAACGGCTTGCCGGTTACAAGCATGTGCTCCATTCTTGCCAGTGAGTCTTCGTTACGAGCTAGCCTACCGATGGCTTCCCGCTCCAACTCTAGAACATCCTCTTCAGTGAGAATATCCACCATGTCAGTATCTCCGCCCGAAAGTATCTCAGCTAATGCATCTGAAACTATCACATCATGCGGCGTTGCCCTGCCTGAACGTCGCAGGTCAGCAACTGCAAGAGCAAGTGCTGCCTTTCCGGTTCGGCCTGGGAGATGGAATACATGAGGTGTGGGTGGCTCATAATCAATTGACAATTCAAGCACAAGTTGCTTTGCATCATGGATTAGTCGTGACCTATTCATTGTAATTCTATCATTATGGGTAAGGTAACCGATGTCCTGTGCCTGCTGTGCAGACTTTGCCACCTTTGCAAGACCAATGGTCTCGAATGCGCTGGTCACTGGTCCCATTGGGCCACCAGCGGCATAACCGTTCTGAGCGAGCCGCCCAAGCATCTCCTTACAACCACCCCAAGCTGGAATGATTCCAACTCCAACTTCAACAAGGCCGATGTAAGACTCTGAATGAGCCTGCACAGCGTCAGAGTGAAGCAACACCTCACACCCGCCGCCTAGACACATTCCAGTAGATGCTGAAACTACAGGAACATCGGCGTACTTTAGTGCAGAATACGTCTCTTGACCAAGGGCAATGAACTGCTCAAGTTCCTCCCAAGCGCCTAGGTTGACGGCGAAGAGTGCTAGACCAAGATTGGCACCGGCACAGAAGTTCTGGCCATCGTTTGCAATGAGAATGCCCTTCCAATCTTCAGTCTCCGCGAGGTCAACTGCAGAAAGAAGCATCTCCATGCTCATCGGATCCATTGCATTCATCTTAGAGTGATATTCAACAAGCAATACACCGTCACCAGCATCCCAAATACTTGCGCTAGGGTTCTTTTCAAGAGGAGAACCGCGCCTCTTCAAATCAGCAACTGACAAGGTTTCTGGTGGCCGGTCCAAGACAACCCTATCACCGCTTGAAACCAAGTAATTAGGCTCGCCATTGCTGACTTCATGGAAGGTTGAACCCTTTGCAAGGAGCAGCAAGGGTGGTACCTCACGACCACTTTCTTCTAACGCTGTGATTAACCAATCAACACCTAGTTGATCTATCATCTCAAAAGGTCCTCTCTTCCAATTGTAGCCTATACGCATTGCTAAGTCAACATCAGCTACTGAATCAGTCACCTCAGGAACGAGGGTTGCGGCGTAAGCCAATGTGTCTAGAAGTATTTCACGCACAAACGAAGCACCTTCGTCCGGGTGTTCCAGTAAACGGCGAAGCCCCTGTTTACCCATCTTAGCTGAAGGGAAGGCTGCCTTTCTTTCGGCTGGAGCGTACTCTCCAGTTACCAAATTTCTCGCCTCCTTTACCCGCTGCCCCTCGTCTGTGTTCAGACGATAGAATCCACCCTTGCCTTTGCGTCCAGTATATCCATCAGCAATCATCTGTTGAATCATCTCTCCGCCCTCACCGGCAAACCGATGAATCGCATCTGAATCGTTCAGATTCGTGAGTAAACTCTCCATGATGTGGGGGATGAGGTCAATACCTACGAGGTCCATCAGGCCGAACACTGCAGTTTTAGGAAGGCCTATTGGAAGTCCTAGCATAGCGTCAGCTTGCTCTACTGTAAACCCTCTTTGAAGTGTCTCATAAATCGCCCTTTGTACGAAGAATACGCCTAACCTGTTTCCTATGAACCCTGGACGGTCATTGCACATTACCACCTGTTTTCCTAGGCGAACATCAGCGAATTGGGTAAAACGAGACAGTAAATCATCAGATACCTCTGAACCTGAAACAACCTCAAGTAAAGGAAGATATCTTGGTGGATTAAAGAAATGGGTGATTAGAAATCGTGAGGCAATATCCTGGTCCATACCCTCCACTAGGGCTGAGCGGGGTAAGGTTGAGGTGTTTGATGAGAGGACTGCTTCGGGATTGAGGTGTGCTGTGAGTTTAGAGTAGACTTGATGCTTGATGTCCAATCTTTCCAATACTACCTCAATTACCCAATCAATCTCTGCCAATAGATGAAGGTCATCCTCTAGGTTTCCAATCTTGATTCGAGAGGAATAATCAGGATGCATCAACATTTCAGGGTTGGACTTAGCCATTGATTGAATGGCACTTTGTGCGAAGGCATTCCTGTCCCCACCCTCTTCAATGTCAGGTGGAACAATGTCAAGGAGTAAGACTTCACAACCTGCGTTAGCACAATGGGCAGCAATTCCGGCGCCCATTACACCAGAACCGATAACGGCTACACGCTGGATTTTAATCATTCATTCACTCTCCTCAGTCTATTCTCTCCAACACAGTGGCGATACCTTGGCCACCACCAATACACATGGTGACGAGGGCTGTGTTTGCACCATTCCTCTGTAATAGTTGGACTGCTTTCCCAGTAATTCTCGCACCACTAGCACCTAGGGGGTGACCTAGAGCAATTGCTCCTCCGTCTAGGTTTACTTTCTCAATATCAAGGCCTAACTCTTCAATGACTGCAATTGACTGTGCTGCGAATGCCTCGTTTAACTCCACTAAGTCAATATCTTCAAGTTCCAAACCGGCTCGCTTGAGAGCTTTGCGGCTCGCTTCAACAGGCCCTATTCCCATCAATTCGGGATCACAACCCGAAACTGCAGAAGAGAGAATGCGAGCAAGTGGAGTTAATCCATTTCTCTCGGCGAAATCTTCACTACATACTAACAGAAAGGCGACTCCATCAGTCAATGGGGAAGATGTTCCTGCAGTAACCGTGCCGTTCTCATCAAATGCAGGTCTAAGACCTGAAAGGATCTCTACATCAGTATCTGCTCGAATACAACCATCACTCTCAACTAACCCATCTTCAGTTTGAATGACTACAATTTCACTCGCTAACGAACCCGCTGCTTGGGCGCTCGCTGCCTTTTGATGACTCTGAACCGCAAATTCTTCTTGGCGCTCTCTAGAAATATTTCTCTGCTCTGCAAGATTTTCAGCGGTGATTCCCATCGATGTGAAAGCCTCAGGATAATCGGATACAAGTCTAGGGTTAGGCATAGGATTGAATCCAGTCATTGGGATTCTTGTCATTGATTCAACCCCACCACAAATGAACGCTTCACCAGCACCCATTGCTATTCTGCCTGTAGCGTCATGAATCGCTTGCATTGATGAACCGCAAAAGCGGTTGATTGTCACCCCACCAACCGAATTAGGTAAACCAGAAAGAAAGGTGATCATCCTTGCAAGATTGAAGCCTTGCTCACCTTCAGGAAAAGCACATCCAACAATAATATCTTCAATCAATTCTGGTTTGATTCCTGTTCTTTCAACCAATTCTTTGACAACAATTGATGCAACATCATCTGGTCGCATTCGAGCTAGTCCACCTTTCCCCGCAGGCGTGAATGGGGACCTAACATACCCTACAATTACTGCTGGCATGTATTATCATTACTTGATGTAATAATTAAACCGTTGAGTAGTCTAGAGTTTACTTGGTTTCATAGATAACACCAAGTGTTTTAGAACTCACTAAAAAGAAACTAGTAGATAATTCACATCTCATATGAGAAATAATTGTATCACCGAACTCAGTGACTGGTCTAGTGATTACGCTGATTGCGGCTCTGGCCGCGACCAGAGCGCTGACTATTGCGCCCACTATTGCGCCCACTATTGCGCCCACTATTGCGTCCACTATTGGATTGGTGATTTGATTTCCCATTAGAGCGCTTGGCACTGAATTTATGATTATGGGGTTGGCGACAACCGCGGCCCCG
>CAXEOD010000028.1:0-19126 GCA_963997805.1 uncultured Candidatus Poseidoniales archaeon
ACTGGCAAGAGTGTTGAGTTGGTAAAAGGTGACGTAGCTGGCCTTTCAACAGAACATTGGCGATTGATTGGTGCATCTATTGCCTTAGTTTTATTACCAATAATTATCCTATTAGAAGCGTTGTCTACGCCAACAATTATCATCGTTGGAGTTGGAATTTTAGGTACGGTTGTAGGTGGATTCCGCATGTTTATGGAAGCCATCGCAAGTATCAGAAACCGTGTACTTGGTTTCCAAATACTGACAACCATGGCAGTGATTGGCGCGGCAATTCTACAGGCGTGGCCTGAAGCATTGATGGTTGTATTATTAGAATCTGTAAGTGGACATTTAGAATCATCTGCCCTCACGAGAGCAAGAGATGCTATGCAAGGTGGATTAGACCGTCTTCCGCGTGTTGCTAGAGTAGTGTCAGGAGAAAAACCACGTTTAGCTGGTGTCTCATCAACCACCTTTAGTACTGGGATTTCGCCATTATCATCTCTTGAACCCTCACGTCCAGAACCAGAGGAACTCCCCATTGACCTTGTTTTTCCTGGGACAATGGTTGAGGTTAGAAGTGGTGAATTAATTCCTGTTGATGGAGTTATCACAGAAGGGGTTGGGCAGATTGACCGGGCACCTTTGACTGGAGAAAGCGTCCCGATAAGGGTAGAAGAAGGTGAATTTGTTGAGGCTGGTTTAGTACTTATTCGGGGGCCAATATTGATTGAAGTTTCAGCAGTTGGAGAGGATACCGCACTATCAAATTTGATTGATAGGGTTCACACTTATCGAGATAAACCACCGCGCTTACAATCATCCGTTGAATTATTCACTAAATTCTGGGTTCCTGCTGTTTTGCTTGGAGGATTTGGTGTTGCTCTTTTCTATGGGGAATGGATGATGATGTTGTTATTGTGGGTTGTTGCCTGCCCATGCGCTTTGCTTCTAGCCGCACCAATTCCTCACGCTACAGCTCTTTCCACAGCCGCCCACCAAGGTGTCATCGCGCGTGGGGGCGATGTTCTTGAGAGAACAGCCCGAGTTGATTTAGTATTATTAGATAAGACTGGGACGCTGACAAGTGGAAAACCACGCCTAAATTCTTTAGTCCTAGCAGATGGTGTGTCAATGCTAGAAGCTCTTTCTCTCGCTGCTGGTTTGGAAGCACGAAGCAATCACCCCTATGCATCAACTATTATGCTGGCTGCTGAAAGTGAAGAAGCAGAGCCGATTGAAGTAAAATCACTGGCTGACGGGGTGGCTGGAGTTAGTGGTAAAAGTGGCCGTTCAATAGTTCGTCTTGGTAGCCAGGAGTGGCTCAACAGCGAAGGAATAAACATTTCACAACCGTTGCAAGATGCAGCAGGTGACGCACGTTCAAATGGACATGGTGTGTCAATTTTGTCAAAGAGTAATGATGCACTTGCAGTTTTCACCTTCATCAATGATGATTTACGAGATGGTGTAAAATCCTTGATCAATGAATTTTCCGAACTCGGAATTGCTGTGGAATTGCTTTCCGGCGATTCTCAGCCAGCAGTTGAGGCACTCGGAAGCCAACTTGGTATTGATGCAAAATATTGTCGTGGTGACATTGATCCAGATGGTAAAGCCATTTGGGTAGAACGCCGTAGTCAAGCCCTTTGCACATTGATGGCAGGGGATGGATTCAACGACGCTGCTGCGTTAGCGGCTGCAGATGTTGGTGTTGCCGTAGGTAGCGGAGAGAGTGTTAATCTTGATGCCGCTGATGTTTTAATCCCATCTAATAACCCTCGGGTTTTGTCGCGTTTAATTCGTCTATCTAAAAAGACTAGAATGATTGTACATATTAATCTAGCAATCTCTATAATCGTCACATTGGTATTGGTAATCTCAGTTGTTGACCGTTGGCATGCTAGCCTTGCTTTAGGGGTATTTATCCACGAAGGAACTGCCATTATTACTTTACTAAATGGGATATGGTTAGCCGATGAGGGCATGAGTAGATTAGGTACTCTTGGCAACCTTTTCAAGCAACTCGGAAATGATTGCATGAAGGCTTGGGGTTCACTAATAGTGTTGGTTACTGGTAGCGATTGAAGGTGGCAACTTGTTATAGCATAGTGCTCAGTGTTGGGCAACTGCGGGGACAATAGAAATGGCAAAGATTCGGGGAGACGCTCGGCAAGTAGCCTTAGCTCACGAAACGAGAAGAGGTATTGTTGAAACATTACAAAATGTTGAGGAGAAATCTACAGTTCAGATCCAAGAAACAATTGGGGTCACCAGATACCACCTCTATCATCATCTCAAACAACTTGTCATTGCCGGTATCATAGAAAATCATCGTGACAAGGGAAGAGCACGATGGTGGCGACTTACTGGACCAATTGACTTAGATGGAGGGGTTGATGTAAGTCAACCGGATTTATCTGGGCTTCCTGACGAAGTGTCAGCCCTGATAAGAAGAGGTTCAGATGTTCATTGGGTTGAAATTTCAGGTTCTGCAAGGGAAACCATTGCGGCCAAGAAAATGCTTGAAAGTGTAGCCGAAGAATGGGGAGTTGAACTTGATTTGCCATTCACTTTTACACCTGGTGGGATTCTAATCATTGGTAAACCACGAAACTGAGGTGAATGTGTGACTGAGGAAGAAGTAGAGGTTGAACTTGGCCAATTAGAGGTTGACTCCGATATAGCTCCACCACTAATCAATTGCCCCAATTGTGAGGGGTTACTTCCTCTAGGTTTGGGAACCAAGACTTGTACTCTATGCGGTGCTGTAGCAAGAGTAGAACACGAAGCCACGCGAAAAGAGTGGGCAGAAGAAAGATTCGCTTGTCCAAATTGTTCCAAAGTTTTAGTTTGCGGGGTTGAAGAGAGACCTGCAAAAGTGGCTTGTTCATCCTGTTCAAATCAAATTGTTGTGAAACCAAAAGTTGTCAAGGTAGAGATCACTTGCCCTTCTTGTGAGCGCCGCCTTCGCCTCAAGCCTCGACCAGGCTCGCGTCAGATTATATGCCCTGCTTGTGAAGATGCTTTCAAGGTCACTTTCTGAAGCATGTTTTGGTATTTGGGAACTATTGTTTGGCATTATACCCCTAGGGTATGGGAATAGCCATTTGACGGATAATGCCACCCTGCCCACTCAAATAGGAAGAGACTTGCAGGTTTGTACTAGGAGCAGTGTGCTCCAGGGGATGGGATCCTGACTGAAATAGAATCAAAGTTAGCCAATTTGAAAAAGCAAGTCGTTGGTGGTGACGACCATTCACTTGCTGAACTACGACACGAAATTACTGGTACAGACTCCCCATCTTTGGAGCGGGCAGGTCAGGTATCTAGAAATCTAACCAATGAGGAAGGACTTCGCCGTAGCCTTGGTAGGGAACGCCGTCTACGCTTGAAGGATCAAGCAGAACGACTTTCGGCTGCTAAAGGATCTATGGGTCGTGCTCTACAAATGGAGCACCAATCTATTCTTAATGATCTTGAATCAGAAATGCGCAGTGAGATGGAATCAGAACTTTCTCGTCTCGAGAAGGAAACCCTGGGAAGAGAAGAAGAGATATTACGAGAAGAGTTGGATATGAGACTTGAACGTGAGGAGATATCCCTTCGTGAGCAACTTGAGGTTGAGCGAGAACGCCGGCTTAGTGCTAGTCGTGAACAACTTCACACTCAACTTTCTAGTGATATGAACAAAGAGTTTGATCGTCGTCGGGCTTTCTTGCAAGAGAAAATGGAGATTGAGGCAACCCAAGCCCTCCAGGAGCAGTTGTCAAATTTAGAATCTGAATTAAAAGAAGAGATGGAGGTTCAACTAAAGTCTGAGGAGGGTCGTCAGGCAGAGATAATAGAAGCAGAACAGCATTCTCGTCTTTCAGAAAGAGAGATTCAACTTAGAGATGGCATTCGCCGCCGCCTCGAAGGACAATTACGCAGTCGCCTGCGTGCCCGCGAGGCACGACTTAGAAGCGAGTATGAACATCGAGCTCATCGAATGGAGGAAGAAATCGCAAAAGACCTCCAAGTTGAACTTGAACAGCGTCTTACTTCGGAAACCGAACAACTTGAAGAGCGAATGCAGCAGGATTTGGAGTTGGCGGTTGCTCGTAAACGTGACGAAGTCCGCGCATCAATTCTTAATGAACTCAAAACTCAGTATGGTGAGCGTATTGCAGAGCGTAAACTTCGCCTGCGCGAACGTTACGACTTAACTTTCAGCCAGTCTATTGACGAGATAGAACAGGCCCTCAACATTGAACTTGAAGATGTGCTTCAAGACCGAATGGAGGGTGAGTTTGAAACCTACCGCCGTTCACGTGAATCAGAAATATCTAGCCGATTATCTCGATTCCGCCATGACAGAGAAGTTGAACTTCGCGAACAACTTTCTTCTTCCTTTGAGGGTAGAAAGCAAGAATGGATAGATCAATTAGAACAGGAATATCGTTCCAAAGAGTCAGCAGTTCAGCGACAAATTATGGCTGAGATTGATGCTCGAGTCCGTAATGAGAAGATATCTCAAGAAACTTCTCTTGATTTGATAAAGCAGGAGACATCAATGGAACTTGAGGTTGAGATGGAATCTAGGCTACGAGAGTTCAGGTCTCGAAAGGAAACAGAAGTTACAGACCAATTAGAGCGTCAACTTTCCAAGCGTGAGGAGATTATGCGTAACAAAGCCCTCATCGAAGTTCGTCGCCGTGAATCGGAAATCCGTGCAGAAATCGAAGCACAACTTGCGGTTAAGAGAGCAGAAATTCGTGAGCGTCTCGCAACCCTTGATCAGCGCTCAGAAGAATTCAAGCAAGTGGCTGAAGAAAAGATTCGTACCCAACTTGAGCGTAATCTTGTTTCAGATGAAGACCTGGAAGATGAAGTCCGTCTCAAACAGTTAGAGGATGAAGCTGAGAATCTTGAGAAGCAAGATACAGTTCTAGATCGCCGCCAGCGCTGGATGGGTGCTTTGGAAGGCGCTCAAGGTCAGATGCCAGAGACTGCTGTACGCCCAGGAGGCCTAGTTGGTGGTGGTCGATTAGGCCAACCCAAGTCAACTTCTCCAGGATTAGGAGGACAAGCCCCAACCCCTGCAGCTGGACTATCAGGAGCCGGAGGGAAATTAGCCCCTTCTAGGTCTCCAATCGGACAAACTTCTGCAGCAACTACCCCTACGCCAGCCACAACAATCCCCAGACCAACTGCCGGCTCAACAATGGCTGAACGTCTTGCACCAGTAAGAGCACCTATCAGAGTTGAAGGTGAGCCAACTAAGCCCGCACGTTCTTTGAGTGATATTGCAGAGGATGTAGGTAGTCCTGCCCCTCCGAGTGAAACCAAAAAGTCCGAAGAACCATCTGGAATGTTTTCAATAGGTACACCATCAGATGATGATTGGGACGAGGATGAAGAATTGGATATTAGTTCAGCCATTTCAGGATTAACCACGCTAAAAGAATCTGAAGCAGTTACTGAAGAAGCAACTCCTGTGAGTCGAGCTCCTCCTGGTGGAGGAAGATTGGTTCGGGAAGATGTGGGTGAAGAGCAAAGTGCAGAACCAACAACAGCACGTGGGCCACCTGGAGGAGGGAAACTAGTACGAGAAAGAATCGCTCCTTCAGAAAGAAGTCGCATTAGAGATAGCGGAGACTTGCCTGCAGACATTCTAAAGCCTGTTCGCAGACCAGTTCTACAACCAAAGAGTAGTGAAACTACTAACATTAAATCAACAACAACCACTGTCAAAGTGATGATTCCTGTTGAGTCTCCACAAGTGGCAAAATTAACTCCAGTAAAAACAACCCTCACACCATTGCCAAGTTCTGAAGAAGAGTGATGCACATTATTTTGTGTTGACTTGAGATTATTTTGACAAAATCATTACTCCGTCGCATTCAAAGGTAGAACGCTCCTCATCGTAGTATGCGCGCCTCGCTAAGTCTCTCATCACTTCTGTTGATTGGTGTACTTATTCCTCTACTTGCCTCATCAACCGCAAGCGCAACTTCATTAGCAAATGCTGGAGTAGTATCAGAGATTGACAGTCATACGGTTGGAATGTGGAACACTTATGATGGTTATTCAATAGTAGTCAATGAAACAGGTTTCTTAATGGCACTAGAAATCAAGAATGATGGCTCCGTTACAGAATCGTGGAATTATTCCTTAAATATGTCGATCACAAGTGGAGCGATTGATAATTCCCAACACAGGCTTGCTCTTGGTACGGATTCTGGGGTAAAGGTAATTTCAACTGAATTCCATGACTTACTCTATTCAATTAACATCATTGCAGGTGTTGATTCTCTTGGATGGGACGGTAATGGTGACTTATGGGTTGGTGATAGAGCCTATCGATATGCGGCTGAATACGATGACACAGCAGCTACTGGAATCACAACTCAGACACATCTTACTAAAGTGACTGCGGTTCTTGGTATGGCAAATGGTAGTGTGATTTCTGGAGGAAGAGATTCAATAGTACGGGTATCAGCCCAAAACGGCTCAATGATTCATGAGATGATGGATATTCAAAGTGATGTTGAAGGTCTGTATCTCATTGATGGGGGAGATACTCTAGTTACTACCTCTACAACTGGGCAGTTGATAACATACTCCACCTCAGATTGGCAAAAGAAAAGCGATATCTATCTTTCAACCGGCGGGATTATCAGGACAGTAGAACAAAATACCGATGGGACATTAATTGTAGGAACCCACAATGGTCATCTAACAATTTTGAATAGTAGCGATTTATCTGAATTGGAAACGTTCTCATCTCTAGGGGAGATTATCAGTGTTAAATTGGCTCAAGATAATTCGTTCTTCATTTTGTCAACGTTTTCTGATAAATCGGATATTATCATGTTTGATTTAGATAGTGATGGGGATGAAGTAGTTGATGCTGTAGATGACTTCCCCGATGATTCAACCCAACAAATAGATACAGATGGAGATGGATATGGGGATAACCAACTTGGAAATAATCCCGATAAATATCCACTAGATGAAACTCAATGGTTGGATTCAGATGGTGATGGTCACGGTGACAACGCTAGCGGAAATAATGGTGATATGTTCCCATTTAATCCTACTCAATTTCAAGATACGGATGGTGATGGATTTGGGGATAATCCACAAGGTCAAGATGCTGATGCATTTCCTAATGATGTCTCGCAATGGAAAGACACTGATGGCGATCAATTAGGTGACAATCCAAATGGGACTAATCCAGATGCTTGTCCAACATCAGCTGGGAATTCATACAAGGACAGAAATGGCTGTTCCGATTCAGACAATGATGGCTACAGTGATCCTAGGGGTGATGATCCAAGATGCTCATCAACTTATCCAAATGGGGCCGATGCATATCCTCAAGATGCAACTCAGTGGTGTGATACTGATGATGATAATTTCGGGGACAACCCTTGGCCCGCTTCAAATCCAGATTGGTGTCCTGCTGAATGGGGTAATAGCACCCGCGGAATAATTTTCAATGGTACAACCAATATTTATGTCACAATACAGAGATTTGGTTGTATTGACCTTGACGGAGATGGATACGAAGATAGTGGTGAACGGGATGGGTTGACTGACTGGTCAACTAACAAGAGTGAGTGGGTAGATAGTGATCGTGATAGTGTTGGGGATAACGCAGATTGGGATGATTTAGATCCGACAGTTTGGACTCTTGAACAGTATTGTGTGAAGAACCCTACCGATTACTCTAATTGTGACTCAGTGTATGTTCCGGTGGATACTTCCAATAATGAACAAGAGTTGTCTGCTAGTGAAAAGCGGACAAAACTAATCAAAGAATTTTTGGTATATGGAGGCGGTATTGGAATCGCTTTGATTGCAGGAATCTTGGCCGTTTGGGGACTCGTTGGAATCGTTCGCACGTCAATTGCAAAGCGAGCACCTGATGCACAATACAGCCATCAGGATGCAACTAAAGAACTACAAGCATTTGAAGAGGGAGAAGAATTCAAGACCCGTGGTGGAATTACCGAACAGAAAGGATGGGAAGATGAAAAACTCGGTGATGGGGTAACTGAGGATGAACTATGGGATCTGGATGATGATGTTGAGAAACCTTCAGCTGTTCCAGATTCAAGTAAGTTTACTGATGATGAATCTTCATCGGAGGCATCTACTGAAGAGTCAGATGACACTTCAGAGCCAGAGCCAGAGCCAGTAGAAGTTGAGGAGCAGCCAACACCTGCCCCTGAAACAGAAACTTCAGAAATGCCAAAGGACGCTCCTCCATTACCAGAAGGCGGATTGCCAGCAGGTTGGACAACCGAGCAGTGGGTGTACTATGGGCATCAGTGGTGGGATGCGAAGAACAAAGAATGATTTCAAAACTTCTTCTCAGTGAAAATCAACTGGAATTCGAGTCTTTAATTCACCTAATTCTTTACCAGATAGAGTTGGTTTACCGTCTTGTTTGAGATTATTTACTAATAACCAAAGGATTGTATTCCAAGTTTTCTTTGTGGCATGAAGTTCAATCGTATTACAGGCGGCGAGTTTGAGTAACTTGTTCTCATCACTTCCTTCAGAAAAGAGCCCCCTCACCAAAGTGTTTGAGTTAATCCAGTATGCCGGTGCTTGTCCCTTCATTTATCTCACTCCTGAAAAGGTGAAAGATCAAGTTTAGCAATTAACCCATTGACATCAATGTCATTTATTGACCCGAGGGCTTGTTGAAGTGCATCACTATCTCTGCTAATTTGATTGAGTCTGTACTCCTTCAATAATTGTTGTAGTAAGTCATCTACACTCTTGTAATTCCCCAATGCACGCATTGAATTTAATTGCCTTCTTACCTCAAAACTTACACTTATTGATGTCATATCCGGTGAGCCCATTTTATCACTTATTCACCGTGAATCAAGACATCTATAGAAGGATGACGGTTGGATAAAGGAATAATGATACGATTTGAACCATAAGTGCCTAAAAGCAGAGTTGTAGGACTTGGTGTCATTCTAATTGTTGTAAACGATGTAACTTGAGTCTACTAGTCTCATTGACGCCATACTTATAACGTAATTTCTTCACCCGATCAGAGACCTCTTTTGCTAGTGCCCAATATGCTTGTGAACCTTTGTTTTTCTTAGTCGGCTTCTTCAATATAACAACAGGAGCCCCTTCTAACGGTGCTTCTGCGATTGAGATAACCCTGGGAATCATGGTTCCAAAAACCTGTTTGTCAAAGTGTCTTCTAACTTCAGATGAAACTGTATTGCAAAGTCTTGTTTTTTGGTACATTGTAAGTGCAATTCCAAATAACTTGAGATGCGGGTTGATTCTACGCTGGATCAATTTGATTGAATTCATCAATTGGCTCATACCTTCAAGAGCATAATATTCGGTTTGTACTGGAATCAACACCCAATTGGCTGCAGCAAGAGCATTGATGGTTAGCAATCCAAGACTTGGCGGCGTGTCAATGATGATGTAATCAAACTCATGAATGGCAGTTGCAAGTCCCTCTTTCAGTCGTGTTTCTCTTCCGATTCGGGTTGCTAACTCAATTTCAGCTCCCGAAAGTTGGATGTTTGAAGGAAGTAACCACAGATTCTCAACTTTGATGTATTTAGGGACTTTCTTCTCCTTCTTTCTTCCACCTTTTTCATAACGGTGCTGATTTTTCCAGGCTTCCCGCATTGAATCTGTAAGGATTTCAGGGGAAATCAGATATTCATCTAATATAGGAAGTTCTTCCCCTAAATCATTCATTAGAAGTTCATATACAGTTCTATCAAGTTTACTCTTATCAACACCAAAGGATGTAGATGCATTACCCTGTGGGTCAAGGTCAACAAGTAGTACTTTTGCAGGTTCAATGCCTCTAGAAAGGTTGCCTTCAGCCAAGGATGTAGCTAGGTTAACCGCGGTGGTAGTTTTAGCACAACCACCCTTTTGGTTGGTGCAGGCAATGACCATTTTGTACGGGTCCATCTCTCTCTCCCCCCTCGTGTGGTACGGGCTCTGCTTTGAACCTTAATCATAACCGCGATTGATTGTGTATTCAAGCGGCAATAAAACCACAAATGCAATCAAGCAGTTTGGATGACTGGAACAGGCACTTCAGAGAGAATCTTACGGGTGATGTGCATACCAGTGATTCCTCGAATCTTTGCTTCTGGCTTGAGCATGATTCTGTGGCTGATGATTTGTAGTGCCACGCCCTTGATATCGTCAGGAATCACATAGTCTCGTCCATCAACTGCTGCTGAGGCTCGGCCGGTCTTGAATAGTGACTGGCTAGCACGAGGTGATGCACCGGTGATTACCCTGTGGTCTTCACGGGTTCTCTGGACTACTTCAACGATGTAGGAGAGAATTGCAGGGTCAATGTGAACAGTCTCCAAAGCCTTCTGCATTGCTACCACTTTCTTTGGTGAGGTGATTTGTTGCACATCGTGGTCATCTTTTCCTCGCAACTTTCTGCGGGCTAGAATAGCCTTTTCCTCAGAACGGTCAGGGTAACCCATTGACATCTTCATCAAGAATCGATCCATTTGCGCTTCTGGAAGTGGGTAGGTACCTTCTTGTTCAATTGGGTTTTGAGTAGCTAATACAACAAACGGTGCCGGCAATTTATGGGTAATTCCTTCAATTGTAACCTGCTTTTCTTCCATAGCCTCAAGCAAAGCAGCCTGAGTCTTTGGTGGCGCACGGTTAATCTCGTCAGCTAGTAGAATGTTTGAGAATAGAGGGCCTGGTCGGAGTTTGAATTCACCAGCCTTTTGGTCGTACATGTAAGTCCCCATAATATCTGAAGGTAGCAAGTCAGGGGTGAACTGAACACGCTTGAATTTACATCCAAGTGCTCTTGCAAATGTGTTTGCGAGTAGGGTCTTTGCTAGTCCAGGGAAATCCTCAAGCAACATGTTTCCGTTAGAGAGAATACCGATGGTAACCTTTCGCAGATTTTCCTGCTTTCCGATGATGACTTTTGACACTTCATTCATCAATCCATTTGAAATTGCACTTACAGTCGCAATCAAATCTCGGGTTCGTCCGTCTCCTCCCATAGTTGTCTGCATCGTCAACCCACCTCTCTACAATAACTGACCCGCCCGATTCGTACTAAAGGGTTGGGGGTTGAAACATCAACCATAATTCAAAGGTTACCGACCCCAAAAATGGTCATCTTTTCTATGAATGGCTATTATTTCAGAAAGTATTTCCTCTTCAATACTTGAAATATTTAATTTCCGTAATCTCCGAACATGTGATTCTGGCACGTCAACTAGGAGTACATCTTCTTCATCAACCCCACGACCAATTGTGATTCCCTGAATAGCGATTGCTAATTCGTCTCCCTGCTTCGCTTCGCTCAATACATGGTCGCCATCACGGATAGATTTCACTCTACCTGCTTTTTCCCCATCAATTGTCAATAGGCGCTGTCCAACATTGATTCTACCACCCAGTACTCTTACTCCTACTACAGCGGGTCCAGAGCGTCTAAAGATATGATCTTCCATGATTAATATCCGGCCAGGATGAATGACATTCTCACGTCCTTCATCCTCTAATCTCTTCTTGGTCGCTTCCATCCATTCATCATACTCTTCAAGAATGTGATAGATGATTTCTGAGCCAATATGTAATACTTCACAATCGTCCCTGCTGAGTTCAGTTTGTGCTTCTGCTAATATACCAGTACTAAAGGTGAGAATAACTCGCTCGTAAGGGTCATCAGAAATAGCAGCACTTCTGATGTCTTTGCGATTGATTGGACCAATAGTAGCAGAGCGGATATTTATATTTCGAGGATTGCCGCTGGCATCTTTCATACCCCTTATTTCGAATGCTAGTGCTTCCAATCCACCTAGAGTGTCTGCCTTGATAGCAATTCCTTCTTCATCTAAGTCAATTGATATTTCACATTCCTCCGTGATTTGGTCAATAATTTGCTGACGTGATTCATCATCAGGAATAACTCGGAGTGTTGTTCCTGCGAGAATAGATTCAATGTCAGGTGCACTTAATTTTAGACCAGCAGCGGCTGATACGGAATCTACTGAATCCCATCGGTCTCCAGCATCCCTCATTTCAGACATTCCCCGAGGTGAAAACATACCTTTGATTTTAGTCACCAAAGGGCCAGTTGGTGTGGCTACAACAATTTCGTCTCCTTTGTTCATTGTTCCTCTGTGAAGAATAATATCTAGAGTCTTACCTAGTCCCCGCTCATTTTTCATCTCAAGAACAGTTGCTTCTGCACTTCCTTCAACATCCTCTAATTGTTCAGCCAAGAATTTTTCAGCCAACCCAATAGTTACTGCTAGTAGGTCTTGGATCCCCTCTCCTTCCTTTGCTGAACAAGGGACTAGTGCAATGTTCTTGGTAAAATCTGTAATTTGGTCATAACGCTCAAGATTGAATTCTTGCTCACCAAACTGGCCAACTAACTGCCAATACTTCTGGTCAAAAAGCGCTAGTACATCTTTACTCTGCTCTCGAAAAGAAACTGCCATCGCTCTGCCATACTCTGTCTGCCAACCGTGGATACGATCGACCTTATTGCAAGCAACCACAAACGGGGTTTTTGCCTGTCTCAAGATTCGCATTGATTCTAGTGTCTGTGGTTTACAACCATCAACTATGTCAATTACCAAAATGGCGATGTCAGCCAGTGAGCCACCGCGAGCTCGAAGGGTAGAGAATGAGTGGTGTCCTGGAGTATCAATAAAAAGCAAACCAGGGGAGTTGAAATTTTTCCCACCCATGAGTGGTGCACATAGGTCATTGAGAACCTTAGATGGAACTTCAGTTGCCCCGATGTGTTGAGTAATTCCGCCGGCCTCTCTAGCCATTACTGAGGATTGCCTTTCGCTTCCAAGTGAACGAATGTGGTCAAGTAGGCTGGTTTTTCCGTGATCAACATGGCCGAGGACCGCAACAATTGGCTGTCTCCTCTCTTTCATCCATGTCACCTGCCCCTGTAATCTAAATTCTATTCTTCGTAGACCCAATCTTCTGCTGACCGAGTCCAATCAACTAATCCTTCAGGGAACCAAAGTCCCAATTCAAATTCTGCAGTCTCTTCGGCATCGCTACCGTGGATTATGTTGTGCCCGATGTCCATAGCCCAATCGCCACGAATTGTGCCTGGGTCTGCATCACGGCCATTTGTTGGCCCGATGATGTTGCGAGCCACCTTGATCGCCTCCACGCCACTCCATGCCATTGCCACAACAGGTCCAGATGTGATGAACCTGAGTAGTCCGGGGTAGAAAGGGCGTTCTGAGTGGACTGCGTAGTGACTGGAAGCCAATTCATGGGAAGGTGTCAACTGCTTCAAACCTACTAAACGAAGGCCTTTATCTTCAAAACGGGCAATAATCTTGCCAACTAATCCTCGCTGAACCCCGTCGGGTTTGACCATCACAAATGTCGTCTGCATACTACTCACTGAAGCGGCCGTGACGCCACCCCTGTTTAAGCAAAACGCTTGAGTGAAACAAGGAATTTCACTGAATTCCGCCTTTTACATAGTGGCGGGTCCACTTTACTTTGCGGGAATTTCTCTTCAAATTCACCATATTCTTGCGGGCTTTACTGCTCTTGAACCACAGCACGGTGCCGTCCCTGCGGACGTACATTTGGCCGGTACCTGGCTCAATTTCTTCGCCACTGAATGTGCAGACACGTCTCTCAGGCATATTATCGGCCTCCGAGTTTACGTGCTTCACGCCCAGTATCTCTGAGCATCAAAACATCTCCAACACGTATTGGACCTAACACATTTCGAGTAATAATTCTACCAACGTCCCGTGGGTTTGGGGCATCATTTACACGAACTTTGACTTGGGTAGCTTCACCAGTCATACCGGTTCGCCCTACAATTTCGACGACTTCTGCCGGCCAACCGTCTGTCATCGGGTTCACCTCAGTTTCCTGCTAATTCTTTAGCAGATGCAACTACGTTTTTGAATTCGTCTGCTGCTCCATCCATCTCAATGACTGCAATCGCCGAGGTTGGGCGGCCAACTGGAAGTCCAGCAGCCTCTCCAAGGTAACTTTGATCACTAACATAAATGTAAGGGATTCCACGTTCTTTGCAGATTAGTGGAATTGGCATCATCATTTCTCCAGGGTTGACATTTTCTGCCATAATCACAAGTTTAGCATCGCCTCGCTCGCAGACTTTGATGACCTCGTTCATCCCCTTCTTGAAGTGGCTTCCACCCTCCTTGTCAATCTTCTTCACAAACTCATAAACCATGTCCTGCACATCGGCAGGGGTTTCAAAATCAATATGTACGCTCATAGGATTCTCTCCTCCTGTAGGTGTTCCGGCGAGGGCGTGGTCTGTATAAACGCACCGGATGGTGTGGTGAATGAAGAATCGTGGTACTGCTCACAGATTCAACCGGTCTCTTAACTGCTTTACACCTCTTGCTAAGGCAGCGGCCGATGAAACGAGAGCGCGTGGATTGCTAGCAATTGAATCGGTTGCATGAACACCACTGACATGGTCGTCGAGCCGAGTTATAGCACCACCAGTGAACAGGCCGTGAGTGCATGCGGCATGTACTTCTTTGGCTCCTTGAGATAAAAGTGCATCACTAGCTTTGCATATCGTCCCGCCAGTACTAATCATATCATCAACAATCGCAACAATTGCACCATCAACATCCAAGTCCTTTGGCTTGTGTTGAATAGTGTGTGCGTCAATTCTTGTTTTCTCAAGATATGAAAATTTGCAGCCAATTAGCTTTGCAACATGGGATGCCCTTTCAATCGCTCCTTTGTCGGGACTTAGAATAAAGTCTGGATTAACATTGATTTTTAGGTGTTCAGCAATTTCTGGCATTGCTGATACAAACTCAACAGGGGTGTCAAGGTCATCCAATACAGATGGGGCGTGCAAGTCTAAGACAATTAATCCATCAATATGCCGCGCTAATAACCGTACGATTAGAGATGCTGAGATAACTTCACCTTGCTGAAATCTCTTGTCCTGTCTGCTGTATCCAAAGTAAGGGACTGCAAGGAATATACCTGGTCCCACATCTTCAAGATTTTCTGGGCCATCACCCATGAGATTTTGCAGATTTCCGGATCTTACATCGTGAATCGCTTCAAGCATCAGTAATGCTTCAACTATACCATCATCAGGAAAAGTAGTCGCTACAACTACAACTGGTTGAGAACGTACCGCGTTGATACTCTTTGTAGGTACACGCACATAGGCTTCTGAATCTGGAAACCGTCTAGCAACTAATTCATGATGCTCCCAACCTAACCTTTCTGCCAATGCAGATGCAAGGTCTCCATCAATACTTCCTGAGACTACTGGCAGGCGCTCCCCTCAAGTTCTCCGACTAGTGGGCCCTTCATGTCATTTGTGTGTATCAAGGTTCTACCAAATGTGTGAAGTTTAGTGAAGGTGAGGCGATTCAATTAGGGAAAAGCCCTCCCATTTTTGTAATTAACACACATTTTTAAAGAAATTATGCAAAAACCTACACTACTTGTAAAAAAATGGGAGTGGGCGAGGCAGGATTTGAACCTGCGACCTCCCGGTTATCAGCCGGGTGCTCCAACCAACCTAAGCTACCCGCCCAAGGGTGAGCCGCGCCACCGGGGGGTTGAATTAAACGGTTCCGATTAGGAACATCATTCTTCTTCTGCAAAGTCTTCTTCGTTAATATCTCCCGAATTCAACTTTAGATATGATGGCAAACCCATCAATTTGTCAAATGTACGTGAAAGAATTATTTCATCTAAACGAGGGCTTGTTCTAGCAAGGAATTGGACAGGTATGTTGATTACGCTGTTCTCTAATTTGTATCTCCGTCTTAGGTTTCCACGCGCTTTAACCTGTACACCGCGGTATGTTCGCTTTATTTTCACAAGTCCAATGACCACTCCCAGATCTTCACCCTGGGTGTCTAGAACTGCTCTGTCAAGTAATTCATCTGGTGCGTACAATTTCTCATTGATACGAACTGTGTTGCGCCACCTGCGTTGTAATTCTCTCATCGACTTAGTTAGTTTTATACTGCCATCTGATTGAATACTGTGGAGGAGTTCTTTTGAAAGTGGCGCGAACTCTGCTGGCTTCCGCATGAATTCATCTGCGACTCCAGGTTCAACCTGTAATCTGAATGATTGAACTCTATCTTCATTGGGGTGATATCTCTCCCCTACTATTACTCCAACGCGTGTTTGCTTAACGTAAACTTCCCGTTGTAACAATTCTTGTATCCTAAATGATTCATCTGTCATATTTTTTCCCTCTCTTATACCGTGCATCCCATGTCTCGGTCAATGTACTACGCTCGGAGTCAGTATATTAAGTATATGCCGAAATACTAATTGGAAATCCAATTGAAAAAGGCGGATAATCAATAATTGACCAATTGATAGTTAGAATTGTGAACAAATGACAACTATAATAAAATTTCAATTGAAACTAACTTATTTCACATAGTAATTAACCAATTGGAATGACGTTCTAAGTGGATTATCCGAAAATGATTTCCAATTGGAAAGACGGATAACACCCCTCATTCATTAATTTTCCGAGCTTGTTACTTTTGATCCATTTTAATCAAGATATTATTGCTGTTATCTAATATGAAATTAGAAAAATACCTAATCTTTTCAATTTTATTTTATTCATCAGTATTCTGAGAAAGGAAATGGTTACTCATTCAAACTAAAGCAGGTTAGTAAAATCCAATTAGAAGTTTAAAAATTCAATTGATAGATACCTGATATAAATCGTAAATATCGGCCTCTTTCCTCAAGATATTTTATGGCAGAAAATACGGTTTTAGAAACAAAATGAAAATTGTATCCACAGCATAAATTGATGAGCGCATTCCCTTTCCCAAATACATGGAAGACGTCCTCTCTCAATTAGCAACAATCCGAGCTAATTCAGGAGCCCAACAAACCACCGGCTTGAAAGACGAAGTAATTACTAGGTTTGCAGCATCAGATGAGAACCTAATACGTGCCATTTCAGAAGCATCAAAGATTCATAAAGAATACTTGGAACAGTTAGGTTCAGAATTGTTAATGATGGAAGAATCAAAATTAATCGGAACGTTACAATCCGATTTCATCAATTTTTACTCACCTGCAACTGTTAATCCGTATGTTGCAATAGCTGCACGCGGTCCTTGGATAATCACATCACATGGGGCTGTACTCCACGACAATGGTGGGTATGGAATGCTTGGTGGTGGGCATGGTCCAGATGATGTAATCAACGCGATGTCAAAAAATTGGGTAATGGCAAATGTGATGACGGCTTCATTTAGCCAGAAAAGATTAGCAGATGCATTACGGAAAGAGGTTGGTCATTCTCGTGGGGAGTGTCCATTTTCAAAATTTATCTGTGTAAATAGTGGGTCAGAATCAGTAACATTGGGTATGCGAATTGCTGATGTTAATTCCAATAACATGACAGGTCCAGGTGGTCGTCATGAAGGAAAACCGATAAAGATAATTGCACTTAAGCAGGCATTCCACGGAAGAACACAACGTCCTGCATCAATCTCTGATTCTTGTAAGAAAGGATACATAGACAATCTTGCAACGTTCCGCGAGCGTGATAATATCATTATTGTTGAACCCAACAATGTTGAAGATTTACTGTCAGCATTTTCAAGAGCAGAGCAAGAGAATTTTTTCATTGAATTGCTAGCCTTAGAACCAGTGCAAGGGGAAGGATCCCCGGGTCAATCTATAACTCGAGAATTCTATGATGAAGCGAGACGATTAACTTTGGAACACGGAAGCATGTTGTTAGTAGATTCAATACAGGCTGGATTTCGGGGCAAAGGCAGTCTTTCAATTGTAGATTATCCTGGTTTCCAATCAGCTGAAGTACCTGACTTAGAGACTTGGTCAAAGGCACTCAACGCTGGACAATTCCCTCTTTCCGTTCTAGGATTATCTGAACGTGCTGCGAAATTATATGTTGTTGGGATTTATGGAAATACAATGACGACTAATCCTCGAGCGCTTGAAACAGCAGTAGAAGTCCTCAGCAAGATAACTCCTGAATTACGTGCTAACATTATTGAAAAAGGAGATGAATTCCTTACAAAATTGGGTGAATTACAGAAAGATTTTCCCAATGAAATTACTTTAGTTCAAGGTTCAGGTTTGCTCCTTTGTGTAGAACTTGACCCAGAAACTCTGCCAGTTGTTGGCTTTGGCTGTGTTGAAGAGTGGTGCAGGTTGAATGGGCTTGGAGTTATCCATGGTGGAAAGAATGCACTGCGTTTCACTCCTCATTTTGGCATAACTTCTGAAGAGATAGATTTGGTAATTGGCATAGTAAGAGATTTAGCACCAGCCATTTCGTTTGTTTCATTGATAGCAGAAGCAACTAGTTTAGTATCATCCCAAATGTAGTTATCCTCCAAAGGAACATAACCAGTGGTTGTTGTTTTTGTAAATGGAGTTTCTGAACCGCCTGGACTTGTTCCAGATGTTGATAAAAATCCCGCAGAGACATTGGTTCTTGCGGGAACCAAAAGGCCCATATTGGTAGTAGAAACATCATATTGAGCATTTTCTGTTGCAGTAATAGCAGAACCGCCAAGAATTGAAGTACTACCAGAACCATCAACAACTGGTGTAGTTGAAAGAACAACAGTATAACTATCTGTTTGTATATTAGCTAATGCGGTGTGTGTTTTATTAATATCGAATAGTGGAACTTTATGAATTTGATACAATTCTACAGTTGCACCATTCGCATGAGCGGCAGCTGTTGTACTATTTGTGGCGCGGCTTGCACTGGTAATTGCTGCTCCAGAAATAGTAGTGTAACTAATGATCTCATCATCGATTTTAATATAGTATAAACCTGATGAAGCTAATTCACAATACTTACCAGACTCATCATCAAAGTTTGTTCCACTTGTAAGAGTAATAGATGTTGCACCAGCAGTAATCGCACCATTAAGAGTGGTTGATGCTCCAGACGTTACGCCAGCAATAGTTACGTTATTAGATGTGGAATACATACCATGCCCGGCGTGCCTAACCTTTAGAGCGGTATTGGCATCGGTTATTTCCAAGGGATTTTCTCTAAGTGCCTTTGCATCCAATGCTTTGTTCTGCAAGGTTACTAAACCAGCGGCAGTCGTGTCAAATTTAG
>CAXEOD010000029.1:0-18034 GCA_963997805.1 uncultured Candidatus Poseidoniales archaeon
ATTGTACCGCCATCTGCATCAGTACTTCCTGTACCATCTAACAAAACTTCTGTGGAAGTTGTTGTCGGCTCTACAGCCTCCAATCCAACAACAGGAATACTACCAATGAATATTCCAAAAGTTGCCATATCATTACTCTGATTGACGTCATTTGTCATCTGATTATCTGGGTCTACCTCAAAGGTGAAAGCAACATTTCCTAATGTTTGAGAGGTTGGGACCGTCCAAGAAAATGAGAGAGAATCCTCGCCTACAGGAGGTAGAGCAGAAATTGTACGACGTTCTGTAGTACTGTCCGGAGCGACCATCTCTAACTCTGTTTCTGGTCCACCGTTGGTACCTTTATTCTCAATTGGGATTGTGAAGTGCAAAACATCACCAGGAATCGCATTGAATCCGTAAACTGGATTCAGAGTCATGCTATCATTGCCGCGGTCTCTAGAAACTGAGATGCCTCCTGGCCGCGGCCGATAATCCAAATCAACCAACTCATTGTCCAAAGTGAGTGTGTCAACCCCCACATATTCGTTTACAGGGTCAAAGGCAATAATGCCGTGGCTCGCATAATCGTGATTTGAAGGTGTGTCATCAACAGGGTCACTGGTATTAAGTGAATGATACGCAACCCCTGCTGAATCGGTTGTTAACTCAATCCACAAGTTTTCAAATTCATATCTCAGAACAAATGGAAAGCCAGATACCGGTGAGCCATTTGAATTAGTAACATTTACCCACACACCAAGTTGCATATTTAGAGCCCATATTGGATATTCTAGCTCGACTTCCATATCAATTGGGGAACCTGCTGGCTGGAAATCTTTGAGAATAAAATCAACATAAATCCCCATTCCATCGCGATAATGTCTCCAAGCATCACCTTTGGCAGCAGGGCACCACCATCGGAACTCAGAAACTGAATTGTTCTCATCAAAAGTTGATACATTGTAGGAATTGCCACAGCCTGAATAAGGCACATTTGGGTTACCGACACTTACAACAGAATGATTTGTCTCAATGTTCAATACTTCATCCTCTGGAATTGTAAAAAAGTTTGAACCGCCATCCCACCAATCTACATCGATGAAGTCGTTGGTCCATATCTCACCAACTCGTAATGGGAAATCGTAAACCTCTACAGGTTCGTAGTATGTATGAGTAGTCGTCACATCAGCTACATCAATGAATGATGTTGCTGTAATCCAAAATTTCACATGCATGTGTGTAACAGTCTTGTAGACTGCTAGGTCACTAGCACGGACCAAATCAGTAGCATCGTAATCAATCGTGATATCACCAAGGGTTCCCGTCAATGTCACATTTTCTGTAATGAAGGCTCCTTCAGATTTTAGGCGGTATGCTACCGTATTATGGTCTTCATCAGTATTCACCCCATTACTACTAGTGATTGTACGAACATCATCAACCCACATTTCTAATTCACCTGTTAGGGCTTCAGCATCGGTTTCAACTCCAGCGTTAGTAATCATCTCTGCAACATCAAAGAAGCCATCATACACCCATCTATCCCCAACGTGTAAGACTTGTACATCGACATCACCTTCAGACATCTTCTCGCTTGCTGATGAGGGTTGTTCTTGATCGATTGACATCGGCGCTATTGGCTCAATAGTTAGTGACGCTGACCAAGTTCCCAGAACAATAAGGAAACACATAATCAAGGATACTGCCAAGGATTTTGGCTGCCGGTAAGTGGCCACTCGCGCATTGCTCATGTATTGGGCAGACTGCTCTGCCTTCATCAACAATCCGCTAAGTATTCAATAGCAAATCTAACTCATATATCCAAATCTAAGGTATCAGTTGAGGTAGGAGTTGATTCATTGTCAATGAGCCATTGGGCTCCATAGTGATTCCACTGCTCCATGTTCCATCCCTCCGGTAACCCAGTAGCAGGAACTGGAGGTGTTGATGTATGACCAAGTAAAATGTCGTCCATCGCAGAAATGTCTGTAGAAAGGGCAGGGACCAAAACCTGCACGGTTTCGGTTGGTGGGTCTTCCAAAACAGGTTCAGGTGTCAATAACTGGTCTACCTGAGTACCAATATTGCCATCACCTACAGCCGGCGGACTTTCTTGCATCAAAGTAGGAGGTGACCCCTCTGGCACGGGCTCAAAAGCATAAGTCGGTGGGGCCGAAGTTGGAGAAGGGTCATCATAAATCGGTCCATCCGAAAGCCATTCATTTTCTGACCGCCGTCCTTTCTTCACAGTCGTTGAAATACCGAGTATTACTAGCAGAGCTACGAGAACTAGTCCTAGTATAATTACCGGATTTGATACACCGGCAGTGTTTGATTTAAACCAATTCTTTACGCCAACAGAATCGAGTTCCACAGTCACTACAATATCAACCGAATCAGATGCACTCTCGTCTGAAACGGTGAGGCGTATGTTCTTCACACCCTCGCTTGCAAATGTATAGCGCAATGGTTCTCCATTTGCAGTAATCATGTCTAGGTCATTTGTTGGGTCGCCATCATCATCTGCATCAACAAAAATGTCTAAATCCCAACTATAAATCAATTGGTCCATATCTGATTCTGAATCTGTTGTTTCATTGGTCCAAACGACCCACTCCTCTCCAACTAAAATGCTATCCTTCTCGACTGTGAAGCGAGCCTTGGGGGGTGTGTTAACGACTGTAATATTGACTAAAGCAAAGGCGGAATCACCGTCATTATCAGTGACGTGGAATCGAATCGTCTTATTTCCCGGAAGTGACCAATGGTAGGTGATATCAGCACCAACGAAATCACAATCATCTTGAGTGTCACCATTTTCATCTAAATCAATTTCAAAATCAACATCCCAGCAAACTTGTAACGACTCAATATCTGATGATGTATCATTGTAGGTACCAGTCAATGAGAATTCACTATCCTCGCCGACGTTCATTTGGTTGCCGAACTGTTGCACCACAGGTGGTAGGTTTTTCACTTCAACCCAGCCGTTCACAATATTACTGCTTTCGCCATCATCATCAAGAACTTCCATGGCAATTATATGAGTTCCTGACTCTGTCCAACTAACATTAATGTTCGAAGTTTCGCCTATAGTCTCAACATACCAATTTGGGTCTGTCGCGCTGTCTGGCTGCCACCCCCAAGATAGACTGCCCATGTCATTCAAGGAATCATGAACTGTTCCTTTCAGAGTGACTACCTGGTCCTCATTCACTTGCCAGATAGCAGGGATATCATCATCAGTCATTTCCACATCACCATCCCACATGGTCATTTCAGCATCGCTAGGTGCAATATTTGTGACAACGAGATTGAAATCAGCTGTAGTGACTGCACCATCATCATCTTGAACCATGACTTGAACTGTGAAAATCCCCTCTTCCATCGGGGTTACCTCACACGTTTGTGAAACTTGAACTCCACTCTCACACTCATAGGCTTCCCCATCTGAGCGTGTAGGGAATTGCCAAAGGAAGTCTACTGGTGCCTCGTTGTTCAGGGTATCAAGGTCACCTGAATCTGTAGCAAAAAATAACACCGATGATTCAACAGGGATTGAAAGTACACTATATTGTGCAGAGATATTTACCCATGGTGCCCGGTTTAGAATTTCAACATCAATAAATATTGAATCCTGATCATTTTCATCATCTGTTACTGTTAACCACACACGATATGTACCGTCATCTGACCAACTCATGTTCTCAAGCAAACAATCATCTTCCTCAAAAGTTTCATTGGTTGCTATTGATGTTTCAACCACGAAAGTGCATACAGGTGTGCCGCCATCTAAGTCAGCACTATTCCTTGCATCAAAATGAATGTTTGTCAATGTCTTAGTTGCTGGTGGTTGAATTAGGTCAGCAGTTGGAAGAGTACCGATAAACATGTCAAAAGTGTCAATGTTGTTAGATTGATTTTGGTCTCCGGCCATCACACCATCAGGATCAACTTCAAAAGAAAATGTTACCACTCCAGTCGCTTGATTGGAGGGGACATTCCAAGACGCCAGCACCCATCCAGTACCAAGGCCAGATATCCCCGAAATGGATGCACGACTGGTAGTACCATCAGGTCCAGTTACCAATAGTTCTGTGGCGGGACCAGCCAAAATACCAAGATTTTCAATCGGTATTGAAAATACCAGAGAATCACCTGGCACAGCATTGAAACCTACAGCTGAATTCAAAATGACAACCGTTCCATCCCTAGTTCGCTCAACTGAAACTCCCTGCCCATTTGGTCTGTAATCCAGCGTAATGATTGAATCATCTAGAGTAAAAGTATCCACTCCCACCTGCTTAGATGCAGAGACCCAAGCAATAATTCCGTGGCTAGCCCAATCAAAATTAGTTGGAGAAGGGTCGGTCGCGTTACCTGTATTGAATTCGATGAAAGCAGAACCATTAGCTGCAGTAGTTAGAGAATGAGAAACACCAGATGCTTCGTACCTCCATTCCAATGCTTGCCCTGCAACTGCTAACCCAGCGGGATTCGTCGCATTCACCCAAGCCCCACGTGATGCATCTAGAATCCATGCTGGGCTTTCCAACTCTACATCCAAATTTATTTGGCGCGTTTGAGGTGTGTGTGATTTTAACTTGAAGTCGATTTCCAGACCCATTTCAATCTCTATGTGGCGCCACGCATCGTTACCGACAGCATCGCAGTACCACTGGAATCCGTCTGGGGTGCCATTAGAGTCGTATGAAGTTACATTGTAGGAACCGGCACACCCAGACCCGTAAGGTACGTTTGGATTACCATAGGCTACAACAGCATGACCGCTTGTGGCTTGGTTCACTGTGTCATCAGGGATGTCAAAGTAGTCTGATTCTCCAGCCCAAGTCACTGAGTTGGTGTAACTGTTAGTCCAAGTCTCACCAACCTTGAGTGGGAAGTCATACTGCTCTCGAGGAGGGCTGTATTCGTTGGTAATTATCATCTGTCCGACATCAACGTTGAAGATGAATACTGTGAAGGTGACATCTATGTCCATAGTCATCTCAATGGTTGCGAGGTCACTCACTCTGATGAAATCGGTCTGGTCGTAGTCAACATCGAGGTTCCCGTTGTTACCATCCAAGCTGACACCGTTCGCCTCGAATAATGCGTGGGAACGTACCTTGTAGACTAGTGTACTCTGGTTTTCAACTGTCATAAACAAGATGTCTTCGACCCACATGTCAAGGTCACCGGTTATTGTCTGAATGTTTGAAGAGACGCCATTGTTAGCCAGCAACGCCGCGACATCCATGTATCCATCATAAGTCCAAAGGTCATCTACTCTCCAAGAAGGAACGTCAACATCGCCACCTGATGCCTTTGAGGAAACAGAGAATGAAGGACTCAACTGTTCCTCAAGTTCAGATGAATTTTGACCCAAAATTGCAAGATTACTTGCCAGCAATATCAGGACCAAAAATATAGCCGAATTCAAACGGAAACCATGCACCTTTTCTCTGCCCATGTAATGGGCAGGCAGTTTAGTGTTCATCAATGATGCCCTCACGCGAATTCTGCAGCAAATATGGGGAATACAATAATTCAGTTGAAAACTGGGGTTTTAGTTGAAATACCACAATAATCTTGCAATACTAAGTGCAATTGCACCATACATCCAGACAATCATCAACCGACGAGTGAATACTGTGCTTGGCCGCCACCCCGTAATTGTCTCAAAAACCTCCTTGACAAACCAACCTTCTTCATGCTCTTCAACAAGTTCCTCGCCCTTGAGTTGAACCTCCCAAGTAGTGCAAATACAAGTACGCTGATTTAACCTCCAATGAATGCGAGTGATAATTATCAATGGGACATGAATTGCCCAAGCTTGCCACCAAGGAAGTGCCCAACCTACAACAATAAAAATGAATACTATGAGATGAAGAAAACGAATAAATTTTGCCGCTATCGGCTTCATAAAAATCATCTCACAAAGAGAAGAGTCGGTACGCTGCAACGAACCATCCAATATACATACAATATTCAGCAATACTGTTTACTTTATCTTGCGATGGAGAATGTTTTCCTAAGATTATTGAAACGAAACGAAACACGAATCCCACTTGATCTGTAGTGCCCGCACTAGGGTTTCCTCGCAACTTGTGTTCCAAAGTAGTTAGGGCGCATATCCCATTATTGGTAATCCAATGAAATTTCATCAAAGGGACTAAAATTAGTAGTAATAACCATGCCTTTGGCCAAGGGAGAATCCATCCGATGGCTGTGAAAAGAACTATGCTACTATGGAACCATTTCACAAGTTCTGCGACCAATAGGTTGGTTTTCGGGATTTCAATATCGCCAAGAGAGTCAACTAACGACGCTTCCACCATAGACACCCGAGTAGGTTTTGCGTTATCAGAGATACCCCTGCATCTTCTTTGAATATTGAAAATCAGTCAAATGTTTCAAGTAGGTCAGCCAATTCATCTTGAATGATTTGAACTGCTTCAAGAATCTCGTCCTTGTGGCGGGCTCCAGTAATTACCATCTTACCACTACCGAAAATAAGACAGACAACCTTAGGGTAATCAAGTCGGTAAATTAGGCCAGGGAATTGTTCAGGTTCGTATTCAACCTTGTCAAATGGAAGGTGGAATGTCAAATTATTAAGATTCAACTTTCGTGGCTCTCCAGCTTGAGGCTCATCGGTCCACTTATCGTGGCCTTTGTAATCCTCAGGATAGTGTAGAGCGTAGGTTGCGACCATGTTTTGAACTTCGATTTCAACATCTTTCTTATCCCATGTCTCAATTCCAGCAGCACGAAGGTCATTGATCATGCGCTCAATACCGGTGTGAATATTCGCCTTGTTCTTTCCGCCAGTACAAACTGCGCGTCCAGAACGGAACATCAGGATTGCTAATTTCGGGTCAACTACTCGGTATACTACACCGGGAAACTGTTCCGGCTCATATTCACAATTCAGTTGAATTGCTATGTCCGGGAGATTTAATTCTTCTGCCACCCTTGTTGAGGCGACAACGTTGACAACTGTTAGGCGTTCTTCATCACTTACCATGAGCGCCGCCACCTGCCAACCCTATTTAAATGGGTTGACGGCCTACTTCATAAGCAACCATCAATTTTCCAATTGAAAAATTGATTTTCCTAGGAATTTTCAATTCGGACACTTGGAGCGCCAAACGGAGTGACTAATACTTGTCCTCCTCGCATCTCAAGAGCGGCTGAAGTCTCCTCCGGATTTGTTGTTAATGCAAGCATGCAACCACCACCTCCAGCACCAGTCATCTTTGCTCCTAGAGATGAGCGCCTTGCAACCTCAACCATGTCATCAAGTTCTTGGCAGGATACTCCAACACCCGCGAGTAGTTGGTGGGCTTCGTTCATTAATTCCCCAACCATTGTAAAATCACCATTAGAAAGTGCATCAACACCATTTCGAGCCAATTCACCCATACGAGATATATCAGTCATTTTTTCAGGATGTTTTGCCAATCGTTCTGCTAACCCAGCAACCATATCTCCGGTAGGGGAGTGAATACCAGTGTATCCTACAACTAGCCATAAATCGTTGACTGAAGGAGGAAGAGTCACTGAATGAACTTCCCAATTCCTTTCACCCTCTGGTGTCTCCAAACTTCTGGTGTAACGCCACTCGCTGGATTGCTCTTTTTTGTCAGAGACAAATACGCAACCACCAAGTGTTGCAGTTGAGGTATCAGTTGGAGAGGCTCTACCTGCTTGAGCCGCTGCCTCAGCAAGATGGGAAAATTCAGAAATTTTCTCTAGGTCAAGCGGTTGTCCAATAATTGACAGCATTGCGGCGCTACAAGCAGATGACAAGGCCGCCGATGAACCAAGTCCTGCGGCGGGGAACAATTCGCTGCTGATCTGAATAGAGTAAGGTTCCGAATTATCGCCTAAAATAGCGTTTTTCAAATATGCTATGTGGGGATGGCGACTGCTATCTAGCGGGTATCCATCAATTTTCCAATCACCCTGACATGGCTCTAATGATACGCTAACCCTAGCATCAATTGCAATCGCGAGAGCGGGTTCCCCGTAGACCACCGCATGTTCTCCGAACAGTATCGCCTTACCTGCGGCCGAGGCGGTCACCATGATAGGCCGGTGAGTGGTACGCCCATTAGCGATTGGGTGGCGGCGGTTGTTTCAAGGCCAAACCTCCCTTCGTCCTAACCGGCCAAAGTCAGGCAATCAGAGTTGAGATGATGGAACACCCACTATTGCTCAATTATTCTGGAATTCCTGGCTGGATGATTTTACTAATTATTGGCGGCGGCTCACTGGGTATTTTCCTCTACCAAGTGCAAAAGGCAACACGACTAGTGATGGTTGGCGCTAGCGACAATCGTTTCGACTCATGGGGCGTGCGTTCCAAAGAAGTTCTGAGTGGCTGGCTTGGCCAGAAAAAGGTGCTTAGAGAAAAAGTCGTAGGTACAATGCATGTGATGATGTTCTGGGGATTCTTGATGCTTGGAAGTGATATGTTTGATTTGGCAACAGCCAATTACTTTTCAACAAAAATCCTGCCAGCAATCCTACTTGGACCATGGAATGGCATGGTTGAATTTGGTTATTTCATTGCTCTGCTAGGATGTGTCGCTGCATTCCTCCGCAGAACGGTATTCACTCCTGAGATGTTGAAAGGAAAATCACAACTTGAAGGAAATTTCATCTTATTCCTTATTTTCACAATCACTAGCACCTCATTTATCATTGAATCAATGGAATCCCCATCTCAAAAATGGGAGCCAATTGGTGCTTGGGTAGCAGGATTAGGATTCTCATCAAGTGTAGTGATTGGAGCTTACTGGGCTCACATGTTAGCGATTTCATCCTTCCTCATTCTCATCCCATTATCCAAACATATGCACCTTGTGATGGCTTTCCCTAACGTGTTTTTCCACGACACTGAACCAATGGCTAAGATGCTACCAATGGCAATTTCTGAAACCGGCAAAGCAGTACCACTTGAGGATCTTGAGATTGAGACTTTTGGAGCTAGCGAATATAGCCAATTGACTTGGCGGCAGTTGATTGATGGATGGGCTTGTACCACCTGTGTTCGTTGCCAAGATGTGTGTCCGGCTTACGAATCGGGGAAATCTCTCAACCCAATGACAATTGTTCACAATGTTAGAGACTATGCTAATGAGTACGCACCGATTCTTCTCAAAGGGGAAACTCCTGATGAGAGTATTATTGCTCGTTTCACCCCTGAAGCAATTTGGGCTTGTACTACTTGTCATGCCTGTGTTGATGCTTGTCCCGTCTACATTGAACATGTGCCAAAATTAACTGAAGCACGCCGTCATCTGATGATGGAAGCGATGGATTACCCAGAGGAATTCAATGTCGCTCTTGGAAATCTAGAAACCAATTCTAATCCGTATGGATTTGGCGCTCATGAACGCGCCGATTGGGCTGAAGGATTAGATATCAAGATCGGTGAAAAGGCAGAATACATCTACTTCGTCGGCTGTGCTGCTTCTTTTGATGAGCGCAATCAAAAAGTTGCCCGCGCCACCATTTCCTTACTCAACAAAGCGGGAGTAGATGTTGGAATTCTTGGTATGGAAGAAGGATGCTCCGGTGACCCTGCTCGGCGCATGGGCAATGAATACCTGTTCCAAATGATGGCAGAAATGAATGTTGCCACATTCAAAGAAATGGGTGTAAAGAGAATAATTGCTTCATGTCCGCACTGCTTCCACACGCTTGGAAAAGAGTACAAAGATTTCGGCGCTGAAGATTTGGAAGTGCTACACCACAGCGAGATTCTCGCACTTCTGCAAAAGGAAGGGAAGTTACCTCAGATGGAAGAAAGTGAACGCAACATCACTTACCATGACCCTTGTTACTTGGGGAGAATCGGTGGTGTCCTCGAGGAGCCACGTTCTGTAATCGGTGGAGTTGACGTAGAAGTTGAGCGACACGGACAAGACTCGTTCTGTTGTGGAGCAGGTGGCGCTCAAATGTGGTTAGAAGAAGACCCAGACAAGCGAGTGAACGAGATTCGCGCCAAAGAGTTGGCTGAAACCGGTTGTGACACAGTAGCAGTCGCTTGCCCCTTCTGTTCAGTAATGGTTGACGATGGACTGAAATCTATTGGCAAAGAAATGGAAGTGATGGATGTCGCTGAACTTCTTTGGGAACAAATTCAAGCGAAAGACAAGGAAATACAAGCAACTGTGTCTGCAGCAGAGTGAAAGTGATTAGCCCACTTCACACAACTTTCAGATATCAACTCCAATGCATGAGTTGAAAGCAGAATTCCCCAAACCAGTCACATGGCACAGTTGGTAGTCGGCGGAGGTTGCTTCTGGTGTGTAGAGGGGGGGCTCAAGAATCTACGAGGAGTTTCTGAGGTCATTCCAGGTTATTCAGGTGGTGAAACTCAAGACCCTACCTACCAACAGATTTGCTCAGGAAATACTGGCCATGCTGAAGTTGTGAGAGTCACATTTGACGAACAGGTCATCCCTCTCAATACCCTGCTTGAGGTATTCTTCACTTTACACGACCCGACCCAACTCAACCGTCAAGGTGCAGATATTGGTACCCAGTACCGAAGTGTCATCTTCACAGCTGATGAACAACAGAGGATTACCGCTGAACAAGTAATTGAACAATTTCAAGCGAATTTTGATAATGAAATTGTGACTGAGATTTCACCGCTGGAGCATCTTTACATTGCTGAAGATTATCATCATGATTACTACTCTAATAACCCGAATAATCCGTATTGCTTATCGGTTGTAGGCCCTAAAGTTGCTAAGGCTAAAGCGAAGCATGCATCGCTTTATTGAGATGATTTTTTCGACGGTGATTCGCTCGTATTCAGGTGCTTGAAATCAGTATCAATTCAGGAATGATGGCCACATAGAACCATCGCCTTCAAAACCAATCGCCACTACCCGGTATCATGTCTGAAGAAACATACACCGTTGCCGGCAAAAGTATGCCAGAAGTCTCGATTGCTGTTGGGTTAATTTTCACCCTGTGGGGTGTAGCCGCCTATGTCATCAGTGACATGGCAAGTTTGACGGCAATGATTCCATTGTTCGTTGGAGGGCCAATAGGAGCCATGGGGCTCTTGTCTAATTTGAAGCCTGAAAAGCGAAAGACATTCATGCACGTCTCGGCAATGTTTGGGCTCCTTTGTGCCCTTGGTGGCCTGCGTTTACCTATGGTCATCATGAATGATGAGAGTAGTACTCTGCTCATCGCTTCACATACCATTCTCTTGGTGCTTGGTAGTGTCTACACCTATCTCTGTGTTAAATCATTTATTTGGATCCGCAAACAACGTGAAGCTAACGAGGCATAGAACCATACCGTGATTACCACAAATCACTAGTGTTGGTCATTTGTTCAGATAGTCCCCAAAGTTTAGCGGCATCTTCGTCTCTTTTTGCGGCCTTTGACAACTTTCCTGGCTTACAATTGTATAGGTATTCGCCGTTATGCTTGCGAGCCGCCTCAGATGTGGCGAGCCATACGATTGTTTCAGCCCCTTTGCTGTCACGGCGCTGAAACGGCCAAGACAAGAACATCAACATTCGGCCGATTACCCCATTGTTTCTAGAAAATCCAGTATTGACAAAGCCTGGGTGAATGCAATTTGCTGTAACATCAGTCCCATCCAATTTACGTGCCAATTCCTTAGTGAACAGGATATTTGCCAACTTTGACTGGCAGTATGTAGACCAACCACCCATACTTCCTCGTTTGTCATATTGTAAATTGTCCCACCTCATTTTCCCTGGTCTGTGTGCTTCACTCGCAGTAGAAATCACATGTCCTCGTGGGGATGAAATTAGTTGGTCTTTGAGAAGACTAGTAAGCAAAAAGTAGGCATTGTGATTGAGTGCCCAAGTACGCTCAAATCCTGCTGATGTCTTGATATTCTTAGTGAAAATCGCTCCAGCATTATTGACTAATACATCAAGTTGTGAATGCTGATTCTTGACACGCTCTGCAAGAGCGCGGATTTCATCCTGCTCTAGTAAGTTACAGACTTCGCCTGAAATCGGGCCACATCCATCAATAGACTTAGCCTCTGAAATAACTTCATCAATCCTTGATTGGTCGCGACCAACCACGATCATAGTAGCACCAGATGACGCCATTCCATGAACCACTTTTCGGCCGATACCCCGGGTTGCGCCAGTTATCAGCACCACTTTGCCTTCCATATTGGCAACGCCTGTACCGGTGTTGGACCCCTTAACCATGAACATGGCCAGCCGGAGGGGGTTAAAACCATGTGTCGAGAGCGACCAGCCGAGAATGATAGGATGGGGCTGAGAGTTCACGATACTCGTCGCCGCAAGAAAGTTGATTTCACTACTATTGAGCCGGGTAAAGTTCGGATGTATGTCTGTGGAATCACTCCTTATTCACCCTCACATCTTGGCCACGCTCGATGTTATGTTTCCTTTGATATAATTCATCGCTGGCTAGAAGCGAAAGGATACGATGTGACTTATGTTCAGAACTTCACTGATGTTGATGATAAAATAATCAATATCGCAAACGAGGAAGGTATTGACTTCACTGAAGTAGCTGAGCGCAATATTAAAGATTATTTTTCTGCAATGGATGCGATGAATGTACTACGCGCCGACCATTATCCTAGAGTTACTGAAACCATAGATGGGATCATCTCAATGGTTGAAATCCTTTTAGAAAAAGAACACGCTTACATCGGCGACGATGGAGTCTATTTCCATGTAGAGTCAGCACCTGAAAAGTATGGACTTCTGACAGGACAGAACATTGAGGCTGTTCGGGCAGGAGCAAGTGGCAGAGTCGGTGGCACTGGAAGTGGAAAACGTGACCACAAGGATTTCGCATTGTGGAAACTTGCTAAACCTGGAGAACCCCAGTGGCCTAGTCCATGGGGAGCAGGTAGACCTGGGTGGCACATAGAATGCAGTGCTATGAGTTTGCAGTTCTTCGGAGAACAATTTGATATTCATGGCGGTGGAGAAGATTTGCGTTTCCCGCACCACGAAGCGGAAATCTTCCAATCAGAATGTTGTACTGGTATCTCACCTCTAGTTCACCACTGGATGCACAACGGTTTCGTCAATGTAGATGGTGAGAAAATGTCAAAATCTCTTGGCAATTTCTGGACTATTACAGATGCATTGCAAAACTTTGAGCCGTTGGTGTTACGTCATGCACTTCTCAATGCTCATTACCGTAATCCAATTGATTTATCAGAGCAATTTCTTGAGGATGGAAAGCGAAGTCAAGCAAAACTTGAGGATGCTTATCATGATGCATTAACCGTGTGGGATGAAGTCAAGCATAACCAAATTGTCAAATTACCACGACCTGAACTTGGAGCCGATGGGTTGGCTAACACGTTAGGTATGCTCGAAAAGTTAGGCGAACAATGTGCGGTGGCGATGGACGACGATTTCAACACCCGTGAAGCACTTGCGAGGATTAACGCCGCTATTCGTGAGATTTCAAAAATGCTAACCTCTGGACTTCAAGATGATGACCATGTAGCATTCGGATATTACGCAGTTGAGTGGTTAGAAGAATTCGCCGGCAAAGCACTTGGACTTCTACCAAGTCGTGAACAAGCATTGATGGGTCCACCTGATGACCCACGCAGGACTGAATTGGCACCTAAAGTTGGAGAGTTACTCATCAAGAGAGCAGCGGCTAGAGAAGCAAAGGATTGGGCAGCCGCTGATGCAATCCGAGACGAATTAGCGGCGCTTGGAGTCACGGTTCAAGATACTGCAGATGGACCGGTTTGGAAAATTACTGATTGAAATTTAATCAAGAAGGTTTGCGATTTGCAACCAACATCCAAAGCGAAGCAGCAGAACCTAGTATCACCGTCAATGCAACGAACATCATTATCCAATAAATAGGTGAAGTTGGGTCAAGAAGAGATGCAAAGAGATCGCTCTCTGGGTCGGTGAAACCTGTATCATCTTGGACGCAGGCCATCTCAGTGCACACCCACTCTTCTTCTACGCAAACACAGGTATTGCACCCTTCGTCTGTCAGTTTTGTGTCACCTTCGTTACACTGGGCCACCACTACTTCCCCACCGTTACCCTCGTCTGGAGGATCTGGGATAACCGGGTCTGTGTCAGGTGGTGTGAAAGTCTCACTACGATTACCATTAGCATCAAATTCAACATCATAATAGCGTGTGTAAAGGTCAATTGTACCTTTGCTGTTGAATGGAGTAGAGCGATTTAGCACATCGAAATATCGGTCATCACCATAGGTGAAAATTGGGTCAAGAGGTATTTCACCTAATGTTGAATATGATTGGTCAAGCCATGAGTTGAACTCTTCCCATGTACGGGTGTTTTGGCCCCATTCGTCAAACATTTCTTGACGGTCATAACGCATCGCTTTTGTCAGAGTTTCTTCAAGTGAAGAGAATGACTGTGCTCCATCTTCCATACTATCATAGGTGATGTCAACGGCCTTTTGGAAACCGTCACCATTGACCAATTCGTGGTCTTGGCCGTTAATGGCTTGCATCATATCAACATCGCCGAAGACTGCTAATCCACCAACAGTAACCAATCTGATGTCTGGGTCAATCGCTTCTATCATTGTGCGATATGGGTCTTCTGCAATATTGTCAACAACTAGGAAATCAGCTTCTAATCCATTTTGGATTCTACCAACATAATTGTTCCACTTAATTGCGTCAGCAGGGTTGCTTGTAACCATCTGCACAAGTTCGTAATCGCTGAATGTACCACCCATTTTATTCTGATTCCACCAATCTGCCATCTTCAATTCATGGAGTGGATTCTTTGCGCCTGATGGGCCCCAGTCAGGCGCTAATGTGATTCGCACACCAGCATCCTTTGCCAAGTCAGGGTGTGCGGTGTCGCCGTAAAGCAACATGTTAGACATCGGCGACCAGACAAGAGTTGCATCTACTGCCGCCATGTCGGCAAACTCAGATTCACGAAGAGGAACGCCATGAATCAGGACTGTTTCTCTGAACAACAATCCTTGATCTTTGAGAAGTTGAAATTCATTCAAAGATGAGCCATCCACGCCTTCGGAAACGTGAACAAACCATCCATCAAGTGAACCATCGTTGTGATCTTCAATCAGATGGGAGCCATCGTAATCAGGGTCGTATGCAGCATCGCAGACTGCACAAGTTTTCATATTGTCTTCACCAAAATTGTAGTGTTCAACATTACGCGCTAAGATACTATCCCAAGAATCACCGGAACTTGATGGGCCACCTTGAATGGCAGTGGTCCCACCAGCAATTGACTTCACCTCTGCATACTTGACTGCTTCATCCGAAAGTCCCCAACGGTCACCCTGCAACATGAAGACTTTCGGCCAAGATACTTCTGGTTTGTAATTTGAATTATCTTTCCACTGGTAACGATTGGTATAGAATTGACCGTTTGGAGGCGTGTAATCCCACAGTGGTAGGTAGTTGTAATGGTAGTGATTGTGCAAGTCAAGTAACCCGGGGAAAATGGTTCCTTCGGTTTCGTAAACTGGCACTCCTTCAAGATTGAGATGGGATGGTGTAGGACCACTCCAAACTGCAACAATTGTACCATCAACAACGTAGATATGTCCATCGTTTAGCACACCTTGTTCTGAAGTCATTGTCACTACTCTTCCTGTCAATACATACGCACCTTCGTGCATGTGGTCGCGTGGTGTGTAACAAGAGCCTTGTCGTTGGGTTCCTTGAGGCCATACTTGGTCGTTAGCTAACCCAGGAGTTGGACTACCTACCTTACCCCATGAGCCATCGCTAAATCGGCCATATGAAACATCGTAATCCGAATCAAGTTCAGCAAATGAAAAACTATCCATCACCGCATCATATTGATTTGAGAGTTGGATGGTGTCACCATCAAAGTAACTGAATTCAATACCGGTTTTATCGCGGTAAAACACTATTCTTTCGTCTGGTGTAATGTTGGTGTTCCAGCCGATTGAACACGGTGGTGAGCCACCGTTAGGATCGTCATCAAGCCACCAACCTCCGATATTGACTGTTGCATCAGTAGGGTTCCACAACTCTATGAATTGGTCAGAAGATGAACCAAACTTACCATCACCATTCCAATCGGTTCCGTTGTAATCCTCTCCGCTTGGGCTGACCAAAATTTCAGAGATGATAATGTGGTCGTGCACTGCATCCCCTGATACGTGAGCAACACTGGATGGTGAGAGTGGAGTCAAGGCCGCTAGCATCAACGCGCAGAGCAAAAGTGGGAGCAGTCGGCCTCTCATGTCTTTACCACCCTACTCACCACTTCATAATCGCTCTTACTACCTGCAAACAGCAATCATCTGCTATTATGCGAAAATAAGACATTTTGTGATTTAATGCCTAAAGGCATTCGCGCGTCAGTCACAAATAGGCGGGGCGGCTCGGATTGTTTGATGAGTAGTGGAAAAGTAGCATCCATGACACGGCTAACCAGCCGTAGCGTACTCATTAGTCTGATTATTTTGACTCAACTTTTCGCCGGCTGCTTAGGTGGCGATGATAGTCAAGTCAACCCAACAGGACCACCTGACTGGTCAGCCGGATTCACATACATTGACGACCCTGCAACTCTTGATTTCGCAGCAGATTTTGATGTAGTAAGCCCAGACCTTTCACTCAGTGTTGGAGATTGGGATGCTAGTAGTGAACAATGGATAAATCGCAGTCTCTGGGGTAACGCTTCTTGGGGAGTTTTTGACAAGACATACGGTGGAAATTGTTGCGAACACTATCTTGCCGCTACCGAATGGGGTTGGCTACTCAACTTCGGTGGCGAATACCCGACATGGTCAGAAGATAGAGGCCACACATGGCAAGACTGGAAGCCAACAGTGATGACACAAATTGGTTGCAGAACACCAAAACTAACTGTGCCTGGACAAGAAGGACTTGGTGAAGGCAGTATTGTACAAACCACAACTGGTGATATCATCTCAATGGGTTGGTTCCCTTACCCGTCAAGCAGTGGAGGAGACCAGTTCTACGCCTTCCTCTGGGACGCAGATAGTGAATCATGGGGTTGGTGTTACAATCGTTTAACTGAGCCGTTCTATGACCGTTCTTGGCAGGTTGAGGTGGTGGGACCAATCTCAAGCAACATTGGCAGTGGGGACTGGGCAAGCCTCGTCATCAGCAATTTTTGGCACCAATCGTCTAATCGCGGTGGCCAAATCAGTGTAGACGGGCTGAACTACTACTACTTCGAGTTCCCAGACAAGAATGCAAATCTTGACGTTGAAACTGTTGATTTGAAATTTGATAATTTGACAGCCGCTTGGGATTTCACCAAACCACACAAGGAGATGCGGGCTTTCCCTGTCCCTTCAGGCGGGCTTTATTTCCCTAGTTTCTTTGATGATGGAGGGGATGCTTGGCTAGACACTTCGCTTAACTGGTGGAGAGCTGAGACTGCTGAGGCAAACAGTTTGCCAAGCGAATACTGTGCCTTTGATTCGTCTGCTGCACTTCACTGTGTAACTAAAGAGGGAGTGATTTTGACTCACCAAGTTTCGTGGGATGGTGGCGAGAATTGGACAAACCAGACCTACAATTTGACTGGAGTTGCTGACTCGATTGAAGAGTGGGAGTTCCACGCTAATGGGGAGCACGACCTATTTGTTCTCAATGTCAGATACCAAAGTGCGGTTGGGCCGGACATTGATGTTGCTTGGCATGTCAGAGGTTATTCAGAATCGCTTGAGCCTGATGCATTGACTTACCTTGGTCAAGGCAATCTTGATTCTACCAGTGGGGCTGGTAATGACATTCGCTTTGATTTCGCTAGTATGGGGATAATGGCTGATGGTGGGGCTTTCATCGCTTACCATGATGCTACTGACCCTGATCCGCTTTTTGGGCTTGAGATGTTCATCCCCGATGAATACGGAGAGTGATACCTTGGCAGATTGCATGGAATGTGATGAAGAAATCGAGGAAGATTGCAAAGTCTGTCCTGGTTGTGGACTTGAAGCACCGGTCTCAGGAATTTGGTCCAGGGATTTCCACGAACCTGAAATCCAGAAA
>CAXEOD010000030.1:0-17058 GCA_963997805.1 uncultured Candidatus Poseidoniales archaeon
AGTAATTACTAAGATATCTTTTATACCTGCTAGCATTAATACTGATAGTGGGTAATAAATCATGGGTTTGTCATAAATTGGAAGAATTTGTTTTGACACAGAACATGTAAGCGGATGCAACCTTGTTCCTGTTCCACCTGCTGGAATTCAGCAAGAAGAAGTTCAATCTGCCTATCCTTATTACGTTTCAAGAATTAAATGTGATTCTACAATCCATGATGATTATGGCTGCAAGTGTTATTTTGGCGTACAAAGATAGCTTTGGTTTTGATGAAGGTTCAGTTGGATTGCTCAATCTCGAATTAATGGCTGCTGATTTGTTGGTTGCCGGTGCTATCTTTGCCATCCAGTACTGGAGGGCTTCAGTGAACAATCGAAAGATCCTAAATGCTATTCAAAACAATGAATTCACAATCATTGATGCGTTGTAGGAACAAGATGATCGATTCAAGCAGTTATATAGTGAAGCAATGGGTTAGTGTATAACACCCTTTGATTCAGAATTGGTGAATTAATGGGCTTTCAGTGGGCCCTTTCATTGCCTACCGTCTTATTCACTCGCCGTAGTGTTGTCGCGCGTAAGCCAATCCCGTAGGAATCCCGATGTCAATGTAATCAGCATCCAACTCAGCGGCCAACAGCCGACCTTGGCTAGCGAGTGCTCCCAATTTCTCAACATCATCAAAACCTGTCTGCCACCAAAATTCGGTTGTCACAATCATTCTCCCAGTACATCTCCAGCGTGGAGGGTCAGTTAGTGGGAAGGGTTTGGTTTTCCTCTTTTCAAGAATGCCGCTCAAGGCTCGGTGCTCTGAATTTTTTGAATTGTAAAGTGAATCGACCCGCCCCGTATCGCCAAGCATTTCACCCCAAGGACTGACCACTGGCACTACGCCAATCACACATCTCTGAGATGTTCCGTGAACTCGCAAAAGTTCGTAGGCCGGACAAGGATGACGAAGGTAGAGGTTGTCTGGTGTGGCTACAAGCATATTTTCTCCACAGATTGGAATTGCTTGTGATATTGCATCCACCAACCCATTTGGCTCGGCTTGTTCAACAAATTTGATATCGCCTCGGGTTAATTCACCAGATTCTTCTAGGCTGGTTTTGATTGCTGGTTTATTTGGTGAGGTGACAATTACGATCCCATCAACTTCTGCCGCACGTAATTCGTCTATTGTGCGCTGAAGCATAGTGCGGCCATTGATTTCAATCAATTCCTTACAACCGTTGACATGGTCATCTACGACTCTACTACCGCGACCTGCGGCTGGAATCACTCCCCACATCATTTGATTGGGCCAACTATTCCATTCATGGCTTTACCCCTGGCTTGACCATACTAGTCGAATCGTGCATCAATTCATGTGCAGTAACCACAGAGCCAGCATTGTGACTGACCGCGTCTCGTGCTCAACTCCGGCTAGAATCGGGTTACTCGGAAACCCGTCAGACGGATATTTCGGTGCCTGTATTTCAACGCCAGTGTGGAATTGGCAAGCTACTGTCACCCTCTCACCACAAAATGAAGATAATACACCATACGAATTACCTGATGATTCGGGATTGAGGAGAATCATGGAACCAACTATTACCGTTTTTGAGAACCATTTTGGATGCACTGTTTCCCCATTCAAAGCAGAGGTAAACACCACAATTCCTTATCGAGTTGGACTTTCTGGTTCTTCAGCAATAGAGACAGCATTCATGCTGACATTAATGGCATTTCACGATATCCCGATGGACAAAATCAGCGCCCGGGAATTAGCCGAATTGGTGTTGAAAGTTGAGGCTGAAGAACTTGGCATAGTTGCTGGATTACAAGACCGATTACCACAGGCGTACGGCTGTATGTTGCACATGGATTTTGATAAAGAATTGATGACAAATAGGGGGTATGGAGATTACACCGAACTCAATGCTGAAAACTTCCCTTTGTTATGGGTAGCACACGCACCTAGTGGCGAAGATTCTGGAAAAACACACTCCGGTATTGCCGAGCGATGGCAACAACAAGATTCGGAAATGATTGAGATTATCCAACACCTTGCTGAATGTGCAAATGAAGGACGACAAGCAATTCGCAGTGGTGATTCTACCGCTTTTGCATCATTGATTGACACAAATTTTGATTTGCGACTAGAATTATTTGGTGAAGAGGCTCTTGGAGAGACTCTTGATGCTGTAAAGTTGGCCCGCTCACTTGGCTCATGTGCTAAACAGTGCGGGTCTGGTGGTTCAATTTTCGGCATCATACCTAATCCAGATTTCCCTGCAATAGCAGCCCCTGCATTTTCTGAAATGGGCTGGACTTTTCATACAGACATTGAGGTGGTAATGTGACTGGAGATGAGATTGGCGAACTATCAAACAGTCAGCGAATGAAAATAGCATATGTCCACGACCCACCTAACCAAGCAGAAATTGCAACTCGCTGGCGTAACCCAGCATTCCTCTCTGAGCGTGGGTTCACCGATTTGGTGGTGGCTGACCAACTGTTTGGTTGTCTATCTCTAGTCATGGAAAATGCCCCACCACCCAAGGTTTCTCAGCGGATCTCAGACCTAGCTGAGCGCATCAAAGATGCAATGGAATCTAGCCTTGATGCTTGGGTAATGGAAGACCTGTTTACCTTACCAACAGAGGTTGCACAGAGCAGTGGTGGTTGCCCGCATGATGATGAAACATGGCGCTCAATAAACATAAATTTACACGCTTTGTTTAACCGATTCCCGGATTTGAAAGGAATCATTTTTCGTTTCGGTGAAGCATTTGAAACTGATTCTTGGGCAAGCCGCTTGAACCCATTCAGTTGCCAGTGTGAAGTGTGTGAAAAATTGGGTAAAATCGGAGCACTGCAACGTATTGTCTCAGAACTTGAAGAGGTTGTTTGCGAGCAGTTAGGGATGTATTGTATCCTCAGAATGTGGGATTTAGGTGACGATGGATTCCATACAGATTCTGAGCAACAATCTGCTGGATTAACCACTTGGAATGATAATACGAGATTGGTAGTATCAGTTAAGCATACAGCGACAGACTACTGGCGGCATCAACCATGGAATAATTCCATCGAACTTGATGGCCCGCCACGCCTAATCGAATTTCAATGCGAACGCGAATACGAATTTCTCGGTCTTGTACCAAATTGGCTTGGCCACTCTATTGCCAACGGCTTTGAGGAAATAGACGAAACGAACAGGTGTGGCCTCTCTAATTCACTACCACCAAACTGGGCTGGCTCCTACATCATTCCCCGAGGTGGTGGCTGGTCAGCCGACCACGCTTCTGATGACTTCTGGTCAGAAATGAATGTACATGCAGTAATCGCTCTGACCGACAATCCAAACCGTGACCCAGATGAGATACTAGACCAATTCCTAGAACAATCAGGGTTTGACGAGCAAGAATCACGATTTTCATTAGCCACCCTCATTAAAATGAGCAGTGACTTAATTCTCCACCTACGATACCTGCAAACTTTCCAAGACATAGCCAAACAAGTTTGGATGCCATCACAAAACTGGTTTAGAGACGACACTTTCGTCCCTAGTGCCTGTGCTCATATCACTAATTTAGTGACAAAAGCAGGGCTTGCCAGCAGTCTCCGAGCTGACCGATCCTTCGCCTCAATCATTGCCCGCACTCAACTCACCCGCGCAGAAGCGCTGTTCGAAGGCGGCCGATTTACCAACCATCCAAAAGCGGAATTTATACTCAATTCCTACCACTTCGCAGTCAACTTTGCAACTCTTTCAGAATCTATCTGGAATGACCTTCTAGATACTGCATCTATTAGCCCAACACCCCTTGAAAGACAGGATGCGAAACATGTCATTTTGGCCAACCTTGAGCAGACACCACTCAACCCATTGAGATGTCTAGATTAGGCATGGTAATCAGTAAGCAGCCTCTCGCCCGCCCATGGAGAAAGCCTTGTTCAGCCGCCTTTGGCAAGAACTTGACTTCGATGACCATCCCTACCCAGGGAGCCACTCCCCAGACCCGCAAGGTGACCTGAAATTCACAACAGATGAGGGGGCATTGACACTTTCCGATGACAGAATGAGTTTCCGATTAGGGGCAGGAGATGATGGAGAGAAGAGCATCCACCGCTGGACAATGGAGCCAACACAAATGAACGAAGGGCCCGATAGATTAGGTGAACATCGCTGGTCAATTAGTCCAAAAGACCTCGGCCTAACTCTTAGCGCCTTTGTGGCGGTAAAAATTGGACCACCCACTGTAAAAAACGGGGATTCAAAACTAGACGAGCGTATACTCCTAGGTCAAATCCGCAACGCCCTAAGTCCACTTTTGACTGATTGGACTTGGCATTTAGAAGTTGATAACAAGCCAGACAGAATGGGATGGTACATACGGGCTCCAGCGGCATGGGAGAGCCTTTTCACAATATTTGCTGGGCTTGGATGGAACCCCGATACACCTGAAAACAAACATGGATTTGTTCTTTTTGAACGGGCTCCGCCCGGTGAACTAGACCGGCCTGATGAAGAGAATCCAAACCGACTTGATGCACTTAGGACGATCGCTCTTTGCAATTCACAAAGAGGGGCTTTGACAAAACTAACGAGTGACCCGATTTGGTCTCATGAAGCAACACCGCACCATCTAGATAATTTGCAAGGTGATGTACAACTTTGGCCACCTTCAATGGGTCGGTGGCCACTTCTTGTTGCTCGTCAATTGGAGCAAACAAATCCAGTGAAGAATGCATTAGCAGTAGCTCAATGGCAGGCTGAAATTGTGAGTGCACTAACCCCTGCTATCTCAACATTATCAACAAAAATTGATGGCCTCAGTTGGCAGTAATTGTCAACCCATCCATGTCAGGAGCCCAATCAATTAGACTCCAACCGGCTGCTTCGCAAGCGGCCTCGACAGCCTCGCGTTTGCCAAGATTGCACAACAACATAGCACAACCGCCAGCGCCCGCACCAAGGGCTTTCCAAGCCAATACATCCTTGCTTGAAAGAAGTGGGTCAACCACGCCTCGGAAGGGATCGTGGAGGCCTTTGTCAAGCAGGTCAACTCCTCTACAAACCTCGCGAAGAGATGCGATGAACTCATCACGCCTATCTTGTTGAACAGCCTTAGCCATATCCCGAGCCGTTAGACGTATCGCCATCAGACCTTCTTCAACCTCTTTGTCACCAGCGGCATATTTCCCCCAGATATTCTTGTGAAGTTCGCCTGAAACATGAGTTATATTGGAATTAACCACAACCAACTGTCGTTGCAACCACTTGGTGGCAGAGGCTAGAGGGACAAGCGGCATTTCCTCAACATCATCCTGCATGAACATCAGATGATTCCAACCACCGTGACTTGCCGCCCATTGGTCTTGGCGTCCGCCTTTGTTGCCCAAAAGCGATTCAAATTGAAATGCTTGTTCTGCCAAGGCCTTACGGCCGATATCATCGGTTTCCATAGCGCTGATAGCCCCCATCAATGCAACATTGATTGCACCTGTTGTACCTAATCCAGAGCCTACCGGAACCTCACAAGTATAGGAGACTGTGAGAATCCCACTATCGTCCACCTCAAGAGTCGCTGTGGCATACTTATTGATGGCTAGATTGACCACTTCACCCCCAACATCGTGAGTGTAAGGAGCAACATCTGTCCACCCACCTGCAAAGTCTAGGCGCACTGGAGCGCGAGCCACTACCTTCCGAGCCACATTCCTTCGGAAACGCTGCCTCCCATCAACCCGACGCTTGGATTTGCCGAAAATCAAAGGTCGGCTAGGGCATTATCAATCAGCGCTTGACCTCTATCCATGATCATTCCTCGCCATTTGTCAGATTTTGGACTGAATATTTCAACTAGTCTAAGGCGCTCGGCTGAGTGAACCTTTTGCCGCTTCCCAATATTTGACCATTGAGTCATTCTATTCTCAGCCCGTAGCGTCTTGATTACCTTGACTGGTTTGTAAGTTCCAAACTCCTGAGTAATTAATGTCCAATCAATATCTGTAAATCGTGCTGCTAACCCTTCAAGCATTCCGCCACGTATACGGTAAGCCACTCCAGCATCAGGGTCTAACGGTTGTATTCTTGAACCGTAACGAGTTGTCAACGAGGAAAATGACTCTTCTCCTAATTCATTTGATACAAGCAAGGAATCCACTCCAAATGGTCCTAATCCAGTATGAAAGTCAATCCATACTGCCCGCTTTACACTTGGCAACACCTCCGTCAAATATTCTAACCAAAGTTTTGGCCCTTCAGACATTTGATGACCACCGTAATTCATCGCCTTTGGTCTCTCAAATTGACCTTCGGCAATAGTTTGTTTTGCAACATTGAATCCCATCTTCATCATTATCAATGCAGCCCTCATTGTGAACATATCAAAGGTTGATTTGTAAGTGCGTGGATTTAGGAACCCATCCAATTCGTGATACCTCTCAGGCTCACCAACATAAGGCTCACCTGGTGGAAGAAAATTACGATTTAAATCAGCATTATCCTCATTTACACGCCTTAACCAAGCAAATCCGTAGGGATTGATTGAGTGTGCAATTACCAAACCAGTATCATCAGGGATTTGCAATTCACCTGCAGACAAACGCTCTAGCAATCTAATCTGATTTGCACTTCCAGGAAACCCTTCAACCCCATGAACCCCACTAGTGTGTATCAGCATTCGCGAGGGTTTCTCTCCACCGATATAGGCAACATCGATTGTAAGAATTTCATCAGAAGGGCCACGAACTGAAATTGGAATGGAGGTGACTTTTGCTCCCGCCTGCTCAGCCGCATCAAGGAAACGCTGACGAGCAATTATGTAATCAGGTGAAAAATATCGCCATAACTCATTCTTTGCTACCATATTGCAACCTCACTTGAAGCGGAAAGTTACAATTTTCTTTGAACCAATGGTAATATCCCAGCCTTGGTCTGTAATGTCTACCGCCTTACCAAGAATTTCCATCATATCGCACTCATTGCATTCAAACAGCGGTAAGTCAGTCTCAATTCTGCCTGTCCAATCATGTTTGGTTGGATTGTGAATCCTGACTACTGTGCCATCACCATCCTCGGCTGGCTTGCAAGCTGACAACAACGGCCGTGGTCCCTCGCCGACAAATCTGACTGGGGCCGCAGAGCGGCCGCGGATTCCCTTGGAAAGCGGGTCATCAAAGAAGCCGTTTAGTTGTGGTTTTCCATGGGCTGGTAACAACGTTGCCTGAGCAGCGAATTTCTCAGCCGCTTCATGCACACCAGCCTGTGCCCACATGCCTTCGTAAGGCAGAATACCCCAGCGCATCCATGATTGACCTTGACACTGAGCGCCAGGTGCTGGATAACATGGGCCAGCACGGTTTCTCCTGCTAGCAAATCCATCTCGACTCAACCAACCGGTAGCCCTTAGCATAGTGATTCGTAAATCAAGTCCATCTTTGCCATCTGTTTTAGCAACCTCATATTCGTTGGAGCCGGGCACAATTGCCGCTAAACCACCAAGTCGGTCTTGCATAGACACAAACTGACTGAAATGCTGAGTAGGTACAGATGGTTGTTCCCAATCACTCTCGTGAGGAATAACCGTCAATCTTGAGAGCACATCGTATACCCCTCCACTCCACACCTTCTTTGGCGTCAATCCAGTTGGCAAACATACCCTCAACCTGTGGTCTTCACAAGTGTTGTTGATCATCGTTTCAATCTCAACTAATCTAGAACCTGTGCGCAAGGTAACGTAATGTTCAACAGTTACCCAATCCTCTTCAGCAGAGCGTTTTTGAGTGGTATCATCAAACGAAGTTGGTAATGACCAATGAACTTGCACAAGCACTGTAGTCAACCATTCATTTTCCATCATCAAGGTGACTGAAGTTGAACGCTTGTCGGAATCATCTAAGTCGCAGATTCTTCTATCAGCTGCTTCCACCCTCTTTTCCATCTTTGAGCCGCGACCTGTTCCTACCTCCACAGGATGTCCTCCTGCTGACCAATCGTATGAATCTCCAGCATCCTCAGAACTTTCCAACCTTCCTAAGCCAGTGTAAGTCCGCTTAGTACCCGAATCAATTACATCAAAACGGCCATCCCTACCAAATTGAACTCTGACAAGTCCGTTTTCCATCCAGTCGGTGCGTCCTTGACGACCGCCTGTCTTTACTGGTTTTGCCGGTAAATTTTGCGGGCCGTGGCCGGGCAGAATATGGGCAACATGAATCCCTGGGGGAAGGTTGTGTACTAGTACAGCACCCTGCACCCTTGGTAACTCAACATTGATCGCTCTATCAGCGTGAACATGTAATCCAAATTGCGGCTCAGTAAGAGCCGCCATAGTATGAATGATGCAACCATCTGCTGGTTTTGATAACTCAACTTTGAGCGGCGTGCCTGCTTCAAGATAACAGCGATAAGCTGGCAGTGCCATGTCAACAGGCAGTGTCCCTGACCAAGCAATAGGCAGAGGATTATGCAATAAAATTGGTACTGCGTCACGGTCAACATGGTGTAGATTGAAAGCAGAAATCAAATCGTTAGTCGCATCATCAACCAGCATCATTGAAATTTCAGATGCGTGTTTGAACATTACTTCATTATCATCATGTACAGCGTCAACTGAACAACCACAAACATCGTCGTGTGGATGTGCTCTCAACACCTCTCGCCATGCTAAGTTCAGACGTTCTTGTCTGTTCCTCCCACCATACGCACGTGCGGCCGCGCTAAGTGGTTCAACTCTGTCTGTCAAAGCACGCATAGTTTGGTCATTGAGACGCTTTAGGTAGAGCCTCGCGCTAAATACTCCTGATAGGATATTTCGATCCCATCCATCATGTAACTCACCTTGATAGCGGTGGATTTTCTTACGCCCAATCCATGACTTGATGTCACTGGTAAATTGGGAAAAGGACGAATGCTTAAACTGGATCTTTTTGCCGAAATGGTCGTTTGCCGCAGTAATTAATTCCGGCAAAGTTGTTTGTGGTGCAGTATGGTCGCTACCCTGACCAAACAACATGTCTTCTGGCCGCCAATTGTAGGTTTTCTTAGCCATATCAAGCAATCTTTCCATTTTTGCCATTGCAGTATCTATGTTGATATTTGGTGAGTTTTTGGAGTCTAGTTGCCTATCCTCAAAGCCCCAAGCCATTAGATTTGGATAGTCTGGAATCTGCTTAATTGCCAAGACTTCAGTTTCACTATCAGCGGCTTGCCAATAGAAAATCCCCTTGGCTTCTTCTGCTACCCAAGGTCCAGCACCGCGGGTGAAGATGAAGGTATCAAGCCCGCATCCTTGCAGGATTGCTGGTAGTTGTCCTACATGTCCAAATGGGTCTGGGACATATCCGACATTTGAGCATCCACCATAAGCAGATGCGACACGGTTACCAGCGATTAAATTGCGAACAAGACCCTCGCCACCCACAATGTATTCGTCAGGTAAAACGTACCAAGGACCAATTGACAATCGGCCTGATTCAACAAGTGAGGTCAATCTCTCTCTGTTTTCTGGACGAACCTCCAAATAATCTTCAATGACCACCGTTTGGCCATCCAACTCAAAAGTAGGGAATGATTCAGGATTTGCCTCCATTAAATCAAGAAGGTCATCAACTATCTCAACCAATTTGTATCTGAACTGCTGGAAGGGAAGATACCAAGCCCTATCCCAGTGTGTGTGGGGCACTATATGACCAACTAACTTTGAGTCACCCATCTCACTAGCTGCTTCTAAAACAGGGGTTTCAAGTACTGGTTCGGCAGGGGGTGGTGCGGCGTTTCGCAAAGGTTTTCTGAGTGGTGATAATTCGCCAATTTCAACGACTTCAATCTCAACTTCGTCGCGTGGGTCTGCTTGAACATGCTCAACTGTAGGGCCAGATGATTCGGGTTCCTCTTCTTCAAGTTCTGGTTCTGGTTCAGGTTCTGCTTCTGGTTCATCAGCAGGTTCTTCCTCTTCTGTTGAGTCACTATCGTCACTCAAGGGGGTCATCCCAATAGCACCGAATGCAGCAGCCATATCGAGAGCTTGCGGTGGGCCACTTGGGCCTGAGGGAGGTCCACCAGATGGTGGGCCAACTGGTGGCATGGCAGGTGGGCCGCTTGGGCCGGATGCACTCATCTTTGCCAAAGCGTCATCCATTTCGATGGATTCAGAACTATCTTCTTCGCTATCCTCTTCATCTGAATCAAGATTTTCTTCTTCATCTGCATTCTCATCAAATTCTTCATCATCGTGTTGTTCAATTTCCTCAACACTATCTTCTTCTGCGCTGAAATCATCTTCTTCGGGATCAATTGAAACTGTGCTTGGTGGAGGGCCCATTGCTGGCATTGAAGGGGGTCCTCCACTCATTGGTGGGCCACTAGATTGACCACTAGGTGGGCCTCGAGATCCAGCACTAGGAGGGCCACGTGCAGACCCGGGGGGACCTCTTGAAGAACCACTTGGAGGGCCTCTTGAAGGTGGGCCAGATTTTGAACTAGGGGGACCCGATGCGGGTCCACTTGGAGGTCCGCCCGGCCCGCTCTTCTTCACCCGTCTCTTCCGCGCCATGGCGCCCGTTTAACCGGTCCCCCTATCAATTCTATTGAGCAAATCTGTAAAAATCACTTACCAAGGTAATTGGCAAGAGATTCATCAGCCCCATGTGCGACCTTTTGTAGCGCTCCCCAAGTGCCAAATTCATCAACAAATGCACCTAATTGTATCGCTGCAGGATCACTCGGTTCTCTGTAGTTAAGGGCACTCTTCATTGTTTGAATTAAGGCATCATGTGGTAAACCATGTTTGATGCACAAATGTAGTGGACCCAAGATGCGGTCATGTAAACCCAATTTCCGAATCGGGTCACGAGAATTTCTTTCAATCGGGTCACGAATTGTTACATCCTGATATTTGGCCAAAGCCATGCCCGACCAATCTCGCTGTTCACCCTCATCAAAACCAAATTCTGCAACCAAAGCAGCCGATGATTCAACTCCTACCTGAGTCGCTAAATCAGCTATTTCAGAATCATTAGCAGCATCACTTAACCAAACATATCCTCTTTCTGCTCCAAGATAGCACACTGCGGCATTGATTGCATTGTAGGTGTATAATTTTCTTGTCAATTCTACAGCAAAGTTAGGTTTGGCTTCAAATCCAGAAACACTTGATATCAATTCAGGATGAGTAAGTGCATCAGCGTCAAGAGGCAATGTCCAATGATCTTGTACCTGAACAGTTAGAGGACCAAAATCTGCTACCTGTTGTTCTGTTGGCTCAATACAGGAACGTAATACCTGTGCTTGAGCGACTCCGACTTTTGAACTACTGATGTGCTCCCTTACTAGTTTCGCAGGAGCAGGATGATTCTCGGCTAAGATGATGTCAATTTCGCTATCAAAATCACCAACAGATTGGGCCCAATTCGCTAATCCATTAGCACCTAATGATGTAAGAATGAGTGATGCCTCTTCCAACCGCCACTCATCACTTGAGACAGTATATTCTGAAATCACATCGACTTCCCCCGTGGCTAAATTACTGATAGCGTAACTGCCATCCTTAAGCGCCTTTACCAACTCTAAATTTGAGTCTACAAAGTGAATTCTCCAACCTGCACGTAACAGTAGTTGGGCTAGGAAACCTCTGCCCACTTTACCTGCACCAAATATCACCGCGAGAGGGCGCTGGGCTAGTTTTGCCACACCCAAAACACTGACCTCTTGACCAGCACGAAGAATCGCTCCTCTTGACTCAACGATTTGTGGAATTAATGCCAAGCCACCGCCAATCAACATCTCACCACTTGGGAACATATTCCTAACCTCCTCAATTGGCTGGTTCAATTCTCTAATCGCCTGCCATGCTTGGCCCTTAACATCATTACTAATTCCACTGTTTTTTTCATTTTCCAATTGGGAAATGAAGTTTTTTACCGCTTCTGCACTCGGTTGAACGTTGAACTTTTCTGCAAGTGTTTTACCTCCTGTTGATGTTGAAAGATAGCAAAGTGATGGTAATTCCCCAATCGGAGGTAACCAGCTCAATCCTGCTATCGGCTCGCCACCAACCATACCAACATGCTCACTAGTATTTGCGAGGTTAAACAAATCTCCTTGATTGGCATTTAGCCCCAATACACCAGCGGTTAAATCATCACAGCCACAAGTCACCTCAGCGCCAATACTAATTCCCGAAATCTTTGAGCCAGCGCTATTGACTACTCCAATTACCTCACCGGGATAGAAGAAATTTCCTTCACCTGAATATCCTCGCATGGAGCGTGTATCACGGCCAACCACTCCAGTTAATTCCCAGTTATACAGGTCTTTGAGTTGCAAAGGCACACCTTCACCTATCGGTCCATTCTCCTTTTCCCATTGGGCTAAGCGGGATGGAACCCATGCCCTACTACCAGTCAAAATGTGGTCATTTGTTACCTCACTTTCACAACTTTCTAGGAAATCATCAAACCATGATATTTTGGACCCAATTACTTCTCCATTTCGGATTACAATAGCAGATGGTCCATGTCCGGTAATACCGACCCTTACAACGGATTCTCCGCGCCCCAAAAGCCAGTGCTGAAGATTATCCCAAAGGCCCTCAGAAGTAGGCCAGGAATCCATTTCCCATACACCATAATTATCTAGCAGTAGCACTTTTGTGGCACTAGTACCGACATCAATTCCGAGTGTGTATGGGCCTTTCATTATCTCACCAATTAAGCCACGAATTCATGGTATATTCTCCGGCCCACTTGGCCACTCTATCGGAGTCCAACCAAGAGCCGAAATCCCCGGTTCTAGGTCAATGAATCGGGCTGGTGAATCGGATTGAGCCGCAGTCAAAAGGAATCCGGGGACGTTCGAATGACCTTCACAAGATTGTGGATCCCAAAAAGAGAAATCGGCTTCCACTGCGGCTGAAAAGAAGTTTGAAACATCTGCTTGTAAAAATGCCGTCGCCTGCAGTCTGCCTCCCCTTTCCCAATGTTCAGACTCATTGGGAATTACTGTACCAATTCTTACCACAATACATTCCACCCCATGCCCTTTTGAGTAATACTGGCCAAGACGTTCAACGAATACTTTTGATTCGCCATATGTGCTAGTTGTAGATGTGCCGTGGCTCACCCCGATAAGTTGTCCCTCAAGAGAACCTCCAGGTAAGAGTTCAATCTCAAGTCCTACTTGGGTAAGACCTGATGAGGATAACACCGCTCGCCGTACACCTGCCACCTGGGTATTTCGCATTAAATTAGTAGTTACCAAAATGTTGTTTCTCAACATACTCTCATCGCTATTTGAGGGGTTCGCATCTGCAGCTAAATGGACTACTACTTCACAATCTTCTAGCATCATCTGCCAATCTGAATCACTCGCTTCTGCTAAGTCAAAATGATGGGTTACTCGGCTTGGAGCGGTTGCATCCTCTGTATTCCTACCCGCCTCCATCCAGTCTTCATGAGGACGGTCAATTCCAATGACTTCGTGGCCGTCTGCGACTAACTTGTCATAGACCACTCCGCCGATCAATCCGGCCGCTCCCGTCACTGCCACACGCATCTTTCGTCAATGTCCGATACGGCGGCATCATATTGACCTAATCGCTACTGCCATTTACAATGGCAGATGGAAATGCGGGGCTTGCAATTGCGGTTTCAGCACTGCTGTTGCTCGTTAGTTTGGGCGGTGCTGGCTTCTATTTCGCAACTAGAACCCCAGATTCACCACCACCCGATGAAGAAAATAATTCACCAACCGAACCCATTGACAACGGAAACAATACCCAACTGATTATTTGCGCAGATAATCAGCGTGAAATCTTTGGACAGGGGCAGTCTGTCGTAATTGGCTGTGACAATATCATTCCTCCAAGCAATGCGTCTTTTGAATCTGATTCAATTCAAGTTACTCTCGGGTCGGTAACTGGTATCAATTGGAGCATTGAAGGTGATTCTGAATTTATATTCGCTATCGACTGCTCAGATTCTGCAGCCCAATTACGTATAGGGGGAGGCGATGGTGAGTCCGCATGGCTCATTACAGCAAATGAAATTGGCATCTCAACTTGCGATGTAGAAGTAACCAACCCTAATGGTTCAACAAATCTCTCTCTTGAGATTATTGTTGTAGATATGGCACCTTTTGCTTTGAACTACCAACCATCAACGCACATTCTCACTAAGGGCCAGCCGTTCACTATCTTCGCTAATTATGAGCAAGGCGAGCCTACTTCTTGGGAGTCTAGTCCCCCGATGCCACCTGGACTTGAACTCAGAGATGACGGCGCAATTATTGGGGCTCCAACAACCCTCATGCCTGCCACCACTTACACAATAACCGGAAGTAACGACGGAGGAAGTGATTCAACCGATATTACCATCACTGTTCACGACCAAGCACCCGATTTAATCACATATCTTGAACAAGAGTTGATACTCACTCTTGGTGAGCAAATGAATGACATGATTCCTAGCCACATAGGAGGGGATGTTGTGCGTTGGGAAGTTGACCCATCTCTTCCATCAGGACTAAATTTTTCTCATGTTACAGGACGAATTTATGGCACCCCAGATATCCTATATGAGCGCTCAGCGCACATTGTTTATGCCAATAATTCAGGCGGTTATAGTGCAATCTTTTTACAAATAACAGTCAATGACAAAACAGTTGAATCAATTGATTATGGTAGCCAAGATTTTGACCTAGTATTTGGTGCATCAACGCTGAATATCACACCGATGACAAGCGGTGGCACACCTGTGTCGTGGAGTATTGAACCCCCACTTGCAACGGGGCTACAACTCGATCCTCAAAACGGGACACTATTCGGTAGCGCTGACGAAATAACGCCATGGGTAAATCACACTATTTGGGCTAACAACTCTGGAGGTTCTTTCCCAACTTGGCTCAATATTAGAATCGCCAACATGACACCTGATAATATCTCGTGGGAAGGTGGCTTAGAACAGATTCTCGAGGCAAACAAATCGGTTTCAATTTCAGCAATCAATAACGGGCCATCTATTGACAATTGGGAAGTGGAACCATCACTACCTGACGGGCTATTCCTATCTCCAACCAACGGCACAATCTTTGGCACACCAATGGGTAGAGATGGGCTGAACTTATCTCGCCATGCTTGGACAACACACACCATTTGGGCTAACAATTCAGGGGGAGAGCTTGGAATGAACCTTACATTCGCAATCCATGATTTAGAACAAGACCACAATGAATTGGCCAAGCGCCCAATTGGTACTGTTGATTATGGTGGTGCTTGGCCTTCACTTATTCTGCCGATTGGAGAATGGTCGTTTAGTCTTGGCATTGACTGGGATAACCGTCCAATTTCAGCTGCTGGCCACGCTGGGAAAGGCAGAATTGTCGGCTATGGTCATGAGACAATGGTTGCACGAACTGGGAGCGATAGCCGAGCAAACCTTAGCATAAATGCACTCGATTGGGTTTGTGATGGCAACGGTAAAACCGTTGGATTAGAATCATCTTTCAATGGGTGGCAAAATACCCTGCTAGCCGAGGGATACGCGGTTGTTACAAGCGCCACCACTGCAGATTTAGTGAATTTAGATTGCTTTGTTACTGAGTTTTGGAATTCATATTCAGACGCTGATAATCTCGCTATCACTACATGGTTAGAAGATGGTGGTGGATTAATTATGGGTGGTCACGCATGGTATTGGTCGTACACAAATAGTGATGCAGCACACAATTATCCAGGTAATAAAATTGCTAAATCTACTGGCCTGTTTGTATCTACATCGTCAGGTTCTGCCACCTTTGCAGTTAATTCCAATGAATGGGGCGACCTTTACAGATTGCATGGTGCACTACCTCTAATCGTTGACCATGTGAATGGTACTCAAATGATGACGCAAAATGATGCTACTATCGGCGCTAAAACGGTCTCACTATGTGTCTCTAATTTGCCTCTAGATTACACCGGCGTATGGGATTCTCTACGTAAGATGAGTAACGATACCGGCTGGATTCATATTGACTCAAACAATCAATACACGATGAACGTCGATGAAGTTGATGATTTACTACTCAATATTCAAGAACAATTAATGCTCAAATTACCAGCAGACGAACTTGAACCACACCCTTCACACACATCGTTCCCAGGTTCAGTCAACCCAGCCTCTCCTAGACCCCTGAGAATAGTGTTGATTAACGGAACTTTTGAGGGCTTACCAAGCCAATTTGGTTATGCAAACGCAAGGTCTTCGGGCAGGATGGCAACAGGAATGTATGCACCTGCTGGAGAAGTAATTAATATCACAATCCCACAATCTATGGTGAGCCAAGGCGCCTCAATTCTAATCGGAGCACATTCCGATTCCTTATGGGGAAAAACAACTCTTGACAGGCATCCAAAAATCACTCGGGGTTGGTCAATCAAGAACACATCAATGCAGGTTGGTAACGCCTTTGGTGGACCGATATATGTGACAATTCCAGCCGGCTCAACATTCGGAGATTTCAATGTCACAATTGAAAATGCCGTTGACATGCCACGCTATATTCACGGAGTAACAGATATTCATGATTGGGAAATGGTACTAAGACATTCACCAGCGCCGATCGCAGAACTGGAATCTGACTGGTTCATTCTAACTGTCCCATCATCTTACATCAGAAATCTTGACCATCCCAATGAAACCATGGATTTCTGGGATGAGGCCCTGCAAATGGAACACAATCTTAGTGGATACACGCCTTGGCCTCGAGTTGAAAGAGCCGTATTTGATGTGCAAATTTCAGCAGGTTGGATGCATTCAGGATATCCTTTCATGGCTCACACAGCAAGTGTCAGCGGCGTGGTGAACGGAAGTTACATGCGAGCTAATGGGGATTGGGGGATGTTCCACGAATTAGGGCATAACCACCAATGGATGTCCTCAACTCTTCCTGGGACTACGGAAACAACATGCAATATTCATTCAGTAAAACTGATGACTGAACTTGTTGGTGTCAACCTCAGCCAAGGACACGGTGCGCTCAACACCCAGTCAAGAACCAGCAGAGCAGAGACCTACTTCAGCGGTGG
>CAXEOD010000031.1:0-16134 GCA_963997805.1 uncultured Candidatus Poseidoniales archaeon
ATTCCGGAAAGGTGGATGGACTCATTATTGAGATCGAGATCCTGGCCTGGGATATACTGGGGTTGGATACGCCCCGCGCGCTAAAGAAACGGCGCAAAAAGGATTACAGCGGTGTAGCAGGCAGTGGTGAGAAAGATGGACCCAACTGGTTGCTCTGGGGCGGGTTGGCCCTGGTAGCAGCAGGGGGCGGCGCAGCAGCTATGAGCGGTGGCGCGGCTGCCGATGGCGGCGGCGGTGTTGCTTCCAGCGCGATTGGTCCGTTGCTAATCGCTGCTGGCTCGGCGCTTCCTAGCGTCTTGGCCTTGCCGTCGCGCTGATACAGCCAGACCCAGCCGTGCGTGTTGCTGCGTTTGCGGTTGTAGGAGTACCACTGCTTGTTGACCGCCGCGTACTTGGCCCGTTGCGCCTTGATCCGTTCCTTCAGTTCTTCGGGGATCGGCTGGCGCGCACGCACCAGCGCGTTGCGCTCGTTCATCAGCTCGGTTTGGGCCTTGCGACCTTCGTCGTAGAGGGGCTTCACCGCGTGCTTTTCCGATCGTTGTTCCGGAGTCAGCGGGTCAAGCATGTAGTAGGCCCAGCGAACATCGCCGACCAACAAGTCGGCCTGGCCGTCGCCATTCCAGTCGGTGACGTGAACCTTGGTGCGCGAGCCCGGGTGCTTTGGAGTATCGCCTTCGTTGAGGGACCCCGAGCGTTGCGATCGGATGTCGACCAGCGTCTTCGCGGCGGCGTACGCTGGCTGCGAGTTGCTGCCAGTGTTCTTGTGCCAGACGACGTCGCCCCATTCGGAGCCGAGCACGAGATCGTCGACTCCATCGCCATCCCAGTCGGCCCCTCCGTCGGAGGGGTCTAGGGGGTCGGTTCCGTCACCTGATGCAGCTGCTGCTGACATCAAGATCATCAATAGTGCGACCAACACACTCAGGTTTTTTCTATTCATTTTTTCATTTCTCCATTTTTAAAATTTGCAGAGAACCCGCTGTTCTCTCTTTCCAGGACAGCCCCAGCGCGCTGGGGTGACAATCTCTGGGATTGCGGGTGTGCAAGACCACCAGTAAAGCATACACTAAACTTAGTAATCTTAAGGGCGAAGGGAACTGAGGAGAAATCCATCAAATCGATGGACTGCGAGGCACCATGCCCCGATTTCAACTCAGTATTGTGACTACTATTGTCTTCTCCTATTTCCACGCCGTTTCACTTGTTTCATTCAGGGAACCCAATGTTCCCTCTAAATCACCGGTATTTGTGATACTATTTCAACGATTTGAAACCAAGCATCACGCTAAAGCAGGTTTCATTTCGGTGTTAATCGGCGTAATTGAGCTTGAAATTTAGCGCCACCCAACAGATGCATTACTGGAACCGCTAGAGTTGCAATTACCAAAATTACCAGTGATGCTTTGCCCCAAAGTGGTAGAGTAGAGAAGAACATAGTCCAAAGAACCCAACCAATAATCAACCATAGAACTGGTGCATATCTACCGCCAATTAGTGTAAGCCTTGCCCTCACAGTTGCGTCATCATACAATTGAGGAGCTTCATCTGCAGTACAGTATCCATGCTCTACTCCACATCGAGCACACACGAGATAGCGAGGTCCATTTCCAGAAATGAAATGCTCTTCGGGGTAAACGCTACGACATAGGCGGCAGGTTGGCATCCTATTCCCTCAACCCTCTCGACCAAGGATAGGCACTTCAACGCTTTGACCAACCGTACTATTTGCAGTAACTAAGAAATTTTCCAAAATCATCCAACCATCAACACTACCACAAGACTCGGGGTGAAACTGAACTCCCCAAACCGGTAAGTCATGATGAGCAATCCCCATAACTAGAGAGTTAGTTTCGGCATCCGTTGCTATCACCTTAAGTTGCTCACCATTGGGCTCAACGATTAGAGAGTGATACCTCATCATACGTTGTGGAGATTCCATCCGAGCAAACAGTGAGTCATTCTCAAAATTCATTTCAACTGTCACACCATGCACAGCCCCACTTGGAGATGGCAGTAACTTCCAGCCTGCCGCTTCGCCAATTGCTTGGTGGCCCAAACAAATTCCCAAAAGGGGAATTGGGTTCTTATCAGAATCTACAATTTCACCCTTCAAAGCCAATACAGCGAGTTGCTGAGTAAGTTTGCAATTAGTTGGCCACCCAGGGCCCGGTCCTAAGATGATGTGAGTGGGCATGATAGCAGATAGAAGGTTTTCAACTTCAGCGTTTGATTTTTCACCACGCCCTTCTACAACAATTACTTCTGCTCCAAGTTGAGCACATGCATGAATGATATTCCATGAAAAAGAGTCAAGGTTGTCAATGAATAACAGGCGCCTCTCACCTTCATTCACTGGTGCAAATCGTGGATCACCAGACTTCCATTCAATTGGCTCGGCCGGAGCGATGCACACCTGCGGCTTAGTATTGAGAGATTTGTGTAATGCCTCGGTTGCTGAATTTAGCAGTGGGACCGGTTCAATTGACATCTCACCTTGGGGGATTTTACTGGCTGAAGAACCCCAAGCAGCATCAAGAAGTGCTTGAGCTTTCCACTTTGCTTCTTCAACCTCTTGCAGGGAATCAGACTCAAAAACTAACCCACCACCTGCCTGAACTTTCCCTAACCAATCCCCTGAAATGTCACTTTCTGCTTCTAATGTCCGAATTAAAATATTCCAACATGCTAGGCCAGAACGTGGGTCGTAAAATCCTAGAGAACCAGTCCATGCTCGGCGTGGAGTTGCTTCTAACTCATCTATTGCAGCTATCGTGGCAGTCTTAGGACAGCCGGTGATACTTCCTCCAGGAAATAATGCTTGCAACGCATCCCATCCATCCAAATCATCCCTAAGTCGGCCCCTTACATCGCTAACTAGGTGATGTACAGTAGGATGTGACTCTATTCTCCAATCGTGCCAACGAACTGAACCCACTGCACAGACCTTGCCAAGATCATTTCTTTCTAGGTCAACTAGCATCATATGTTCACTAACTTCCTTTCGGCTTGCTGCCAATTCTCTCTTCAAAGCCAAGTCCCTGCCTCGCGAGCGTGCGCGTGGGCGGGTTCCTTTGATTGGCCTAGTGGATAATTCGTTTCCATTCATTGATAGAAGAAGTTCAGGACTCACACTAGCAAGTGAGTAATCGTAATCAGGAATATTCATCCATCCAGAATAGGGGGCTGGATTAGTGGCTACTAAACGCTTGAAAACACCCCAAGGGTCTTGTAACCTACCCGACCAAATACGCCCGTAATTCAACTGATAGAATTGGCCGTCACGTATTGCGGCGCGCACAGTGTCAACAATTGCAGAATGTTCCTCATCAAGGATAGTGGAATCTAGTGCAGCCTTTTCTGCTAGCGATCCCTGCTGGGTATCTGGAGTTGTAAGCCAACTTTCAATACCTTCACAACATTTCTCAAACCACTCATCGTGGTGTGTAGACAATACTGAAATTGTCCCTTTAGACCGATCGTGGATAACCCATCTATCAACCCTAAGAAGTACCCCTAAGAGAGCACCTACTGGTGGCAAGTGATGAAGTTGTACGGGTTCAGTCCATTGCACTAAATCATAGGTTAAAAGCCCAGCAAAACAACCCGGTTGTAAGCCTTTTAAATTACTATCAATATTTGGTAAAAGATGGTTCATCTCTCTCAATGCTGAAGATAAATCGTCACCTTCTACAGTCACTCTTTTATTCCATTTACACCCTTCTTCCCATTGCTCAATACACCAATCACAAGTTGATTGGGGCCCTCCCAAATTGATTTCTCCTCGTAATGCAGAACCGTTTGAAATTGCTTCAGGTTGACGAAGTCGTGAAGGCTGTTGTGAGGTGATTCTAATTATTGGTGGGCCTGCAATTGATGTAAAGTTAGAATCAACAGAAATTGGCCCACTAGATTGAAGAAGCAGTTCATCAGGACCGCCATATTCACTTGCAGATGTGCCAATCAGTTCTAAGTCACGCAAGAATTCGAGAAGAGCTGGGGCAAATCCATCCCTGTCATCAACAGGCCACTGTTTTATTGCAGTCACTACGATTCCTTCCGTATATCTGTCCAACCTGATTCTAGCGCTTGGTTAAATGATTCAAGACAAAGGTTGGCAAAATTTTCAGGATTCTTGCCAATTGATTGACCATCTAATTCTGTGATTAATTCCACCCCTATTCCAGTTCCAATCGCCACTAACGCTCTCGCCCGAGAAAGAAGATTTCTTGTTAGACGGCCAGGAATAAGAGGGATTCCTTCTCGCTCAAGATGACCTTCAATAGAAGCAAGCGAAATTGAATCAAGTGCCCCCTCTGAAGGGGCTGGATACCAAGCGGTACCATCATCATCCAAAAGTAACGGCGTGGCCCACTGACAATCAACTACCGCGTCATCATGAATAAAAAGCGCAATTTCACACCCTCTCTCATCAGCTTGTGTTCCTGCATCCTTGTATGGTTGCCAATCACCATGCTTACACCCAGTAATACCATCCTCCCACCTTGGTGCAGGGATTGCGGTCGCACTCACTCTAGCAATTTTAAGATGAGAATCTGACTTCACAGGCTTCCATCTTGTTGAGGCTGATATTTCTCCATTCAAATTAAGATTTAAATTTACCAATCCAACGCAATCCTCTTGATTTGATTCTTGGGTGTTTGTGAATACTGAAAGCATCGAACTTATTGCCTGTTCACGGGCATCAACCGGCCATTGGATTGACAAGCGTGCCGCATGTTCTTTGAGTCGTGTGAGGTGGTCCTCGATATGGGCCACTGAAAAGCCACCGTCCCACCTTAAGGTGGTAAATACTGAGCTCTTTGCTAGTTCGGTCATCCCACCACCACTCTCCTACGAGAGGTTCGTACCCATCAATGCTCACCTTAAGGAACCGGTCACAGTAGATCATCAATTAATGAATCAAGTTCACTATCACCACTAGATGACTTGCTTGATGCGGTATCACCAAACAAGTCATCTGAAAGTTCAGCAAGGCGTCTGCTGGCGTCTGTTGGTGGTGCCTCTACTTGTTGAATAACGCCCGTCTGAGTATCCTGAGACTCTTGTGCTGCTTGAATCTGAGATGCCGCCGGAATCAATGTCCCAGCCAAATCAGCATCAGGACCGCGAGGAACTTCACCATCTTCGTTATCCCCCCAACCCTCTTCTTGAGGCAATCCCCACGCTGCATGAGCGAGTTCCAAGGCTTCATTCCTTGAGCGGTTACTGCGCCCTCTAATAGCGAGCAATAGAACAGTGACAATCGCTAATGATAGTAGAATTGTCAGCAAAGTATTCATGTCAATTAAGTCAAACAAACCAGCACTTGCTTCGCCATCGGTTGTGCCATCACCACTACCATCAGATGGAGCCTTGTAAGGCTTCAATTCCTTGGCTTGTACCAAATGCTTCCAGACGTTGCCGTCAAATGCTGAAACTGCGATGAACCAGTGTGTTGAATTATCGTATGATAATGTCTCATTGAATTCTTCTAATGACCAGAAGGTACCGATGATTCCACCCTTAGCCATATCCGCTTCATCGGTATTCTCAAAGCGAGAATCGCTAACATAGATTCGATAACTACGGATATCTGTTCTGACGATTTCTTGCCATTCAATTTCAATTGCCCCGCCATCTTCACTCCACTGTACTGTGAAGTCAACATCTGGGAGATGTCCTCCAGGGTCATCTCCTGAGTTATCAATTGCCTTACCTGAACCAACGTTCAACAAATCGCGGTGAGCATTGCCGGATGAATCAACTGGAACAATTGCGATGTGGACTGGAATACCGGACATTATTGATTCTCCACCGTCAATCACCTTTACCATAATTGGCTGTTGGACGATACGATCAAGAATCATAATTGGTTGTCTGTGGCCGCTACTTGTGTATGCAATAATATCAGAATATACCTCATAATGGTCAATATCACTCGCATCACTCAATTCAAATTCAACATAGACTGCAGTCCCATTATCATTAGGAACATCGGTTACAATTGGTGCCTGCAAGCGGTCAGGAGCGATGATATCATCGCGGTTATCTATTGGAGTCACCACAACTGAAGGCAAACCCGTCAAGAAAGCTGAACCATACAAATCATGAATTGTGACGGTTACTGAAAGTGGCACATTGGGGCGAATGGTATCGGGGTCGGAATTCTCAACATTGTCCCCATCATAGAGCGCTTTTGTTAGAGTTAAACCAATCAATCCTTGCTCTGAATTGATTGGGTATTGGATATCCATTTTTACTGCGCCACAAGCGCCAACATCATCTTTGCACCTTGCCCATGTAGCTGCTAAATTATCTACTGGTTGACTACTTGCCCAGACGACATAGTAACCAAAGTCACCAACGTCAGTTGCCTCCCAACTAACATCAATAGCCTCACCCATATCTTGAGGATGATCCCATGCTGAAAGGTTGTTTACACGTCCAGGAGGGTCGGTACCACGGACGTTCTTTTCTGGTGATACCTGAACAATTGTAACATTACCGTAATCACCATTACCCCATGCATCAAAGGCTACAACAGTTACCCAGTACAGGGTATTATCCTCTAGAAGAATTCCACCCCAGTCTGAGATGATTGTTGAATTTGTTGTACAATCAGCAACAATTGTTGCATTAGCAAAATCTTCTGCATTAGTTGGAGTTAACTCATCGGCTAATGATGGCCGTATGAGAATTGTATGCCAAGCACAGTCGTCCTCGTTATTTGGTGTCCACTCCACAGTGATTCTACCTCCTTCATCTTCAGGAGTGTCGTATGCCGTGATGTTCTCAATAGGATTCGGTGGAATACCATCATTGATACCCCCTGTTGGCACTACTGGTCCAATTATTGTTGCATTTGCGGGGTCATGAAGTCCACCTTCATCAACACAGGTTAGTGCCACCCAATACGGACGGCCCTTCTCAAGTTGCAGAACAGTGCTGTTGGCTTGTGAGTTGATATCGGCACCTTGAGTTGGTAAGCCAACTGCATCGGTAATTTCTTGAGTTACAGCCCAAATTCTTGTACCAGCGTGATCAATTGCAGTACACTTTCTCCACTCAACATAGAGGTCCCCATCTGCCCCACCTTCTGCAGGACCAGCGTTAGCCCATTCCGGAGGATTTGGTACCTCGTCACTCGCTGAAGCAGGCCCCATGATAGGTGAAGGCTCACCTAGAGTACCGTCATCATACTCAATCAAAGCAACACCATAGATATCTACGCCATCAATAATTGGTACACCATTTACAGTAGCAATTTCTGCAAGAGTTGTGGACCACATTGGAATCCGAGCATCTGGTGCTCGCATTACCAGGTCAGCAGTACTTGGCATTGAACTCCAGTTTCCTTCCTGTAAATATATCCTATATGCCTCCCAACCACTATCCTGACTTGGAGTCCACTCAGCAACTAATACGCCTCCACCATCATCAGGTCGATCAAATAAATCTAACAATTCAATTGGAGATTCCGAGCGTATCCAATCATACATAATGCGTATTTCTATAGTACCATTTAGTGGGCTCTGTAAACGAATATGTAGGTCACGCCCATCTTGTGTTAATGTACCACGTCTCGCTGCTAATGAGAAATCATTGGCTAAATTATTATTCAATCCAGTGAGGTCCCATACACCAGAATAGTTCACACTATGGGAAGCCAGCCAAATCGCTGCACCTTCTACGGGGCTAGAGAGGGTTAGAGGCATCTGATGAATGGGTATTCCATTTGGAGATGCACTGTTCGCTTGGCTAGAAAGTATCACCGAGTTAGTCGGGCCAATTAGGGCAATTCTTTGACCAGGGGTCGTGGAATTTGTAATATCCCAAGCAACACCTGAAAAGGTCGCTGTCAACGGATCTGCACGACGCATTGATTCTCTATCAACATCTAGATAATTTGGTGCAGGGCCGAATCCAAATAACCCGTTATCAGCAGTTGTCAACCAAATACCATTGCTTCCAACCCAACCACCAGTCAACGAGAATATGTGTTCTTGACGGACAACATTATGCTGGGTTGAAGAAATATCAACCCAATCAATTCCACCTCTACTGAGAACTACTAGAGTTGTGCCGTCACTGAGAATGTCATTGATTGGCCATGATGTAAAAGCCCAGGAAGGATTTCCCGCCTCCATTTGATTGGCGCCAGCATTCCAATGCATTAGTGGCTCCTCATGGGTAGCAACGTGTACACCCCACCAATCAGCTGCAATTGCCGTAACATCATTTGATGGCAACATATCAACTCGATAATGTTGCCCTGCTTGCATTGTTGAAATATCAAATGCAGTTGCCCCAGGTCTTGAGGCTCCTTCACCATTGTGCGATAAGAATAGTGTTGGACCGATTGTGATAGTTGAATTACCGCTTGTAATCACTGTAGTTGGAGCATATGCTATACCGTTAACACGATTTCCAATCAGACCAGAATTTCTGTTATACGTTGCGACTACCGAATGACTAGGTACATCCCAGCGAACCATTCCAGCGGGTGTAGCAAACATCAATTCAGTTCCCTCAACCCAAATCTTGTCAATAATTGGACCGGGAAGCCCGTCTTGAGTTGTGATAGAGTCATCCCATGCTTGTGTGGTTGTATTCCACACCCCAAGTCCACCGTAAGTAGCGACCCAAATTCGGTTATCATATTCAACAAAATCACGGACGAGGTTGGAAGGTAAACCTGCAAGCAGCGAACCATCCGTCCAACTTTGAGTTGTTAGATTGTAAACTTGGAATCCTGCTGATGTGGTTGTTGTTCCCATCAATCCAATTACTAAATCACTACCTGAGCGATAGATACCTTCCATTTGATAATGCAATGGAACTGGAGTTCCTGAAATCTGACCTGTTGCGATATCAATACTGTATAGTCCAGCACTAGTTGTAACCCATAAATCATTGTTTACTGGCAGTATTTCATTTACGATATCCCAAACGAATGGATATGCTTCTATCCATTCAATTGTGCCGTTTGAGAGTAACTCTCCATGCAGAATTGATGACCCATAATACTGTTGGGAATCATCTGCAGATGTAAGCCAAACATCTGTTCCGCTAAAAGTAACCTCAAGCATTCTGCCACTTGATAATCCTGCAAGAATATCAACTGCACCTTTGTGCAATCCCGTTGAGTTAATGATGTCAACTCTGTTATATCCAGAATCGCCTCCTGGCCTACCTATTACCCAATCAACCTGACTGCTATTAGAAGGTATTACTTCCATACTAGATGCCTGAGTACCCACATCAATTTTCATTCCTGAACCAAGTTGACCGCCATTTGCAGCAATTCGAGAAATTCCGCCTGAACCGCCATCGTCATCTGTATGTGAAATCATCAAGACACCATTCACCCAGCGCATTCCATCAGGGAAAACTTGGTCCGGCATGATGCCATTTGTTGTCTCGGTAATAGATGATAACCAACTTCCAGCAGTGTAACTATATCGTGAAATACCTACATTATTTTGTTCAAATCCAACATAAATAACGTCGCCAACTTCATCACAAGCTAATGCAACAGCATCATCATCATCTAATCCACGGTTTTGTGTGCTACCTTGAGTCCAACCTGCTAACCATGAACTGGTATTCAAATCAAATCGGGCAACCCCACCTTGGGTACCAAACCCTTGGTATCGAGCCATTGCTACATGCATTATTCCATTACACACTTCCATTGAGAACCCAAATCCTGGGGGGATATTGGTGCTTCCTGCTTCCCAACTGCTCCAAGTATGAGTTGTACCGTTGTAACTGAAAATACGACTATTACGATTCCATCCATTGTTAGCCATCGTTGTATACCAAAGGTCATCCCCGACAATTTCAATATCAAAGATTGTATCTTCTGAATTTGAAGGTAGTCCACCATTATCTGCTGTAAGGGTGGTAGCCCAAGTATCGTTATACATATCATACCTAGCAATTCCATCGTATGTTGCGAAATGGATTAATCCTTGATACAAATCAATTGAGCGAATTGGACCCTGTAAAACTGTGTCATCCCACTCATTCAGTAAGTTTCCATTGTAGTCAAAGTGGCGATGTACCTTTTCCCCATAAGAGGCGAAGATGTGGCAAGCTGAGGTATTGAGTGGTTCACATTCACCTGCATATACAGAGTTGACCCGTAGAATTGAACCGGTCGCATCCAGCGCATTACCCCAAGTATCGTTTACATGGTCCCAACGCACGACACTACCCGCATCTAAACCAAGCCATCCGGAAGGAGTAACACCAATCCACAACATTCCGTCAGGACCTTCTCCAATCCCATAAACTAGACCGGATTGGCTGATCTGTTGACCAGCATCTAAGGATGATAGAGCTGTCATATTATCTATGTCGTAACGATAGATATTATCGTTTGACTGAGTTCCTGCTCTTTGTTCTGAATAGTAGAGAACATTGCCAATAATAACGAGTTCAGCCGGTGCATTCTGTCCATTTGCTCTGCTGAAGGTTTCTTCAACTGTTTCATTATCAAGGTCAAGTAGACGAAGGCCAAAATCGCCACCAATCCAAATTCGATGGGATAGACGATCAGGAATTAGAGTCGTAACATCATTATCAGTTACAAGATTATTTGAATTTGAAGAATCCCATTCTTGAAGCCAAACATCGTTAATTCTGTCATAACGAGCAACACCCATACCGTTCAACCCGATGTATGCAACATCATTGTATTCGTAAGTAGGTGCATTCCAAGTGGATTCTCCTGCTACCCATACGTCCACAACTGTATCGTTAACAACATCAATGATTCCAGCACCATAATTGGTTCCAGCGTAGAGATTGCCATTACTGAGAATGGATACTGCGTAAACCCATGAAGATGGTAAACCATCTGGATTAGTGTAATAATTCCAACAATTCTCTTCATGCAAATCAGAAAGACGATATTGACAAGCACCTGCATTTGTCCCCGCATACAGATAACTTGAATCCGAATCTAAATCGTAAAAGTTTGAGGGGTTGAATCCTCCTTGTGCCTGAATGTGAGTCCATGAAACACCGTCCCACCTGTCCGCGCCGTCAGCAGTACCAACCCACATTGAACCACCACTATCACGGTGCAGAGAGTATACATTGTTGTTTGAGATTCCATTATTACCTTGATTTGCTTGCCATGTGTCAATCACATCTCCTGATACGCGGTCAAAGACGAGCACACCATATCCGTACAGCCCTAGATACAGGTGATTGCCATTGGTTTCTACTGGCATATATGCCACATTATCCATACCTGTTGAACGCCAAGAGGATAACAAGGTATCATTGGTAATATCGATACGAAGAACTCCTTGGTTAGATGCGATGTAAGCGATTTCTGAACGAGCCGCAACCCCTCTTATGTTGTTTGTAAATGCATCAGAACGTCCAGATGACCATGACGATGTAACTGTTTGATTCGCAGCATCAACTAGAGTGACTCCAGCGTTTGAATGGCCAACTACGATAGTATCCGTGGTAACATCAAAGGCTAGATAGTCGGCATCATTTGAGTTGAGATTGTTACTTGTAGTAAGATGGGCTATTTGACTTCCATTGAAAGCAAAATTATAGATTCCATCATCACTAGTCGCTACCCAAACCGAATTCCCATCGGTTTCTAATGCCTGATTGATTGTACCAGTCTCAATTGGTATTAACCAACGATTCAAGTTTTTGTCAAATCGGTCAATGACTTCATTTCCAGCAACCCACACTACATTGTTTACTTCCAATGCGTCATGCATCACTGCGCTAGTAGGTCCTGAAGCTAGCAACATCGTAGATGAGTGGGTCGGCGGGGTTGCTGGTTCAAAAAGTGCGAAACTACCTCCGCCATCCCCTACCAAAATCGTATCTACTCCCGGAGAGCGAGAACCACCGTTTGGCCAGGCAATCAAATCGGCTCCATCACGCACTAGGCCTACATCTTGAAGTGCTTTACTAGTAGAGAAAGCACCCATTGTCATGTTATAGAAATGGATAGTATCGCCAGCTAAAATGTGTAACCATTCGCCACCTTGTCCCATCCCACGTATATCATTTGAATTAAGCCAGTTAGCATCTGTCCAAGTTGCAAGCCATGAACTAGTTGCGACATTATAACGAACAATTCCAGCATCTGCTAACCCAATCATTAGGATGCCGTTCATCAATTCTAACTCGACTACACTGTCACTTGGTAACGAGTTTTGAGTATCCCAAGAAGAAAGCCACTGACTGCTTGATGTGTCGTAACGCATAACGCCACCACCATCAGTAGCGAGGTAAACAATACCTCCAACCTCTAGCATATCAGTGACTGCATCAAAACCCGCAGAGGGGTTGCTTGTAACGCCAACTCCTGCGGCCATCAAGTCTGCCTCGTTTGTTCCTGCCCAAACTAATCCTCCTGAATCAGTCATCATCGCCGTCACTACCTGTGAACTGTTTCCTGGCATGCTTGACTCGATTGAAAATGGACCTGTTAACTCAGTAGAATCTGTTAGCGACCAAGCGCGGAATTTTGTTGTATTGTCATCAACTGCTACAAGAATCATGTCATTTGCACTATCGATAACAATCGTGGTTGCACCAGTAATGTTCTCTGCTAACTCAATAACCGGCGGGTCATTTGTTGCATCTAGTTGGATTAATGTCTCATCAATCAAAAGATACAAGCGACCATCATCCGGATGAATTGCCGTAGCGCTTACATCAACAGTGAAAGGAGTGAATGTTACGTACGCATCAGCGGGCCTCAAAGCTTCAACAACCAAATCGGTGACTTCAGCATCACCAGGGAGTAACCAAGAAGCACCAGCATTAGCATTGGGTGTGAGTCGAGAAGAGTAAGGGTCGGCACCCATCAAATCATTTTGTTGACCAAAACCGCCTAATCCGCGCCAATCCATGATTTGGGTTTGAGTATCAACGAATGAGAGGTGAGGTTGTTCTACCCAAGTACCATTTGAACCATTAACTCGTACTTCAAAAGACAAATTCTCAACAATTGCACCTGGTGCAAGAGTGAGATGTAAATCTCCTTCAGCAAGAATTCCGCTTGCTGGATCTGCACCAATAGCATCCAGACTAATCCATCCAGTATCATTGGAACCACCTGAACCCCATTCAACCGCATTTCGTGGATTAATTACTCCACCTAATTGCAAAACAGGGGATAGAGATGCGATTAACATCACCGCGACTAGAAAGAGGGGGGCTGTCGTTCTATGTCTTTGATTCATGTGTGCAACGCTTTCTACATTACTTATGAAGGAAATGGCTTCATGGACCGCCTGTATACTCCGTATACATTGCCTGATTGTATTGAAATCCTTGCTCAACGTATTGGGCAATGCAAATATCATAGTAGTGCCGCCGTTTCAAAACGACACAGGAGATGGGCAACCCGTGAAAGAGAAGAAATTGCGTCAAGATGCGTTGGATTATCACTCAGCAAAGCCTTTCGGGAAAATGAAGACAATACCCACAAAACCACATGCAACTCAGCGTGACCTGTCACTCGCTTATTCCCCTGGAGTTGCTTATCCATGTTTAGAAATAGAAAAAAATCCGAACAATGCCTACCGATATACTGCAAAAGGGAATCTTGTAGCAGTTATTACCAATGGGACTGCAGTACTTGGGTTAGGAAATATTGGTGCTCTGGCTAGTAAACCGGTAATGGAAGGCAAGGGATTGTTGTTCAAGGCATTCGCTGATATTGATGTGTTTGATATTGAAATTGATGAAACTGACGTAGACAAATTTGTTGAAACAGTGAAACGCATTGCACCAACCTTTGGCGGTATCAATCTAGAAGATATCAAAGCCCCAGAGTGTTTTGAAATTGAGCGCCGCTTGAAAGAAGAATTGGATATTCCAGTTATGCATGATGACCAGCATGGCACGGCAATCATATCTGGAGCAGCGATGCTAAATTCTCTTGAATTAGTTAACAAAGATATCTCACAAGTGAAAGTAGCCATATCTGGGGCTGGTGCATCAGCGATTTCTTGTGCTGATCACTGGGTGCAACTCGGTGTTAATACGGACAATATCAAGATGATTGATTCCAAAGGCATCATCACCAAAAAAAGAGTTGAAGCAGGTGGTCTTTCTGCTGAAAAAGAAAGATTCGCTAGTGAGGTGGATGAAGGTAACCTCGCTACCGCTATGGAAGGTGCAGATATCTTCCTCGGCCTTTCAAAAGGAGGTATCGTTAATCCAGATATGCTGCGCTCAATGGCTGAAAAACCCATAATTTTCGCATTAGCGAATCCAGACCCTGAAATTATGCCTGATATCGCTTTAGCGGCCAGGCCTGATGCAATCGTTGCTAGCGGGCGCTCAGATTTCCCAAATCAAGTAAACAATGTTCTAGGGTTTCCCTACATTTTCCGTGGTGCACTTGACTGCATGGCAACAAAAATTACTCCAAACATGAGAATGGCTGCAACCAGTGCACTTGCGGGCTTGGCAAAAGAAGCCGTTCCAGAGGAAGTCAGCCAAGCCTATGGCCTTGATTTCATTTCCTTCGGCAAGGACTACATCATTCCCAAACCATTTGACAGACGTGTACTCGTCAGCGTCGCATCAGCGGTTGCACAAGCAGCGGTTGAAGATGGTGTAGCAGGTATTTCAGAATCAGTATTCAACATGACTGCGTATCAAGAAGAACTTGAAGCAAGATTAGGATTAACCCATTCAGTAATGCGCACTGTTATGAATCGTGCAAAATCCTCTCGCAAGAAAATTGTCTTCCCAGAAGGTGATGACCCTCACGTTTTACGCGCTGCATATGAGTTAGACCATGAGGATATTTGCACACCTATTCTTTTGGGGCGTCCTGAAGTCATTGATGCTCTCAAGGAGGAGTATAACCTTGATTTTGAATGTGAAGTGATTAATCCTATTCAGGACCCTCGCCGAAAAGGTTCCTATCGTGACGCCCTGTTTGAGATGCGAAGTCGCAAAGGGTTGACCGTTATTGATGCTCAGAGAATACTGAAATCACGAACGTATTTTGGTGCGATGATGGTTGAAGTAGGAGATGCTGACGGTTTTGTGGGTGGATTGACTCGTGCTTATCCTACATTCCTCAAACCTTGTCTAGAGGTGATTGGAACCTCAAAAGAAGCTCATCGGGTTGTCGGGATGTACATGATGGCTGTCAAAGGCAAGTTATTGTTCATCGGTGATGCAACTGTAAATGTCTATCCCGATGCTCGGACTTTGGCAGAAATTTGTGTCCAGACAGCACGCGTGGCGAAGCGCTTTGGAATCAAACCGAAAGTAGCGCTACTATCTTTCTCTAACTTTGGCTCAAGTCGTGGGCTACGCTCGACTCGGCTTGAAGATGCAATTAATATTGCCCGCGAACTTGACCCTAACATCTTGATTGATGGGCCAATGCAAGCTGATACTGCTCTTTTAGAGGATATTCAAGAACAATACCCATTCATGGAATTTGGTGGGGCTGCAAATGTTCTGATTTGTCCAAATCTCGCGGCTGCAAATATCGCCTACAAACTACTTGACCATCTAGGGGATGCTGAATTGACTGGCCCGATTCTTGAGGGGATGGCAAAACCAGTACAAATTCTTCAACAAGGCGATGGAGTACGAGAAGTTGTTCACATGGCGGCGATTTGTTCTGTTGATGCACATCGCCATGAACTAGAGCGACTTTAGGCAATCATTGAAGCGCTTGTTGCTGTAGCGCAGGACTGGAGATTTGATGGCTGACGACAACGAGGTACTCTCCGACTTTGATGAGAGGTTGCTCCAAGGGGTATTTGCCCGTGTCTGGCGCTATCTTGGCGACTCTGCTGATTCAACTTCTCCAGTAACAAAAGCTAGGTCTCCTCAAGAATTGAAAAATAAACTTGAATTGGCTGTCGGAAGAACTGGAATTGACGTTGACACTATGCTTTCTGATATTGATGATTATCTGAACGAATCGGTAAAAACCAGCCATCCTCATTTCATGAATCCGCTATGGGGCGGCACCGATGTCGCGTCTCTGGCTGGGGAATTCATTACCGCTCTTACTAACACCTCAATGTACACTTTTGAACTCGCTCCAATGGCGACTTTAATTGAAAACGAAATGGTTGATACCATGTTGGTAGCTTGAAATTG
>CAXEOD010000032.1:0-15976 GCA_963997805.1 uncultured Candidatus Poseidoniales archaeon
ATTTTTTCAAGAATACGAATAGAACCCTTGGCCACTCTTGCGCCCCAGTTTACCTTGGTCAACCATTTCCTTTAGTAGATCTGCGGGGGCATACTTGTCATCCTCAAATCCATCGTGGAGAACGGTCATAATGTGTAAAACAGTATCAAGTCCGATTAAATCACAAAGAGCAAGGGGTCCAATTGGATGATTCATTCCTAGTTTCATTATCCCATCAATTGCTTCTGGTTCTGCAATACCCTCTTGGAGAGCAAGCACTGCTTCGTTGAGCATCGGGCACAGAAGTCTGTTAGAAATGAAGCCTGGTGAATCTTTACAACATAGTGCAACTTTACCCATTCTTTCAGCAACTTCAACCACAATTGATGTCACCTCTTCATCTGTTTTTGAGCCAGTGATAACTTCTACTAACCTCATAATCGGAACTGGATTCATAAAATGCATTCCAATCACTTTGCTAGGGCGCTTTGTTGCAGCAGCAATTTCGTCAATGCTGATGCTACTTGTATTACTCGCTAGAATGGTTTCTGGTTTACAGATGTTATCTAATTCTTCAAAGGTTGAAAACTTCAGTTCTGGGATTTCTGGAATTGCCTCAATAACAAGATCTGCGTCGGCAGCTGCTTTTTTGTCTGTGGATATTGAAATATTTGAGCGGGCAGAATCTGCCTCTTCTTGGGTTATCCGTTCCTTCGAAACTAATTTTGCCAAAGAGTTCTCAATAGTTTGCAATCCTCTATCAATAAAATCTTGTTTGACATCAATCATCACCACCTGATAACCAGCACATGCAGCAACCTGAGTAATCCCATTCCCCATCTGACCTGCGCCTAAAACCGCAATCTGTGCTATCTCCATGACTCTTCGAAAGAGCGGTTATTCATAGCGGTTGGCATCATTCCCATTGAGCCCAGGAACCGCTATCATCTCTGAACCACCAAATATCACTTTGTTCTGGCCATTCTAGCCATTCAAAACCATCATCTCCAACAACCCCTTCAATTTCCATATTCGGTGGTTCTAGAGATTCAGCACTCATTGCTGACTCTCCTGCAAGAGATCGTTGTGACCTTCCTGCTGATTTCCTCTTTTTCGGCTTTTTCTGTTTCATTGCAATTGCAACTACTAAGCCAATTATTCCTGAAACAACTAAGAAAACAATCACAATTAACATTATTGGCAGGCCACCCTCAGATGAATCCGTATTCCCATAATCCAAGATTGAACCTTGTTTAACAGGACAACCGGGGTCAGGGTATGCAGAATCTGAAGCGTTTAAAGGACACTTATCTCCAAATCTAGCACCCAGGACCCACTCACCTGGCCAACCATCTTCACGAGTAGCTGTCCAAGCTGTATTGTCATAATTATCGTAATATCCATCGCCATCAAAATCTGACCATTGGGTAACTTCACTTTTCCAGGCGTCGGCCCCATCTGATAATCCCCAGCCGGAACCCGGATCACTATATCCATCACCATCTGTATCTATACAGCCTCTCCGATCTTCAGTTGAAGTGCCATGAATTTCTGGACAGAAATCACCGTCTGTCCCATTTAGATTGTCACCAAAACCATCGCCATCACTGTCTGCGGATTGTGTTGCATCATCTTTGTATATTCCGTCTGGGCCATCTATAGTGTTGTATACTCCATCGCCATCATCATCACTTTCGGCTTCTGAACATCCATTCATTTTTACAAATGCGGCTTGTGAAATCGGAGTGTTCGGGCATTGGTCAATATCATCTTTCACGCCATCTGAATCAGTGTCTCTCTCGGAAGGACCACACCCCTCCTCGTTAACATATGGCACTTCAAATAACGGGGTTTCTAAACACTGATCTGGACTTGCTCCGTCCCAATTATCACCATAACCATCACCATCACTATCTGCCCATTGGGTCACCTCATTTGGGAACATATCGGCTGGATTTGAATAGCCATCACCATCATCATCAGGGCAACCAACAGTATCCACAGTTGAACTACCTGCAGCATCTGGGCAATCATCACTTGCTTGCCCTACCTCATTGTCTCCAAATCCATCCCCGTCACGGTCCGACCATTGAGTAATATCATCATCAAACGCATCTCCATTTTGAATCCTCAATCCGTTTTCGTCAAGAGTAAAAGTGTAGTTATCCCCATATCCATCGTCATCATTATCTATCCACTGTGTCTCATCTGTGGGGAATTCATCTGCCCCATCCGAATGAGACCAATCACCATCGGCGTCCGACCAACCATCTCCGTCTGAATCAGGACAGCCAAGTCGGTCGTTGGTTGAATTACCTGCAAAAATAGGACAATTATCTGCGTTTACGCCCGAACTATTGTCCCCATAACCATCACCATCGCCATCAGCCCACTGAGTTGGATCTGCAGGGAAAGCATCTGAGGAATTAGCCCAACCATCTCCATCATCATCTACACAACCAAGCTCAGGCCAAAGAGAGGAACCACTCACATTTATACAATCATCTTCGTGGTTGAAATAGCCGTCTCCATCAGTATCGATTTGGTTTGAAGCACAACCATTTTCATCTACTACCCAACCAGTTGAAGTCTGTGGGCAATTATCCTTCCCATCCCAAATACCATCACCATCTGCATCAGGCAGTAGATGTGTTGCATCAATTCCTAATCTTGCCCAAGAATCTACTCTAGCCAATAAACTTAGCCGGACAAATCCCATAGCATCCCATTGGTCTTGGCCATCATCAGTTAACAACCAATTTAATAGTGATAACTTGTCATCCAACTCGGCATAATTGATAATGAATTTGTAATCTAATTGAGCAGCGTAAATCCCATTTGAACTATTGTTGTATGAGGGGAGCACAGCAAGTCCACCAGCGGCAACATGGTCCTTAGCACTATGAGTCCAATTATCGGCAATTGGAACATGCCAAATTCCAGAGTAATTATCTGAAGCCCTCATCTCAGTAAATCCAAGAGCCTCATCATTCTGTGCGACAGCGAAAAGAATATCAGTTCTTGATTCTTCATTGAATCTATATCGTGAAGTGGTACTGGCGAAGAAATTTTCAGAAAATTGGCAACCAGCACAGGTCAAAAGTCGTTCAGCCATTATCGGCACAGAACGGTTGTCCCATCTACCAAAAACATGCACGCCTTCATTTGGACACGAGGGGTCAAGATCAATCCATTCTTTCACGCCATTGCCATCATCATTAGGTGCAATGCTTACCAAATTCATGCCAGGAGCCCAACCCGGCTGAGTAAGTGTTGAAACACTTGCTCCAGACATAAGCCACCTAAGTTGCCCCATCGAAAGGCCGCCTATGGTTTTCAAGCACGTCTCGGCTACACCGCCTGCTTGGACAAAGAATGATGCTGGCATTCTACCAACAGGGACCTCTAGTAATTGTGTACCAGTAGATGTGCAATTAAGCAGCCCGGAACTAGAATAATTTGCTATGGGTGCAGCTATTTGGTGTGCCGTACTGAAATTGACACCAATTTTATTTCCTGTGTTTGAGTTACAGAGATCTTGTGTCATTTGAAGAAGGGTAGCATTGTACTGCGCCATAGGTCGCCCGTCGCCAATCCAGTTACTGCGCCATCGGTTTTCCATCAACTGTGAAGTTACATCCCCCCTCAACTGGAGGAAGCCCTCGGGAAGAATGTAGACTGTTGCTCGACCTCTCTTCTGAGCAAAAGCAATTTTAGTGCTATCTGGAGACCATTCCACTGCCCTGACTCCACGGCTGTTACCGCTGTTTCCAAAAGAGCCAACTCTAGCGACCTCTGAGTAGTTCGATACATTTGCTACGTTATCAGGACTCAAATAGATGCGAGCCTCATCATCATCACCCGCAACAACGAAGAATGCCCCGTCTGGGGAGAAAGCTATTGAGTAAACGTCGCGAGAACTATCGGCGAATCCCACAACGTGCGATGCGTTTGTGACATTGTAAATATTGACACGGTTATCAAACCCGCCCGTCAGTAACCAGCGACCATCTGGGCTGAATGTGGTGCCAAGAGCATGGGAGCCAGTATGATTGGCGAATTCCATGTATTTTGTACCGTTGTTAGTCCAGAATACTTTCAGTTCTCCACCCGCTGCCAAACCCGCGATTAAACGATTATCTGGGCTGGCATCAATGCTCCAGACAGTATCCCCAGGATTGAACGAATAATTCCTAACCATGGTCCAGTTATTCGCAGCAAATTGGCGGAGTTCGCCTTCACCGCTACCGGTAAACAGGTAGGAGCCATTGGATGACCAAGTCACGCTAGGCACGTCATCAAAATGATAGCTACTCAGATTGGCCACAACGGATGCAGATTTGTTTCCCCAGTCCATCTGCAATACGACAATTTGGGAATTATTATCTCCATGGTTGAAATAAGCACCTGCTGCTAGAAGGGAGCCATCAGGTGAGAAAGCTAATGACCGAATATATTCATCAGGAAATGAGAACAAGGTTGCAATAGTCAATCCATTTGCAGTATAGAGATTGACATCGCTCCCACCGCCAACCGCCAAATATATCGAATCGGGAGCCCATGACACTGCTCTTGAACTCCCATCACTAGCATATAGAGCCCTCATTGAATCGTCCCAGTCACTGAGTTGAGTGTTGGTAAAATCAGGGTCGCCATTACCATCACCATCGGGGCAACCAGAGTAAACAGTGGTACTATTTCCCCAAGCAAATGGACAATCATCAACGGCATCATCAATACCATCGTTGTCACCATCTAAAGCACTCACCATTGCTACATTAAATATGGTGGTTATGAGAAGAAGCGAGGCAATGAATACTGATTTCCTAATGCCCCCCATGGAATGTCCTCTAATTCTTATCGTTTGATGTTTTTGTTTCTTTGTTTTTGCTGTCTTTGACCTTTTGTAAAATTGTTGCATCAGCAATTGCAATCTCTTTATCACTTGATGGAGGTGCTCCAATCGGCCCGTGACTAGAGGGAATAGAAAGTTCATCCAAGTCTTGTTCCTCACCGTTAATCTCAGGTTCATCAAGCAATAATTCAGGGTCTAATGGGGTAGGCATTTGGTCTGACCAGAGGTCAATATTAGAATGTCTTCTCTTGTTAATGAACATCAAAATAACAAGTAAGCCGAGTAATAACATGATGTTAGCCATAGAGCCTGGAGTAGAAGCCTTGGTTGAAAGTGCCGATTCTTGGGATACAAAGAGATCATCTACAGAATATAATTGTCGATTTCCTGCTGCGTCCTCAACAATTAATTCAGCGGACCAGGTTCCGGGTCTCCCTTCACTTCCTAAGTCTATAATTACAAAATTTGATTCTGAAGAACTACCCATTTGAGAGGTGATGAATTGCCTATCCCTCTCTACTGAAATTGACCAAAACGAGATATCTGGGTCAAGGAAATCAGCTCTCAATTCTAAATGACAAGAAGCAATTGGGTCTGGATTAAACACTGTTGAAACCGGTTTTAGAGTACAGCCGGGTTCTAACCATTGTAAACTCGCTCTAGGGGCGTTTCTATCAATCAAAATTGTATGTGAGACCACAGCCAAATTATCGGCTATGTCCCAACTTTGAACTGTTATAGTCTCTAACCCTTCATTATCTAAAAATTGAACAATTACGAAATAATTCCCTTCTAAATCACACACTGTTGGATATTTTAACCCTGCCCCCAATTGGATTTCAACTAACAATCCAACTTCACACTCACCAGTGACATTTAATTGCCATAATGGAGTTGCAAAATCGTCCAATGGAGACGAAATAGTAAGATGGGGCCTTCGACTATCCAGTAAAACTGTTAACTCAAACAGGTACATTAGCTCAAGAGCTTCTACTTCAAATCGCAGTGAATTATTTCCTTCATTTAGATGTACATCAACCATCAAGTTTCCAGTAGAAAGTTCCGAACCATTTTGAATGACCCAAGAGGACCCATCCCAAATTTGTACTGACCAACCTTGTTCTGGGCCAATATGTAGGTCTACAAATTGTCTTGAGGAATTTACAACACCACCATCCCATGGTGCTACCAACGTTGGTTCATAAGCTTCCGGTGTCAGATAGATATCAATACAATCAGTTACTACATTTGCTGATGGTCCAACAGTCAAATCAGAAGCAAGCAAACATAGTTGATGCCACCCTGTTTCATCCAATTTCACTTCAGTTTGCATAGTCAAGTCTCCTGTGGAAAATTCGCTGACCACAACTCCATCAATAGTAAGAGATTGGTCAGATATTTCCGAAATATTCCAACTAACAGGCACTTTATGATTCCAAATAGTAGAATTATTCATCGGCGTGACCCATTCTATTGTTGGTGCCTTTCGGTCTAATAATAAAGTGAAATTCTCATAACCCCAGTTCCCTGACCAGTCTAAAGTTTCAACAAAAATCTGCCATCTCCCATCAATTAATCCGGAATGGTTCACTTGTAATGAAAACGGTATGTAAATGTTTGAGGGAGGAGGGGGGGGGCCCTCACGTAGATGAGATGAATCATTCAAACCCCAAGGGGGTGAGTACTCTGAAATACAAGCATGAGTATGTTCAATTCCAGCCTCATCAATGAAGTAAGTGCATACTTGTTTTGTATCAAAGTATACGTCAAGATTTACTCTTAATGGTATTTGTTTAACATTCAGGCGGTCTGGAGGAATCAAGTCTTCAACAAGCCAAACCTCACCATCCGAAATACCTCCGTAACTGGTTAGTACAATCTGTGGTTCAGGACCATTGTTATGCGCCCCCCATCCATCATAAGCGACCTCAAATTCTCGGCTATTCCAATTCCCAGCCAAGTCTCGTGCGGTGATCATGAAGTTGTTTAAGTCAACCCAATCCCATGTAGACACATTGTTTGGGTCTCCTGTTCCTGCAACCCAATACGTAGGATGAAGAGCAAGTTGTATTTCTGCAATTCCTGTTTCATTAATTGCTATCAAAGTACTATTCAACCACAATTCTGCGCCAACATCAGTCTGAACAATTATTGACATATGGGAATTATTTGATAAGAAATCCCATCCGGAAATAATTATTGGCGGCGCTAAATCATCAAACTCAACCATCAAAGTTGAACTATTTTCTCTACCTGCAACATCGATAACTTCTGCTGAGTAAGTTCTCCACCCATTGTCGGCAGGTAGAGATAGATTTAGCCAAGCTGAACGAAGTGTTAAGTCAACGTAAGGAGATTTGGAGGTTTCAATACCTGTTGGTACAAAACTCCATGAATCTGTAATCAATAACTGATCTATTGATACCCCGTCTTCAGATGCCCAGATATTGATAGTATGCCTGCCTGGATTGGTAACTTGAAACTGTACCGGACTAGATTGGGTCTGGTCTTGTGCCATATTCGTCCATTCCCAGTTTCCATATGTGCTGGTGTGCATGCCTATCGGTGTACTTGTGATAGCAGTCTCGTCGATTCCAATGTGAACTGCATGGCTATACACGTCTGCTGCATTCATTCTCAGCCAAATGTAGTAAGTCCCGTTTGCAGGGAAATCTATAGAGTAGTCCATACGGGGACCAGAATTAGGACTTGTTGCAATCCAACCATTATTACTATCAGTGGTTAAGTATCTGTTTTGACTAGAATTATTTGACGTGCTAACGACCCAATCTGGTGCTGAAGGATCTGTACCTTCGGCAATTGAGGTGGGTTCATCAACCTCTAAAGTCACAAAACCACCGGATTCATGGAAATGAGAACCTACAGACTCATTGACTACGGAATTCCAATGCGCCCATGAATCTGAGTAATCAGTAGAGGCCCCGTCTCTCTCAGAAATTGCCTCTAGTGTAAATGATTCATTCGCCCAATCCACTAATGGTTGCGTATCAACGGTTAAGGAAGATAGATTGAAACCCCCGCCAAAATCATGTGCCTCAAGGGTAACAGGAATTGATTGATTTGTCCTTGTCAGATTTACAGGGGTTAAGAAATCTAAGATCGGCACTAATTCTTCCAATTGATAATCATAACTTAGGCGAATTGAGCCTCCTGAATCTAGATTGACGACCAAGAACCCTTGCCAGTTACCCGGCATCTCCGGCATCTCATAACTAATATTTACATCAAAAGCACTTACGGGAGTCATTCCACCAAGAGCACTGCTGCCGTTTGAAAATCTAGAATTAATTTGCGAAGTATTGAGAGTTGAGATATCCCCAACAGTTAGAGAATCTCCAGCAACTACTGTTTCCCTTAACCAAAAAGAAGCCGTGCCGTTTGGTACATCGAAGCCATGGACAACTGCCCACCAAGTCCCAGAAGTAGGTGATTCAATGAGAATCTCTTCATCAGAATTCCAGTTGCCACTCGTTTGAATGTGTTCACTACCAAAATCAATTATTCCATTATTATTTTTATCACGATATAGTGCTAAGTCTAAATCGGTCCTAGGAGATATTGAGTCTATTTCAACCTTTAATAATTCAGCATTTTGTACTTCTATTTGATGTGAATATCCAGATGATGACCAGCTTCCTGCTGTATCTTGTGTAGCAGTTTCAGATGGTAGTAGTACTGGACGAGTCCATCCAAATCCTTCAATTGATGAAACATTTAGAGGTAAAGTTGCCCCAATTGTGATGACTTCATCACCCACAGCATCTGCCCAATCATTCACTACCTTGGAAAGTGAGCCATTAATTGCATTTACAAGACCAACACTAATATTCAACGGATTATCATTAGTATTTACCCCATGGCGTATTGAATGAAGCATCATCTGTTTCATTCCAGGGGTTGCATCAGCTACCAAAATTTCATGGCTACCTCCTGTTGAAGTCTGCATTCGATATTTACCAGAGCCAATATCCATATTTTCAGATGAAACTTCAGGAACTAAGTTGTATTGGCCATAAGCAACGGGGTCTTCCAACGAATATGGATGGCCATTTTCAGACATCCAAATTACATCGACATCTGTGTAATCATTATCTGGCCAATCAACATCTATCACTATAGCGCCATTACCTGAGAGGTTGTGAGGCCAATCAAAGGTAAGGAATTTCCAATCACCCGATTCTGAACGCCAACCCCATCTCTGAGCGCCTTGTAACCAAGTTTCACTGTATAGTGTTTGATTGCTCATATTTCCATCAATCGGTTTTGGAACTAGATTAATTGGTCCATTTGATGCAACATTAACAATGACTGGCAAAGCCCAATCATAAGATGAATTGTTTGACTCAAACTGGAACCTTACCTGTTCCTGACGCAACTGTGGAAGAGCATTCGGTGGCACTTCAACACGGCAATTAACGAAAAGAGTGCCATTTGCAGGAATTGTAGAATTACCAGCACATGGTGAAAGCCATGATGAATTCTCAGATGGGCCAAAAGCAGACCAATCAATTTCTATCTCCATAGGATCAATGACATCTGTTCGCATATTTCTTCTATAAACACCTAGGAGAATCCCATCCCCTTCGCGCTGAGTTGGGAAACCAAGCCGCACCTCGGCTTGTCCACTCGCATACGAATGAGAGGTGACCATTGCGTATTCACCACTATCTTCCATCTCTCCAGAATCAACTAAAGAATTGTTGTTTGAATCATTCCACCATTTCCCATCACCATCATCATCATGCCAACGCATCAACTCAATATACACCCGGTTTTCTTCGTACATGTCGTTATTTCCATCAAACCCAGCACCCGGAAGAGTAACCCGCGCACGAATTATAGAAGTGCCATTAGGAAGTGAGAGGTTTGCATCTCCTTTTATGTGAACAGGAATCAAAATATCCGGCCTATCCGCCTGATAACCATCCCACCCTAAAGTGGTTGAAGAGTTCCATACTTGTGTATGATGAACTATTGGTTCAAGAGAAACACCGTCCCAAGATATATTGACGGGAGTGCCACCTGTTCCGTTAACAGTAAAGTTCGCCCAAGATGATTGGCCGGGGAATAGAATGTTCGTATTTGCTTCACGGTGAACACCATGATTTGAACCGGCCATCCAAGAGGCAGGTGTCACCCATGCTGAACCATTTGCACCTTGGATCACTGATACTGCTCTACTGACATTTGCAAAACCACCACCTTGTACTAATGGATCATAACCTCGGTCATCAGCCGTTGACATCAATAGGTCACGGACTGTTTGGGAATCAGGATACACCCCATATTCTTGCATCCATGCATCGTAAATTAATGCAACCAATCCTGCTGCGATAGGAGTTGCAAGTGAAGTACCTCCCCAAGTTCTGTAAGCAGAATTTGCATTTGTTACATCGTTCAGGCCTCTATTTCCAGTAGCCGACCATCCCACTGCAACGATGTCAGGATCTAGTCGACTTGCAGAATTTGGACCTCGATTTGACCAAGGAGCCGCATCCCCCCAAGTCCCACCATGGGATTGACCTGATTGTGAAGAGAACGCACCAACAGAAATGATTCCATGTGAACCGCCTGGGGAAGCTGCAGTGCCGTATCCATGGCCGCCATTACCCATCGCAACAAGGAATGTTGTGTTCTTGGAGTGCACTCTTGTTAACCAATCTAGATACAGTGACATTTGGTCAGTACCATCATTGTGAACATTTGACCAGCCAAATGAGAAAGAACCAATCTGAGCTTCATCTCCACTATCTGTTACACCATCATATCCTTCGGCTAAAAATCTCCATGCATCAAGGAAAGAACCACCCGCATAAAAATCAGCAACTGAAATTAATTCTGAATTCGGAGCCATCCCCAAGACCTTACCATTTGCTATTTCTCCTTGTGCAGCAACTGCTGACGCACATAGTGTACCATGATTTCCACCAGGATCATTTACATCATCAATCATGAATAATGTCAAATTTCCAGAACCAGCTATTCGGTTCTGAAATCCTGCTCTTGCTGCATAAGTAGCCCCGTAAGGAACTCCATTAACACCATCACTAACCCAATATAATAATCCACCAGATTGGTCCCATAACCCATCACTATCAGTATCTATACCTGAAGTTTCACTACCTCTACGCATTGGTTTTTCTTCACTGAAATTCCCATCTCTGTCAAAGTCAACATAAACCGTTTCATAGACTCCAGCAGTAAAATCGTCAACAACTAAAATATTGACTTCACCGCCAGTTCTTACGATTAATTGAGAATCAGGATGAAGTCCATAATGATAAATGCCAGAAAGTGAAGGAAGTAAACCTGAAACATTGAATCCTGTTGAATCAAGAACAGAATTGTTGTTTGAGTCATTATCAAGATTTGTTGTGTCCGAATAATATGAACCACGATTCAACGGATATGAATCACCATCTTTCAGCCAAATATCTACACTTCGCGGGTCCCACATTATTGGCCAGCCATCATAGGGATTGTTAGGGTCATTAACCCTAGCCTGAGTCCCATTCAAATCAGGATGAGCAAAGTCAATCCCTGAGTCTACGATTGCTACCTTTACTCCGGAACCATTTACACCCATAGACCATGAATCGGTTGCACCATGTAACTCACCTGTACGTACCGAGAAAGGTTCGATTGAGTCAGTTGAGAATGGTTCAGGGGAGCCGGGATTTTCAAAAATGGACATTACACCGTTGATTCCTAGTATCTTCGGAACAACATTAGCAGGTAAGATGAGTTTACGATGTTCAAGTATCCCTGATGAAGGAGTAGTTTCAACTAATAATTCCCCATTCAAGGGTTTGGATTGCTTTACCCCATATCCATACGAATTTTGCCATATATCAAGTGAGAATAAATCACGAGTAATTACGAAGACTTCAACTTCTTCTTCTCCGCGCGCCCACCATTCTGAAGATGGTGGCCAAATCTGTGCTTCACTTGAATTTAGATAAATATTGTCTGAATTATCAAGTCGCACTTTCTCCTCTGATTGAACTGAAATGGTTTCAATTGGGTCGAAATCTATGGCAACAGACCATGGCATTAGAACCATTAGAAAAATAATGAGAACTGCCTTGAAGACTGAAGGTCCCCTAGCCATAAGGTATCGGATTCCTACCGAGCCCTTGAAGGGCTCGCACGGATGATTAGCAGTTGTAATTACATTCTCAAAGCGTCAAGGTCAAAACCAAGTGGCTTTTGGCCGACTCCACTAGTTCCGTAGTGTAGTGGTCCATCATCTCTGGTTTTGGTCCAGGGGACGCAGGTTCGACTCCTGCCGGGACTACCAATTATTCTATTCTAGGAAGTGAAAACTAAACATCTGAATAACACCTATGGCAACAGAATTTCGTGAAAAGGCAATAGCAACGCTGTCCGCTATAACACTCAAAGATGCTCGTGCCGGGATTTGAACCCGGGTCGACGGATCGAGAACCCGTCATGATGGGCCGAACTACACCACACAAGCCAAGCAACCCGCCGACTAACCATCGGTATATCAACAAACAGGGTGACTAGAATTTCCGGATTTACTTTCACTTTCAGTTACCGATGGCTTACATACTCACATTTCAGTTTCACTTTCAGTTTACTCTCCCCATCGTTGGTTCATATACCGCCCCTCTCTGGTTCTGTCCATGCAAACAAGCATAACGAACAGAGAAATGATATTGGCAGAAGTGGTTGTTGAAACGCCCTTTCGAAGCCTTAGAATGAGCAGTAGGGGGAATGATACCATTCAAGATGGAAGTCATAGATTAGTACGTCTGGCGACATCAAGTGGAAGAATGGTTACATCTAGTACAGATACTGATGAATTTAACAAAAATAGTAGGCCAGGTTGGAGAACTCTTCGTCTCAGAGCAAAGGCAGCATCAAACATTGAGGTGATAGCTTGAGTCGAACGAAAAGATTGAGACAAGCAGTTGCAGAATACTTAGCAGAACACGGCAGTTCAAACACTGTTGATATCTTTGACCACCTCAATGATAGATTCTCTTGGGGAGCAACAATGAATCAAGTGGGAAATATTCTTGCTAAAGACCTTAGATTTCAGAAAGTAGGTCATGTGAGGGATTTCTTTCGTGGCGGACGATACACCGTATGTGTATGGGACCTATCTTCAGTTCATAACGAGAGAATAACGGCGCAGGCATGAAGTGCCAAGCGCGTCTCAGACCTGTTGAATGACAGGCCGCGACTGGTGGACCCTTGCAAGAGGGGTCAATGTGATAATGGGTATTCTCACAGTACCACTTGGTGCACTAATTGTTGGCGCTGCAAGCCAAGATAACATCGCAATTCCACTATTGCTTCACACATTGAGTGTCGCTTTCTTCATGGCAGGATGGAATGCACTGAATGATTTACTAGATATCAACGCTGATCGTATAAATCACCCCACAAGACCACTAGCATCTGGGGCTATTTCAGAAGAAGCAGCCAAGAAATTCTCTTTAGTTTGCTTTTTTCTTTCAACAATAATGTTAGTGGGAATTATATTCCATACAGAGCAAACAATAGGCCATCTACAATGGTTAGATTCCGTAGCAATATGGGGAATAGCATTAATTTTAATGTCAGCTTACGAATTTGATGGGATCCCATTCAAACCTTGCTTGAAAAAGAGTGGCTTATTTGGCAACCTTTCGGTCTCTGGACTCATCGCTGTAGTGATAGTATTCGGAGCTGCTGCAGTTGGACATGGAACTGAACTATTCCCATGGACTGTGGCAATCTGTGCTATGATGATAGGAACTGCAAGAGAAATTATCAAAGATGTAGAGGATATGGAAGGTGACTCTGAGCGCCATACTCTACCAATGAAAATTGGTGTTGAAAAAGCAAGAAAGGTGGCTTGGATTTGCACATTAGTAGCATTCATCAGTATGGGCATGCCTTTTGCTTTGGACCTGCTACCACTTGCTTACATCGGATTCTTAACACCAGCCTTGGTTTACCTAACAATGGTCAAAGCGCCTATAGTAAAAGGCGAAGATACCAAGGCTTCAAAATTCCTAAAGCGTGCCCTTCTATATGGGCTTCTAGGATTTACTGCAACTGGACTTATTCCAATTCTATTTTGAATAAAAACTTTCCTAACTAGAAAGGTAAAGTTAGTATTCCATCAATTCCGCATAGGTCATCCATGCCTCATTATCAATTAAGTAAGTTAGTAGTGACATTTGCGCCCACAAGCGATTCTCTGCTTGGTCAAACACCACGGAGTTATCACTGTCAATTACAGAATCTGTTACTTCCTCACCACGGTGTGCAGGTAAGCAATGCATGAAAATATAGTCATCTTTAGCATGACTAACCAATTTATCATTGATTTGGAATCCTTCAAACGCATTTACCTTGTCAACTAGGTCTTCTTCACCCATTGAGATGAACACATCGGTGTAAATGACATCAGCATTTGTAACCGCTTCAACAGGATCATTTGTTTCAGTTAATGTTGCACCACTTTTCTCCGCCAATTTCTGAGCACGCTCAACAATATCTGCATCTGGCTCATACCCTTTTGGCACAGCCCAACAAACATCACAACCCATAATTACGCCAGCTAACATTAGGTCATGTAATACATTATTACCATCACCAACCCAAGCAATCTTTACTTTAGACAAGTCATCTTTATTTTCCATTATTGTCATTAAATCAGCAGCCGCTTGGCATGGGTGATTTTTATATGAAAGTGCATTAATTACCGGAACAGATGATTTGTCTGCTAATTCAACAACATCTGAGTGTTCGTAACAACGATAAGTTATCGCGCCAAGATAACGTGAGAGTACCATTGCGGTATCACCGATGGTCTCAGATTTACCCAATTGGATATCGGCTTTTAACAATGTTAACGGATAACCGCCCAACTTGTTTATTCCAACCTCAAATGAGACTCTAGTTCGAGTACTTGGTTTTTCGTAAATTGAACCAATAGATATCCCATCTAATGGTGTAAAAGAAGGAGCTACTTCTTCATCGCCTTTGAAAGTGATTGCCCATTCCAAAATTGAGGATAAATCTTCAGCAACATCATCAATAGCAAGTAAATTAGTCATTCCAGCCATCCCTTTCAAACCCAATATCCTCTGCAAATCCGTCTTTTGTATCTGCCATGCCACCGAATAGGTTCTGAGCGAAGGAAAGTATGTCTGCTAAACCATCTTCTTCTTCGCTCGAAAGTGGAATTAAACCAGGTTGTACCTGACTATGTTGCATCATTCGTAACTGACCTATTGCAAATTCCGTCCGTTGACCGCCGGCTTCTTCGTACAATGCTGCTTCAAGAGTATCAAGTCTTTCGCCCCACTCAAGAATTCTCTCTAAATCATCAGGTTCAAGAAGATCTGATTTTGAAAGGAAATTTGCAGTTGGTAAACCAAGTCTAAAGTGTACAATATTTGAAAGAAGCATTTGTGACACAAAACCAGAAGCTGATTGTGAAAGCATTGGATCAAAAAGGAATATCAGGGCAGCTCTTCCCTGACCTAAAACTTCAACAAAATGACTAGATGCCTCGCGGAATGCAAATAATTCAACCTGGCCAGGAGTATCTATTACAATTAAGTCGCCAGATAACCCTTCTAATTCATCTTGAATTTCATACGCCCTCGCTGCTACTAAATCTGCTGCAAGAATTTGTGCACCGTTGGGCCCAAGGTCATATTCATCCATTACATCAGAGAGAGAAATAATATCTCGAACGTCAAATTCAGGGTCATAATGGACTCTTTCAGCACCCGGGTCTAGGTTAATTGTTAGAGCATCTACTTCTAGAAATCTTGCCCATCTCTGAAACGCTGTGACTAGCGTACTCTTGCCAGCTCCAGCAGTTCCAACAATAAAAAGTACTGGGGGTGCGGTTGTATCTCCGGTTGCCATCGGAGTGAACCCCCTCGCTCACAGTTTTTCAAGGATTCGTATTAATATTGAATAATATACAACACACCCATCAAAAATACTTCATCCATCACTTGACAACGGTTATAGAAGGGTACTCGTTGGCAAGGCTTACCCATAATATGGAGATTGTTAAAATGAGTGATGAAGATAGTAACAACCCACCCCCACCACCCCCCGGAATGGCGCCACCACCACCAC
>CAXEOD010000033.1:0-15971 GCA_963997805.1 uncultured Candidatus Poseidoniales archaeon
CTTGGTTTGACCACACATCATCTTGCCCAGTAAGTTCACGGCCAACCCAGTCTGGTTTGGATATTGGGTAATCAGGAGTGGGGATTTCTATTTCAGCGATGATTAAGCCGGAGTTTTTTCCTTCAAAGAAATCAATTTCCCAAAACAAATTATCATTTCTTAGTATCTTGTAGCGAGTTTTTTCAATACTTGGATATTTTTCGGAGCGAACAATTTCGAGCACAGATTCAATTGGTATTTCTTCTTCAAATTCCAATCTAGACGGACCATCTGAACGATTTTTTGCTGTGGCGATAGCAGTATTCCCTAACACTCGAAATCGATATGCAGAGAGTGGGTCTGCTAACACCTGTTCTAATTCACTAATTTCTCCCGGCCAATGCTTTAGCCAAACCTCAGAAGGCAGATAACATTGGATCATCTTCACACCTTCTCCGAGTGGGGGGAGCAAAGCTGATTCTTCAATCAGAAATTTACGCTCAATTTCAATACCCACGCAATCCCTCCAAGTCGTGCCATTACTGCTTCACAGTCAATGTTTCGGGCGTGGCGTTGAAGTGTCAACCTCTTGAGGCACATGACATGGGAGAACCCCACCGCGTCCAATCGGGAATTGTAGATGTAGAGTTTGGAGAAGGTGTCACAGTCATTGAGCCAGTCAATATTTATGGTTGCAAAATTGCTGATAACGTGTTTGTCGGACCGTTTGTTGAAATCCAAAAAGATGTTACTGTAGGCGCTAGAACAAGAATTCAATCGCACGCATTTATCTGTGAACTAGTGACAATTGGTGAAGATTGTTTCATTTCCCATGGCGCGAAGTTCATCAACGACCCATTCAAAATCGGAGGCCCAGCAAGAGGCGATAAAACTCAATGGGCTGAAACCAATATTGGTGACCGAGTTTCAATCGGTACAAATGCCACAATAATGCCAGTTACCATCTGCGATGATGTTGTAATCGGCGCAGGAGCAGTTGTCACCAAAGATATCACCGAACCGGCCACTTATGTTGGCAATCCAGCTAGAAAACTAAACTAAAATACAGGAAGAAGATTCAGTAAGTGAATCGGAAAACACTAAATGAATTTGCTAGTGTCAATCATCCATGAAGAGAGCATTAGCATTGTTGATGATGGGGTGTCTAGTATTGGCTGGTTGCCTTCACGAAGGAACTGTTGAACAGATTACTGACGAAAAAGCGTTCGCACTTTCCGCGACTGAAGAGTGGAGCAATACCACCGTCTACGCTGACACTGATTTCAGATGTGATGATAACAGCACCACCTCGATTTTATTCGTCAATGATGGTGATGATGATTGCGCTGATGGCTCAGATGAGAACCCGAACGGCACACGTGCGAATTTCACCTGTGCTGATGGAAGCGCCATTCCATTCAATCAGACCAACGACAGAAGTTCCGACTGCGCCGATGGAAGTGACGAGGTTGCGACTACTAAGATTTACACGATAACCGGTGAGATAGAGTCGGATCAAAAGGACAATCCGAGTCTGGATGATGTGCAATTACAACTTAGCATCCTTGATTGGGATATTGCCAATGGTGTGGCCGCACCAAGGATTGTGTCCCTTGCCTTGGCGAAGCAGGACAATCAAACATCAGATTCATCTGGTGATGGGGTCCGAATTGAATTCAATGACAACGACAATGACGGATTGCTTTCTTCAGGAGACACCTACCGAATCGAGTCCACTACCGACACCGCGGGCCTGAGCGTGGTTTTCTACGATGTAGTGGCTGGAGCTGAGGTAGTATCTGTGAGGGAAGCGATGGCGCTGCGCGGCGTGTGCAATTGTATCAATGCTCCGACTGACTGGCATCTCGACCCTGACCCCACCACTAATATCTGCACGACATGCACCAGCAGTTCTGATTGCTCGGCAGCCGGTTGCGTGCTGCTCAAGGACTCCAATCCACTCATTACCATGGCTCAGGGATGCTACTGGTCGACTGTCTATTCTGTCAACAAGGAAGCAGCCCACGAACCAGCGGATGTGCAAGCAGTAGAGTAATTCATCATACCAAAACAGGTAAACCCCACTCAAAATGGGAGTGTTTTGTCAAGTCTTTCAACCATCTCAACATACCTGTTTGTGTGCTCTGTTCCTGGCATATTCATGACAAATTGCCAATACCTCCATGCCGCAACAGCCAATATTGAATATCGATGCAGGTCGGGAAGCGCGGCTCTTTCAGCATCACTCAGAGGCCGAACAGATTCATAGCCAGCCAATAGTGAATGCCATAATTCACTATCAGGTAGCCCGTCTTTCCACCCGAATCCAATGTATGTTGTAACTAAATCCATAGCTAGTGATTCAATGCAAATTTCTTCAAAATCTAGTAGTGCTCGCACCTCTCCTTCTACCCCAATTACGTTGTCAGGATAGAGATCTCCGTGAATAATTCCACGAGGTAAATCATCTGGGATACTTTCCTTTAATGCCGCCATTTCTGTTTCCAACAATTCAATAAATGGGGTGGTAGCATTATTTTTCTTTGCTTCATCAATAATCCTCTGCCAAAGAACATATCCAATTGAAAAAGTTGAAGAAATACCATCACAAATTGGTACTTTGTGTAGCTTTGCCTGCACCCTCCCCAAATCATAGAGTGATTTAGGGTCAGAAGGAAGCCACCCACCCCTCACAAACGGCATTAACATCCACGCCTGCCCATTCTTGACAACCATTCTCTCACCATTTTTTAGAATTAATGGGTTTGGTGTCGGCACCCCATGTTTTTCTAACCAACAGCATTGTTCAATTATGTTACCAACTTCAATCGGGGGGCGCTCATCCCAGACTTTCAAAACCAGTTCAGTTTCATCTTCTAAGGTGACTAAATAATTTGAATTCGCCCAACCACCCTCAAGTGGTATTATTTCTTTTAATTTAGCAACGTTTGCTAAGTTTACAAGGGCGGAAGCTTCGTCGAATGAGACTTCAGTATAAGCCATCACAAGCCCTCAGAGAACTCCTTGATGACCGAGCGGAAGGCAGCAATAGAACGCCGGTGGTCAACAATCCCAGCATGTTTCCTTGCTAATTCACCTAATTCTTCTCGTTGTGTGTATGTGGTGCGTAGGGCGTTAACCCAAGCATCCAAATCAGCTGTTTTCTCAACAATCATACCGCCATCACCAACTGCTTCAGGTTGGCTACCTATTGATATCGAAACAGACGGAACTCCAAACAATCCAGCCTCATTGATGACTCGGCCCCAAGAACCAGTTGAAACTACTGTCAGAAGATGAACATCACAGCGGCTGAAGACCTCACTTACAGAAGTGTGTCCATGCCACGTGGTATTGTCAAACTTACCCAATTCCTCAGCGTAAGCCCCACCCCCATAAACGTCAACTCGCGCTTCTGGCCAGAGGTTAGAGAGATGAGGTAAAAGGCGTTGGTAGAATTCATATCCCTTCTCAGGGGTCACACCGACAATTGAAATTCTTGGCGTGTCAATATCATTATTTTTCAGACGATTTGAAAGCCCCGATGCCCTCGTTGTTTCAATTTCTGCAATTGTTCCAAATCTGCTAGCGAAATCTACAGGAAGGCGAACATTTCTGATGGCTTTTACTTTGAATGTTCTAGCAACTTGTTGACCCAACCCTTCTCCTGCACAGCATACCGCGGCAGCCCCCTCCAAACTTGATCGATAAAGATCAGGCTGAATGAATTGTAATTCATCTCTCACGAAAACCAAATATGGAATATTCAATTTTTTGAAAACTTCTGCCGCTCCTGCTGACCAATGTAATTGGGTGACACCAATCACTGGTAACCCACTTTTTTCAGTTTGTTCCTTTTCCTCAGCAATTTTTGTCCTCAATAGATTGGCAAATTTCTTGTTCTTTTTCATCAAATGCCGACGTTGAAACCTTGAATTCGGTTGTCCACTTTTGCCCCTAAGGCGCCAAGCAACCCCTGACCAAAAATCTTCAATTTTAAGATTGACAGCCATTCTTTCTAATTCTGAATCTGAAGTGAGAAGAGTTGCTTCACCGCGGGCATTGGATTGGAATATTTTTGCCCGCCATGCTTGTTCCAGTAGTGCAGGGTCAATATGAGGTGCTTCGTGACTTGGTAAATAGAGGACATCAGCTTCAGAAAGTGGGCCAGGTTCGCACACCCCTTTGAGTAGTGTAGCGAGACTCATCTCAGCACCACCGGCTGGGGGGTCTAGGTCCCGAACAGCAGCAATTAACAGCCCGGCCATGATTTCCGCTTCTACTCACCCTATATCAGACAAACCACCGGCTTGAGTCATCAAAAGGGCATTCCGGTAGCGTGAAAGAGGGGTGCAGGTTCGGCCGGTCAATGGGTTTGAAGATAGCAGTGGTCGGGACCGGCTATTGGGGGCGTAACCACGTCCGTACTCTTGCCGCTCTGAAATCAAGCGGCATAATATCTGATCTAATTGTATGTGATGTTGATGCAGAACGTGCTGAAGGAATGGCGTCAGAGTTTGATTGCCAATGGTGTACTGATGCTAATGAACTCAAATCGTTAGGGGTCGCCGCCGCAACAATTGCTACACCAACCCCTCAACACGCGCCATTAGCAATTTTATTGATGGAACAAGGAATTGATGTCCTAGTTGAGAAACCATTAGCAATGAGTGAAGAGCAGGCCAAAGAAGTTCTAGATTGTGCAGAAAAAACCGGGCGAGTCTTGATGGTTGGCCATTTATTCCGATATCACGCTGCGGTGCGTAAAGCGGCAGAACTCATCGCCGATGGCACCCTTGGCCCTATTCTTCACATTGAATCAGATCGTCTTTCCGTGAGGGAGCCAAGACCAGACATTGGAGTTATTGCGGCTTTAGCAATCCATGATATGGATATCATGAAGGATTTGATGGGGGATATTGAACCAAGCAAAATAAATTGTTTGGCTTTACCCTCTGACAATCCAAAAATTGAGGACCATGCGATTATTGAGATGGGCTTTCCAGAAAATTCAGGCAGTAATCCAAATGGCGTTTCAGCAGTAGTAACTGTATCATGGCGAAGCAGAATACAAGGTAAAGTCAGGGTGTTGCGAATAATTGGCCAAGACGCATCTTTGGCTATTGATTACCTTGACCACTCAGGATTATGGATCCATCACCACCCCAATAACGCTCATGGTCAGCAGTGGGGTGGGTTTGATGCGGCTCCTCGCGAGCGCATTGAATTACCACTTGGTGAGCCAAGTTTGACAGCAGAATTGAGAGCTTTCATTTCGCACGTAACAGGAGAGAATAATGACACCCCGATTGCCTCAGGAAAAGTGGGTTTGGAGGGTGTGACTATGGTTTCCTCAGCACTAAAGGCAGCAGGTAGAGAGTAATTTTTCAAATAATCGGAGAGAGCATTCAAGAATCAGACATAGGTGGGCGAGACATGAATATAGCGCAATCCTTACTCGGCCCGCTGTACAACCTCTATGTTTCAGCACTTGGTCAAACAGTTGGAATGATTGTGGGTTATGTCACATTAGTTGGCATTTTTGCCTTAGTATGGTGGCTTTTAGCAAACCGAAACGAGGTAATTGCAGGGTTGGATTTGCGAGTAGCAACTATTGGAAATATGATTTTTCTCATCCTTCTAGGTGGGATATTATATGTGGTAATGTCTAGTACTTTCGGCTTTCCATTTATTGGTGCAATATCAATGACCATCTCTTCGGTTTTACTCGTATATTGGTGTATGACCAACTTTGAAGGAGAACCTATCTGAGTGGAGTGTTATGGCAAAATTTGGCGACCACCCATCAATTCCAGATGCACTGGAAAATTTGCTTTCAGACCTTACAGTCAGTACGATTTTTATGAAAGCAGATTGCCCACCCCGTGTTAAACGCGGCCACATTACTGAATTAGAAGTCGTTGAACTTGAGATGGACGCATTTAGCAGATCAGCAATCGAAGAAATATCCCAAGGTTTGGAAATCACTCTTGAGCAAAATAGTGATACGCGTAGTGATTGCTTTGTAGAAATTGATCGGCATGGTTGCAAAGTGATGCAAGTTGGAGATTTACGGATAACAATTTCTTGGCCACCATTCTCTGATGGGTGGGAAATGATTGTTGTCCGCCCAGTAGCTCAACCAGACCTTGAAGATTACAATTTAGACGAAAATCTACTCAAATTGATTGCAGATTTGCAAAATCAGGGGACTTTAGTAAGTGGGATGCCGGGTTCAGGTAAATCAACACTAGCAAGCGCAATTGCACGTTGGTTAGATGGCGAAGGTGCAGTAGTCAAGACAATGGAAAGCCCAAGAGATTTGCAGTTGCCTCAAAGAGTAACCCAATATGCCCCTCTAGCTGAAGATGAACACTCCCGCGGCTCAATGGAATTGACTGCAGACATCTTGTTCTTAGCAAGGCCCGATTTCATCGTCTATGACGAAGTTCGCAAGACCAAAGATTTCGAAATATTCGGGGACTGCCGTTTAGCAGGTCTTGGCTTGCTCGGAGTCACTCATTCAGCCTCTGCGTTAGAAGCGATTCAGCGAATGATTGGGCGAGTTGAATTAGGAATTCTAGCGCAGATATTAACAACAGTTATTCATGTTGTAAAGGGTGAAATCGGTGAAGTATTGCAGTTAGCAATGACAGTCAAGGCCCCATCAGGTATGCAATCGGATTTGGCTCGACCAGTTATCCAAGTGAAACGATATCCTGATGGCAAGGTTTTGAACGAAATTTTCTCATTTGGCGAACAAATCTGTATTGTTGATGCTGATGGCCAAGCATCAGGAGATGAGATGACTCCGACACAACTCCTTGCTTCGGCTCAACTCAAAGACCGCCTTTCAGAGGATTATGGAATTAGAATTCATCACGTTAAATTCTCTGGTGGTAGTGTAGAAGTCTATACTGATGATTCAGCGATTGGTGTACTCGTTGGGCAAGGTGGTTCAACCGTGAAAGCCTTGGAGGAACAATATGAGGTTAAAATTTCAATTAAATCTGCTAAAGAACTTCCCCGTGGCTTCCGGGCGCCGGAAAATAAATTCCGAGGTTCATATGATATGGATGTTGAACGAAGCATGGGTGGAAAGGCATGGGAACAGTCCTATAGTGCCAAGAAAGACAGAAGGGCAAAACGCAAAGGAAGACGTCGTTAATCCGAAAGTTGGTTAATTATGCTCTTCTCAAATATCTCAAAGGTTCATCAAGGGGTCGCAGGTCAGACAATTTAGGTGAGTGTATGGTTAAAGGTACACAAGGACCAGTTCCTATATTCAGCGAAGAGACTAGAGTGACTTCTGGCGTGGAGGTAACTCAGAAGTTGATACACGCCGCAAAAACTCTCTCTTCAATACTCAGAGGAACACTTGGGCCGCGTGGATTGGACAAAGGATTGTACAAAACCAGTGGTGAATTTGCAGTAACATCTGATGGTGCGAGGGTGCTGAATGATTTATTGATTAAAAATCCAGGTGCCAAACTCCTCGTATCATTGGGTCAAACCCAAGAATCCGCAATTGGGGATGGGGTGACTTCAACCGTTCTTCTTGCAGGTGCTCTACTTGATGAGGCTGGGAGATTAATTCGAAAAGGAGTTCACCCACTCACAGTGGTTGATGGCTATTTGATGGCTGCTGAAGTCGCGGCTTCAGCACTTGAAGAGAATGTAATTGAATGTTCAGTAGATGATAGCGAGTTGTTACAGAAGGTCGCTTCAACATCGTTGACAGGGCGTGCAGCAGGATCTGATACACGCTTTGCGACAATGTTGGTGGAAGCACTTAGCAAAGTGACCCATGAAACAGAGTCAGGTATTCGTCGTGAAGCTGAAGACGTGTTGTTTGAAAAGTTGGAAGACAGCACAATAAATGACACTCGCATGGTAGATGGAGTATTCTGGCGACAGCGAATTCCCATGGAGAGAATGGCAGGAGTAAGGGAAAATGCCAAAGTTGCACTTCTCAATTGTGATATCAAGCAGAGGGAATCAATAAGAGATACCGAGATAGAATTACAATCAGCAGAAGACCTGCAAAAATTCATAGCAATTCATGAACAAACATTGGCTGAAATTGCTGATAAAATTATTGCTACTGGGGCAGAAATAATTTGTTCTAGTGGAGACATTGATAGAATTGTACTTCACCGACTTGCAGCAGTTGGGAAAGTAGTCATTCATGATATTGACCATAAACAATTAGTTCATCTAGCCCAAGCAAGTGGTGCAAAATTAGTTGAACATCTTGATGACCTTAGTAGTGATAATTTAGGATTAGTAGGCCGTTTTGAAGCAGAACGTCGTTTAGCAACCGAGGAAGTTCAAGACAGAATTATCTTCGATGATTGTACTGGACCACTAGTTACAATTCTTGTTGGCGGAGCGATGGGTGCGGAAGAGACAATTCGAGGGATGTATGATGCTCTCAGGGCGACTAGTTTGGCTCTTAGTGAAGGCACATTACTACCTGGTGGAGGGGCATCACACATGATTGCTTCAAAAGCAGTAAAAGAGGCGGCAGAAAAAATTGCTGATAGAAGTCGTCTTGGTATGGATGCATTCAGCCGAGCCCTTGAGATGATTCCATGGATGTTAGCGGCTAATGCTGGTGTCAACCCACTTGACGCACTTCTTGAACTCCGCTCAGCAGTAAGAGAAAACATGGTCGCCGCTGGTGTTAGTGCAGATGGTTCAATCACATCAATGTTAGAAGTGCTTGAGCCAGCCGAAAGTATACTTCATGGTATTATGGCGGCGACTGAAACAGCAAACACCCTGCTTCGCTGCGACCAAGTTATCAGTGCAAGAGGCGACTAAATCTTCTCACTAATTTGATGATAAGGGCACAATCATCTTTCTATTTGGTAGTGGATTGCTAGTAATTTTGTATGCGAAACTTAATTCAATGAGGATACAAATGGCGAATTGCCATGAAACCCTCACACCCAGATGCGTTCCTCGTCGTCAACAGGGATGATTATATGACTGTATTAGCAATAATTGCTAATGCTGACAACATTCTCAGGGAAGAAGAAATGTCTTTTTTTGAGAGCAGAATGGCTAGGATGTTGATAAATCCACGGTTACGTACGCAATTTAGGAATTTATTACGTAATGAATATAATGTTGAAGAAACGATAAAGAAAATGGACAAAAAAACCCTAAGATTAGCACTTAGAGATGGCATTTTTCTCGCTGCGGCAGATGGCGAAGTACATTCTTCCGAAGTCGCAGCTATCAAAATTGTTGCAAAGTATGCCGGAGTAGATAATGAGCGGTTGAAAGAGATATGGGCATGGGTTAGAGAAGGGTTAGAATGGATGTCCACAGGCCCTTCACTACTGGAAATTGCACTTGATGAAAGTGATTAGTAGCAAAAACAGGATGATGAGCTTAAAATTCCCCCGCCTCAAAACTCAATAACGGTTGCCCCGTCGAATGAATACGGGTTCAATTGATGGACACCTCTATTCAACCGGGGACATCTTCCGAAGTGCCGAATAAAACCGGCGTTGATTCACCTCGGGCACTGCTTAGTGTATATGATAAAACAGGAGTCACTGCTCTAGCAGTAGCCTTGGAAGCAATGGGTTGGAAAATAGTTAGCACAGGTGGCACTGCTCGGCTGTTACGCGAGTCTGGGGTTGCTGTAGATGATGTTAGTTCAATCACTGAACACCCAGAAGTTTTTGATGGCCGGGTCAAAACTCTTCACCCAGCAATCCACGCACCAATTCTTGCCCGTGGAAACAATCCAGACGATGTACAAACCCTAGCTGAACTCGGATATCCACGCATTGACATGGTTGTTGTAAATCTCTATCCATTTGAGGAGGTTGCTGCGCGGCAACCTCCTGTTGAAATTGATGAATTAATTGAGATGGTTGATATTGGCGGGCCGACATTAATCAGGGCCGCAGCGAAGAACCATCCTGATATTTTGGTGATGGCAGACCCTAGCCAATATGATGAGGTTCTAGGGCATCTACAGCAGACAGATGGTGACCCAAAGTCAGTTCCATTAGATGTAAGGCAAAGGCTCGCTTTGACTGCATTTCAGAGGACAGCGGCTTACGATGTGGCATTAGCAACAACATTGGCAGAACGCTTTGAAGGGGTTGAATTAGAAGGTGATTTACCTCCACGCTTGTTAATCTCAGGTGGTCAGTTGAATCGGTTGAGATATGGGGAAAACCCCCACCAAATGGCAGGCTTTTTTGAGGCTTCACGAGTTGGGGAAATGCCAGAAGGATTAGCATCTGCAAACCAGCATGGCGGTAAGGAACTATCTTTCAACAATTATCTTGATTTGGATGCAGCATTACGCTTTGCCCGCTCCGTGAGCGGGGATGATTGGAGCCAGTGGCCTCATTGTTGTGTCATCATCAAACACACAAACGCTTGTGGAGTTGCAATTTCTACTAACCAAGTAGAGGCTTGGAACGAAGCGCTTGCTAGCGATCCGGAATCTGCTTTCGGTTGTGTAATCGCTTTCAATCAAATGGTGTCACTTGAGGTAGCAGAAGCGATTGGAGGGAATTTCGTTGAATGTATCATTGCCCCAGGATTTGAAGATTCAGCATTGGAATTACTGTCTGAGAAAAAGAATCGTAGAATGCTAACTTTTGATAATTTCACTCCGTTAGATCCAGTATTACGTTGGAGGCAAATTGATGGTGGTTGGTTAGCACAAGAAGAAGGCGCCCCTCAAATTAACTGGGCAGATGTCAAATCAGTTACCAAAAAATCTGCTGATGAGGATCAAATTGATTTAGCTAGGTTCGGCGTGACTGTTTGTGCTCAGGTGAAGTCTAATTGTGTGGTATTTGTTCAACCGACAACAACTGGGTTTGCAACAGTTGGAATTGGTCCGGGTCAAACTAGCAGAGTGGAAGCAGTTAGAATCGCCGCTCGTCGGGCTGGCGAGCGAGCAACAGGCGCGATGATGGTTTCAGATGCATTCTTCCCTTTCCGAGATGGAATTGATGCGTCACACGAGATAGGAATTACAAGCGTAGTTCAACCAGGTGGCTCAATTCGTGACCAAGAGGTAATTGACGCTGCAGACGAGCACGGAATGACGATGTTATTCACAGGGGTTCGATTGTTCAGACACTGATAATCGATGAATAATCTCTTTCAAGCGACATATATTGAATCTGTTCCAATTATTCTATTACCTTCATAATTAATGTGAATATCTATCTCGCCCCCACTTGCACCGACAATATTTTCACCATTCTCTGAAATAAATATAATTTCACCAAATTCCCATAGGTTATCATCATCGCCAGCATGTTGTTGAATCAAGCATGATTGGTTTGCGTTGATTGAACAATAATACACCTCGTCTGCAATACTCAAAATAAATTGTACATTTCTCCAATCTAAATCATCTCCACCTTCAGTCCAATCGATTCTCATCAGGGTGTCGTCAGAATCGTTACTAGCAGTATCTGCGGCATCATCTGCACCAAATATACCTAGATTTTTCATCTCCATGTTTTCACGGGCTGCTTCATTCGCCATATTATACCCCCAAGGAGTGGTACAACCAGGCATCATAATCAACAAAATCATCCCAATAAGGGCCAAACTCCTTTTTTTCATAATACGTTACTGGAACTACTTCAATATAATACCCATGGAGATTTCAGCATGGTTTTCAACCATAAAGCAATTTGTAGAGGCTCAAGTACGGGTCTTGACTTTTGTATTGATGAACCACACACCAATTAACCAAACAATAGCAATGAATACTTGGCCGTACCCAGGGTCACCTGCGAGGTCAGTAATCCAAATAGAAATTGCAGACATAACAGTAATGAACACAATTATCCAAGTTTTAACGTGCTTGGGTAGAGTTTTTCCTGTGGAGTAGTAGTCAAATAATGCTGAGCCAAACCAGCGATTTGTCAAGGTCCAGCGGAACAAATTTTCATTTGAAAGACTGAAGAGATAAGCAGCTGGAACAGCCCAAGAGACGGTTGGCCAACCTGGTATCCAAATACCGATAATAGCACAAACGATGAAAACCAATCCAATAAATACATACAAGCGTCTTTTCAGTGGTGTAGATTTACGAGAATATCTCTCAACAACCGCATCCACGCTTGTCAATTCCACGGTCATCCAATGTTCCCCTGATGTGGTCGCCATAAACCGTTGTTAAAAAGTGGCCGATTCGCTCAATAGCGGTGGCCCGCTCGCTTTGCATATCGGCAAAGGGTAAACCTAGGCCGCTCTGGGGTTTCCGAAGATGTCTGACTTGTACATTCTTCCTAGGGTTTCTTCCGCAAATAATCCCTTGAGATTGGGTGTCTTAATTTCAGGCTCAGGCTCAGGTCTAGAAGCACTTTTACAATATCAAGAATCAAATGATTGCGCCCATGAAACGGTTGTTGTGGTATCTGATCAACCAGCAGTTAAGGGCTTAGATAGAGCAGCCAAACATGGAGTAGTTGGAATCTGTGTTCCGCTAAAACCTAGAAGTGATTTTCAAGTTGGTTCTGATGGCGCTCGAACCCACAGATTAGCACACGAACAGGCTGTTGCAGAAGTTTTAGATGAATACCGAGTTGAAATGGTTGTTTGTAGTGGATACATGCGGATTTTGACTGCAGATTTTTTGGCCCCCCGGCTCGGCCGAGTGGTCAATATCCATCCTAGCCCATGGGGTGATGAGGGTGCCCTCTATCCAGGTGCTCACGGAGTTAGGGATACCTTGGCTGCTAGAGCGACAACAGCGGGAGCGTCGGTGCACTTCGTGGGTGCGGGTGTTGACGATGGTCCTCTAATCGCTAGCGAAACTACTGCGATTCAAGTAGGAGAAGACGAAGCCTCTCTTGGAGAGCGAGTGAGGGTGGAAATAGAACACGCATTATATCCAGCGGTAATCGATGCACTAGCTGAAGGCAGGGTAGTTGCAGACGCTGACCGATTCCAAATCAATTAAGGAATTTTAAGTCCTCTTTTGAGTTGACATTCGTAAAACAGTGATTTGTGATTCCAGCAGCACCCCACGCAGCCGGTCCAACCTCGGCCGAACCCATCTTCGAAATCACCTCGTGTGCTGCCATACTCATATCGCTGAGGGCGCCATTGAGTGCTTCGGTCTTGGCGCAGAACAATAATGGCTCAATACCCGATTCAGACCGGGCAACCGCGCAATTCCTACTCTTTGATAAGTTGCTATACAGGAGGGGAAACAGGCGTGAGTCAATGAATGGCACGTCACAAGGAACCATCTGTACAGTCTCCCATCCTAGTTGGTGGGCGACGATAACCGCGCCAGTCATTCCTCTGACCGCTGAGTTTTGATTCTGATTCAAATCGTCATCAAATACCATTCTCACTGCTAATTCATCTTCTCCAATAACTGGTGGCCATTTCTGGGGTTCTTGCTGGAGAGCGCTAATGACTGCAGTAGCCTGTTCCTGATTCTTGAATGAGAGAATTACTTGAGAGATGCCAGAAGTTTGTAGCGCCTTCACAACCCGTAGTAGCATCGCCTCTCCATCTACCTCAACCAGAGCCTTTGGCTCCCCCATCCTACTTGAGGGGCCACCAGCGAGTATGATTGCCCCATCGGCGACGGTTTGCTTCATCATTCATTCAACCTCGGCGATTCGATTGACAGCATATTCTAATTCTTCCATCAAACTGTTAGCCCGTTGTAAAATTGCTAATCGGTCTCGCTTAGTTTGGGCCGAAGGCAACCATTCCAGCAGTTTTGTTATATCGGTAGCGTTTCTATCTAATAGGTATTCAAGAGCCGCTAATGCAATGGGGTCCTCGGGCTCAAGAAAACGCATGTACTGCCGTATACCCTAGTGTTCATGTTCATTTTGGCTGTTTAGGCAATATTATGGTAATTTCTTACCTCAACGTTTCGGCCGAAGAGATTCAAACATGCCACCAACGAGCTCAATTACCCCTGCTAAATCTTCTTTGACTTTCTGAAGAAGTTTGGGATCATCACTTTCTTCTAAGGTTCCTTTCACTATTTCAATAGCGAGTTCGTGTTCCTTGTCTGTAATTCGTAAACCAGAGCGCAATATTGCAATCACCGCCATTTCGTCATGACTCAATGAGGCGTTCACAAAAGCTGTTTCAAACATTTCTTCATAGATTTGTATCCTTTCGTCTTTATTGATGATTTCACCACCATCTACAACATCACCAGCGCACACTGAATTGTAAATTTCCCCTGGTAGTGTTTTCAAGTCATTTTCCTTCTTAAATAGAAGAATTGCTAATCTAGTAGCTAACCGTTGCTCTTCCCGCGTAAGAACCCCATCTCGTAGAAGAACTTCAATCACTGTAGCGTAGACCTCTTGAGTTCGCACCGGTCCCTCGCCTGCGGGCATAATGTAGCCACGCAGGCATCACCTTTTCACTTTGACTAGAGGTCCGGTGGGTTCTTGAAGGAAGGGTAGTTCGGCCAATTTACAGGTTCACCTGTCCCAATCACCGGGCGTACAGACGCTCGATTCCGAGAAAAACGGCCCCAGTGGCGGTTCAGGGTATACCTAAGGAATGAGAAAAATGAAAGAATCAGGCAATGCAAAATACATGATTAGAGTCAGCGTCAAACTTGATGGCCAGGCTCGTAGAAAAGACATCATCGGTGCGATTTTTGGGCAAACAGAGGGATTAATGCCAGAAGCACTCGATTTGAGAAAATTACAGCGTTCTGGGCGCATCGGGCATATTGATGTCGATCTAGATAGCATTAAGGGGAAAGTTAGTGGGGTAATTCAAATTCCATCCTCTCTTGAGAACGTAGAGAGCGCAATTATTGGCGCTGCTCTTGAAACAATAGAAAGGATTGGGCCGGCAGCTTCACAATTGAAGGTGCTTGAAATATCTAATATCCGCTCTTCCAAGCGAACTTCAATGGTTGACCGTGCAAAGGATATTCTTCTTGATATTGTTAGGCAACGTGACACAGAAGCAGATAATTTGATTGATGAAGTTCGCAGTGTATTAACCACTAGCGAAGTTACTACTTACAAAGATACAGGCATGACATGTGGACCTAATGTAGAGGAATCAGATGCCTTGATTATTGTTGAAGGCCGTAATGATGTTCTTAATTTAGCATCTTGCGGAATAAAGAATGTGATTGCAGTAATGGGTGCTGGTGTTGATAGTTCATTAGTTGAATTAGTAGAGAACAAATCAATGGTTAAAGCATTCTTAGACGGCGACCGAGGTGGCCGAATGATTGCATTAGAGTTAGCCGGAGTACTTGGTGACAAACTAACCCACATTGCATTTGCACCAGAAAGCCGAGAAGTTGAACATTTGGAAAAGAAAGTAATTGGTAAGCACCTAGGTCAAGCAGAACCAGCAAAGCGCGTTATTACAAAAATTGAAAAAACTGAAGGACAAGTTAATGGCGCTTCAAAGGAAATAGAAATCCCTGATGAAGTAAAAGAATGGGCAGAGAACATGCCTAAGAAGGCGAATCAAGCAGTAATAATTCTAGAAGATGGTTCAGTTTCTGATGAGGCCAGTGTCAAAGACATTATCACCCAAGCAGGTGAAACAGAAGGAGCACAAGCGCTAGTCATCAAGACAAAGGCAACATCTAAACTGATGGAAATGGTGGCAGAGAGTGGAATCAACATTGTGATTGTACCAAAAATGGATGTTAAGGCACCAGAAGATGTGACTGTTTACGCCACCTCAGATTTTTGAGTAGAACAACACCTCAACCCAGCCTGCTCTTTCATAAGAGCGACAGTGTTTGGCGTAGCAATGCAACCCCAGCAGATGGCACCAGCGCCAGCCCCACTAACAGGGGGGGCTGGACCCGATCGAACAACGATGATTCACACAGGTTTGATTGTGGTAGCATTGATTCTTGCATTACTCGGTATGACTGGAGATGATTGGAGCGTAGAAAAGCGATCAACCACCGAAGAGAGCCTCCTTTTTGGGAACGTCACAACAACAGTGGACCAAGAGATTGGCCT
>CAXEOD010000034.1:0-15963 GCA_963997805.1 uncultured Candidatus Poseidoniales archaeon
ACCTGCAGGTCCGAATGAAGGATTACCAAGATTAGTGTCATATCCTATAACAACTGCTAAGTGCCCTCTTTTTGAAAGATGTACATTTGTCATTACAGTACTATCAACAGGGGCCGGAGTTCCATCTGAAACTTCACCTTCTGCAAAAGTGTGTAATTGAGTTGAAGAACCGCGCTTTGTAATCATAAAACCCCTCTCACCATCATTACTAGCTACTGATACAATATCTGGGACATCCATGTCACCCCAATCCAGTGCAATAAGAGTAAGTGTGTTGCCGTTGAAACTTGCTAAATAGCCATCATCTCCAGACACTATCCATCCTGAATTAGTGACGGAAATATGGCGCGGAACAGAATTACTCGAGTTCACTTCTAGGATTCCCGAGGTTGTTAATAATCGCAGTGGGGAATTATCTGACCGCCCAACTAAAATTAGCGCCTCCGTTCCTTCATTATTCCAATAGACTTGCTCAATTGTCTCACCCTCCCCGAGCATCGGATTCTCTTCAACACCAGGGAGGGTCAAACTAGCCTCCAACCAGAATGCGCCAACGAGCAGTGTCACGATAAATACTGAAAACCAAAACCACTGCTTTTCACTCTCTTCTTGAAGATACTCGCCAATAGTGACTAGCCAAGAAGGTGCAAGTGGCTCCGCCATCAAGGATGCCAAGACTACGACAGGCTAAGTATTGACCGCCCGAATTGATACTAATCTAATGTGAATGCCGTTAAATATGGGTGGGCGGTCGCCGGCCCTGCCTAAGGCAGGGGAATGGAACATGGCAAGAAAACCCGCAGTGATGTACCGTAGCGCGAAAGGACAATCTTACACACGTCGCGAATACACCGGTGGGATTCCAAACAGCCGAATTACAAACTTCCACATGGGTAACCGAGTGGCTGGTGAAAAGCGTGAATTCCCTGTTGAATTGACACTTAGTGTTGACAATGCTTGTCAAATCCGTCACACCGCTTTAGAAGCGGCTCGAATTATAGTGAATGCAACCATCCGTGCAGCAGCCGGTCCACAGGGTTACTCACTACGTGTCCGTGTTTACCCTCATCAGGTTCTCCGTGAGAACAAACAGGCAACTGGAGCAGGTGCTGACCGTGTTTCTCAAGGTATGCGCTGTGCATTCGGCAAAAATGTCGGCACCGCTGCCCGAGTAACAAAAAATCAGAAGGTTATCACCATCCAAACAACTGCAGACCACTTTGCCGCTGCAAAAGATGCTCTTCGCAAGGCAAACTGTAAGTTACCAACTACATCATCAATCGTTGTTGATCGTGGCCATGAACATCTCAAGGGACTCGTTTGAGGCTAGAGGATGTCATCTGCCCAACCATCCGACGAGCGGATAGTTCGATTGCGTGAAAGCGTTGTAAACTCACCAACAATTTGGAAAGGTGACTACGCTTACTTCATTCACCCTCTTTCAGACGGTGTACCTCGCCAATCTGGTGAAATGCTAGCTGAGGCACGTGACATCGTAGTAGGGATGGTCAACTGGGATGATATAGATTTGATTCTTGGAATTGAAGCGATGGGAATTCCATTAGCAGCTTGTATCTCCATCGCTACCGGAAAACCACTCGTTATCGGCCGAAAGAGACCTTACGAACTTCCCGGTGAAGTGAGGGTAGACCAATCAACTGGCTACTCAAAAGGAAGTATTTTCATTAATGACATAAATCCAGGTGAGCGGGTGTTTGTAATTGACGATGTCATCAGCACAGGTGGCACACTACGAGCCGTTTTAGCAGCGGTTGAAAAGGCGGGAGCAATTGTCCAAGATGTAGTTGCAGTCTTTGAAAAGAATAGTATCGTAAGTGAAATAGTAGCAGAAACTGGTTGGCCAATCCGCTCTCTTGTTAGAGTTAGAATGGACGGGGATGAAGTAATTCTACTTGACTGAGGTGAATGAATGGATCTTAATCGTCACGACTTCCAACTCGACGAATTAGTTGAGAAAATTCAAACTGGTGACCATCGGCTTGTTGCCCTTCAACTTCCCGAAGGTTTGAAAATTCAAGCCTTAGATATGATTGACTCGTTAGAAGCTAATACAGATGCACAAATCATTATCGCCGCTGACCCATGTTATGGCGCCTGTGATTTAGTTCACCACAAGATGAAAATGATGGGAGTAGATTTGGTAGCACATATGGGACACAGCCAAATGAATATTGATTCAGGAATGGAAACCCAATTCATTGACGTAACTTATGATGGTGTACCAGAATTAGCACCAATCATCCCTTTCTTATCAACTCACAGAAAGATGGCTCAAGAACGCCTTAGTGAGACTAGTGTGCAGGAGATTGGTGAAGCAGAAGCGCAAGAGAGATTCCTTGATGCGGTTGGCAGAATCACACCTCTTACTGATGTGAAATTAGGGCTAGTGGGTTCAATTCAACACCTCCATTTGCTTGAAGATTACAAAGTGATGTTAGAAAAAGAAGGGTTTGATGTCATTATTCCAACCGGTGGTGACCGACTCACTTTCCCTGGTCAAGTTTTAGGCTGTAACTACTCAGGTGATGACCCCTCAATCGGTCACTACTTGTTCCTTGGTTCTGGTGACTTCCACCCTATTGGCCTAGTTCTCCACACCGGAAAACCTCTGTCTATTCTAGACCCTTATACGAGTGAAGCTAGAGAAATGTCACTACAACAGATTGAGCGCATTTTGAGGCAACGTTTCGGCTTAATTATGGCCGCTGATAAGGCAACTTCTTTCGGTATATTAATTGGTGAAAAACCCGGACAGATGCGCCGCAGTATGGCATTGAGGTTGAAGCGACTGCTAGAGAAACATGGCAAAAAGGGATATTTGCTGGCGCTGGAACATGTTGGACCTGAATTGATTGATTTCTACCCAGTAGATGCGTTTGTCAATACTGCTTGTCCACGAATTGCCATTGATGATTCTGTCAAATATGCGAAGCCACTTTTGACTCCATTTGAGTTAGAAGTAATTCTAGGCGAAAAGCAATGGGAAGAAGGTTATCAATTTGATGAAATCCCATGATTTCAAAAAGAAAAATTTAGCGCTTACAACTCAAGATGTTGCAGCTCTAGCCAGTGTTTGGGAGACTTTGTCCAATCTTGCAAGGTCCACGGTCAACTTATTCAATCGAGACTCTGCATCATTGATGAATGGTTTAATCACTGAAAAAAGATTACCATTTAGACTGTAGCGGTGACAAGGTCGACCACGGCCGCCTTCATTCTGTGCCTCACATCTAACCATGTCGTCATTGAGAAGCTCTTTCATAGCCACACTGATTTCTGGTTGCCGAAGTCCACAAGACGATTGTAACTCCTTACTGCTCAAATTTCCTCCTTCATGAAGAGAGACTAACACATATGCAACATTTATTGAAACACCAATATTCTCTAGCATATCAACAATTAGATTTACTGGTTCGGTTGAGGATGCTTCTGAGGTTACAATTATCTGCGGCATGACACCCAGCGGACTTGCCAAGAATATAATCTCTATGCCGGATAGAAGTCAATTTTAGCCTTAAGGTAAATTTTTCTAATCAGAAAAATATAGCCATTCCACCTTGTCTAAAGTGAGACAAGTCGGAGATTTTGACCACTCATTACTTCAATGTAGGAGCAATTCATCTCAACTAATCTTTGCTTCAATCTACTGTCAACTGTTAATACTGGCCAGTTTTCCTGTGAAGCGACTATTACTAACTGGTCATCTGGATGGTTTGCCTCTTCTGGTCCCTCAATAAGAACAGCTCTAGATGTTAAGAAATCAAGTAGGAGAGGAGATGTTGTTTTCTCCTGAATCATCTCCAATTCTTTCAACACTCGGTTCAATAAAACTGGCTCAAAGGTCCCAACTACATCAGCCATAGCCAAATCAACATTAAAGCCGCCTTCAATGATTGCAACCCAGCCGCAAGCATCAATCAGTACTTGGGTCATCTAATTGCCTCCAATCATCCGTAAGTTGCGGCTGGGTAAAATCCCTGCCTTCCAACCTCACATCAACTAATGGTAGCGTAGCCAATCAGTCGCCATCTGGCCCCAATACGTCTAGAGAGAGTAATTCGCCCACCTTTCGGAGCGCAGATTGGTAGCCTAAGTGAAAGTGTTGCTTTGCTACCTTTCACAAAAGATACTACACCGACTGAAGTTGCTGTTGATGCATTGACCATCAGCATTTCATTTGGCTGCAAAGGCCGAACTGGGTCTGCTGAACCACCACCTCCGGTAACCATTTCCTTCAAGAGTGTTAGTTCAAGGTCTACCTCATTCCAGATCGGCGGTAATTCACCATCACGCGCCACGACTTGTCCAGAGAGTTCGTCAGCCTTGGTGATACTTGGGTCTAGAGGGGTGGCCATTCCACAAAGCCCACCTGCGTGCATTGAATCTAAGTCATTGCCTCCACCCTTTAGGCTGATGATACGGGTATTGATAGGCTCCCAAGTTACCTTTTTTCCTTGCACTACCTTGCGACCTGGGGCGACTACAACTTTGTCGCCGACTTTGAACTTACCACTTACGATACTTCCTCCAATCACTCCACCTTTGAGTTGGGGTGGTCTTGAGCCAGGTCTATTGATGTCAAAAGAACGTGCAACATGGAGAATACCTGCTGCTTTCGGATCTCTATCAGGTGTTGGAATAAATTCCTCAATTGCTGAGATTAAAATATCAAGGTTAACATCGTGATGGGCTGAGACAGGAATTATTGGTGCGTTTTCAGCGATTGTTCCTTTCAAGAAGTCCTTGATTTCATTATATGATTTTAGTGCTTGTTCACGGGAAACGATGTCAATTTTGTTTTGTACGACTACGATGTTATTGATGCCAGCGATTTCCAGCGCCATCAAGTGTTCAAGAGTTTGGGCTTGGGGACAATTTTCGTTAGCTGCAATTAACAGTAAGGCGCCATCCATAATGGAAGCGCCGCTGATCATCACAGCCATCAGCGTCTCGTGACCGGGCGCATCAACAAATGAAATCACTCGACAGAGTTCTTTTTCATTGTCCTTTTTTCCGTCTGGTCTTTTGTCAGTGGTGTAGTACTCACCTTTTTTGGTCTTGTAAAAAGCAGTATCTGCATATCCTAACTTGATTGAAATTCCGCGCTTGCGCTCTTCAGAATGAGTATCTGTCCAAGTCCCGGACAATGCTTGTGTGAGAGTTGTTTTACCGTGGTCGACGTGACCTACTAATCCAATATTGACTTCAGGCTGACGAGGTAACTTGCTCACCAGTTGAAATCCTCTCCTTGTACATCTCTATCACGACTCGTCTGAATCGCCGCCGCTGTCACCTAGAAGGTCAGCGAGAGACTTCTTGCCGCTATCAACAACCTTCAGGTTCAACTGACGGGTGTCTTGATTGATTGTGTTGCCACGGAAAAATCTGCGCTTGCGGATTCCATCGTAGGTGTATCGGTAAGTATCGCCCTTCTTCTTTACGAGTTTTTGAGCCTTGTATCCAACACCTTTGGTAACTAAAACTGCTTGGCGGTTTCCACCAGCGATGTCGCTGCGCATTGGTGTTCCTGTTTTATCAGAGCCACCAGTGATTTGCAGTTTGTATCCAAGAAGTGACTGGTCACCCTCACCTACGAACTGTCCATCTACTACATCACCAATCTTCTTTCCAAGAAAGTGATTGTAATTTGAACCCTTAATCTCAACAGAATATGACTTGCCCTTACTTGCAGGGTCGGTGTCGTTCACCGCGGCCATAAATGAGGTGTCTCCTGTAACTGCCATGGTAATCAGCGTCCCGCCGACAAGAGACCCGTATAAGGCAATTGCGCCCTGAAAGGGCTACGTCATTTCACCTCATTTGCCCTTTAGGGCACTCTCAAGCCGTTTCTCAATAGCCCCAGGTAGGGCCGCCGGCATTGAGATATGTTGGGTGCGGCCGCGTCCTTCGGAACGGCTAGATATATGCGACTCAATCAATTCTAAGTCTTCTAGACGCTTGAGATGCTTCCAGAAAGTAGTATGGCTACGTGGTTCTTCTTCATATTCTTCACAGACTACACGATACAACTTTTCTGCATCACCAGTTGTCACTTCAGACTCCTTGCGAAGTCTCCGGCAAAGTGCTAGTAAAATCATCTGAGCGTGTTTGTTTAGATTAACAACAATGCTCGGTTCCACTGTACGACCGATTTCTCTCGCCAAAAATCGCACATCATTGGCGATTACCTCGTCTCGACCTGCTTGCTCAGCCTTCTTGATTGAATCCTCTAACAATTCAATGGCAACTCGGGCATCTCCGGTTTCAGCAGAACGTTGTCCTATCGTACGCAATACACCATCAGAAATAGAGCCCTCATGGCATGATAATGCAGCCCGCTGTGTAGCGATGGCAGTTAATGCCGTTTCTTGATAGGCTTCAAGCCTGATGTGATTGCTTTGACCAAAACGCGACAACACTGCCCCTTCTAACTGGTCAAGAACTTGCTCTTGACTGATGATTATTAGTGAAATCGTGCCTTTAATCTCACGACCTTCGTCAATCCTCAGAAGCTGATAGAGAAGGTCGCCCTTGTCAGCTCTCAGTAAATGGTCAACTTCATCTAAAATCAATAGCAAGTGTTCATTTCTGCCATGCAATTGCTTGCGTATTGATTGCAAAACCTCGCCGCTACCAAAACCTCGCTCCGGATGCCTAGAGTCAAGATTTGTGACAATACGCTGTAAAACCTGTGCTTTGGATGGGAAATTTCGGCAATTGACATGAACCAACTTGAGTGCCCTTTCCTCACCAAGATGCCTCTGTAAATCCCTTGAAAAAACGTGTGAAAGGACTGTCTTACCGCATCCTACATTTCCGGTGATTGCTACGCGACAAGAAATTTGGTGGTCATTAATTTGTTGAAAAATACCTGCCATCTGTTGTAACTGCTCATCCCTACCAACTAATTCTTCTGGCACATAATCGTATGACAGGGGCTCTGGATTGATGAGAATCTTGCCCGCTCCAATTCTGTCTAAATATCCCGCCACTCGCTTGCCTCCCAATGTCTCGCTGACCATTCAACCTACAACTCGGTTTGTGAACCGTTTGCTTCCAACTCCCAACGCTCTTAGCAATTTTGGTCATTAACTAACTAAAATCAACATTCTCTTTTGAATTGGATTACCTTCACTTAGGCAAGGTGAACAACTGATCGTCTCCATGCCCATCTAGTAGTCCAATTCTTACAGCAGCATCAAGCCATGCGTGGGCATAATTTATCGCCCCAAAAGCCCTGACTAAATCACCAGTTTCCATGAAATGTCGCGCATCTGATGCATAATCATCACACATCCCCATCATATCGCTCAATTGCTTAGCCTCAGGAGTATCATCACTGTGTATTGGTGTTGCCTTTCCTTTAGCACGTGACGTCAAATCAAGGTACTTCTCAACCAATTCTTGAGTTACTTGTGAGTTCATCAACCCGCCTCCTTAATGGCCAAAATTCGCCGCACGTCCTCTTGCCTACCTAGAGTATTGTACAACTCAATTGCCCGAGTCAGCATACCATTTTCTTCAGCGTCTCTGGCCGCCTCAAAGATAACTTGGCGCTGCTCCCAGTCAATTCTTTGACGCTCTTCTGTAACCAATTTTCTGAGAAATAAATCACGTTTTGAGATTAGTTTAGGTGATTCCCACCACCGGATTAATCCATCTCTTGTTGCTGTTGCAATTATATCAGACTCGTTGCTAGAAATATGTACGCCAGCTGGCCAAGATTCGTCTTCTGCAGGTGGTATTCTGTCAAGAGCACCATTCATTGACAACATCCACCAACCATCGCCAGTCATTGCTGCTTCAAGTGGATCCACTCCGGTTTCTATCAACTGTTCAAGTGAATCCCATCCAAATGGATTTGGAACTCCTTCGTGAATAGCGCCATCAACCGATTGTACCAGTAATTTACCATTTGATAGGCGACTAGCCCAAGACCAACGCCTATCCTCAATAATTCTCTGAGAATTTTCACCAAATAGGCGTAAGCAAGTAAGATGCCCATCATCATTTATGGCAATTAGATGTTCTCTGTCAAGCCAGCCAATCAATTTTCTAATGCGCCCTGGTCGAAGGCGACGAATTCCCCTGCCTTCTCGATTGAACATGTGGATGTGTTCACCTCGGTCAGCCAACAGCCAACCACCTCCCGGACGAGGCAAACAATCTCGAAATCCACCAGAAACAGAACGACCTTCTCCAAGAGGGTTACCGGTTCTGATATCTAAAAGGTGAAAACCGGGGCCCGAAAGAACTGCCACACTAGCCCCGTCTGATACTAACCTGTAAACATCAAACTGAAAAGTTCGCTTCCAAATGAAATCGCCCAAATCATTGACTAATCTTACAATTCCACCAGTTGCAATGATGACCCCGTCGTTGAGAGTTGCAATAGCACCAACTTTGCCTTCAAGTTGATGACTCCAAGAAACTCGCCAATCACCAGCCATCAGAATTCGCCTCCAGCACCTAGGTTGATTAGGTGATCTTTGGCTGGGGAGCTTATCCTATACATGCGACTACGTCCTTGTTTACGGACAGTTAGAATACCTGATTTTAGTAATCCATTGAATATTTGTGAAAGCCGAGGGCGGCCTACTCCTAATTCACCCTGAAGTAAATTGTCAGAAGGAGAAACTTCTCGCTCAACGGCTTCAGTCAGAATCAATGTTTCAGCATTATTGAGGTTAGTTAGCGCGTTGATATCAAGCACAACATCTGGTTCCCGAGGTGGTGCAACTCGTCTGATAGAACTGAGCGCTGTAAGAACCTCTTCGGGTGTTGCTTCTGGTCGTTCATCCCATGATTCACTTTCCCCCACCGGAGTTTCATCTTGCCACTCTTTTGTCTCCTCAAATGGTGGAGTAGGCTGAGGTGTTGCCTCAGAATCTGATGTATTTGTGGGAACATTAGCACTAGGTTGCATCTGCTGTGGCTCTATGTTTGGAGAGTTTCCAAAAGGTGAATCCATTCCATCTTCAATCCAAAGTTCTGTGTTTTGGTCATTCGTTTTGATTTGACGCAATTGGTTAGGGTCAGTTCCCACCTCATTTGGTTGCCCTCCTCTAGGGACTTGCGTTTTTCTTGGTGCACCTTTGTTTTCAGCAGAAATGCCAATATTTGCCTTTTTATTGCGAGAAAGAAGCCCACCGAAATGACCACCTCCAAACGCTGGCGCTGTGCCTTCGGCCATCTCCAAAACCTCTGCACCACCAATTTCATCGCTGAATTCAGTTTTCCATTGTTCCTCATCATTCACTTCTGAACTAGAATCAACAGAGTCAGAATCAGATTCATTTTCTGATTTCGAAGGAATTGCTGTCTCTTCGTGGTCTTGGCTTGAACTTTCAACATCTGTATCTTCTTTCAAATCCAATTGTGGGCCATTATCATCCCCAATATCCTTCCACATATCTGCAGCATCGGACAATGAGGGGAATAAGGTCTGGCTTTCATCAAATTCAGGTATCTCTTGTGGTGTTTCAATTGTAGTTGCTGATTCTAAGCCTGAAGGTGTATCTTCTTCTTCATCATTAGAAAACGGAATTTCCTCCGATTGTGTTTCAATTTCAGCTGTTTCTGAAACTTTGACATTTACTTCACTTAACGGTGGGGCGGCGTCAACAACCCGCTGAAATGTAGAATCCTCTACAACAGTTGGAGGCTTTGGTGAAACTTCAACTTTCAAATCTAATTTGCGCCCATCAATCAGCGGCATCCCACGTGTGTGATCTACAACGTCTCGCAAAAATCTCATCGCCCTACCCACATGGCCACCACTTTCTTTCATTACCATATCAAGAAGTACCTCAGGAGCCGTCCAAGATGATCGACTCGCCTTGTGTACTCGCTTACCAATCAAGCGCGCCATTTCGGCTCTTGTGAGCGATTCTAGAGGTGGTGTGACATCCATCTCTGAGAGTAGTTCCTCTGGGAATCCAGATTTCTGTCCTGGAGTGAGTGTAATGATGGTTAAAGCACGTATTTTTGTCAATACTGGCATCAGTTGAGATAGCACTTCAGCAAGTACCGGACCAGGGAGTAAAGAATGGTCAAAAATGATCACTGGAAGAAGCCCTGTTCGGCCAGCTAATTCTTCCTCCAAACGGTCAATCATCACACTATGTATCGGAGGGGTTTCAAAGTCCTTCATCAAGTCACAATACATCTGATGTAGAATGGTAGTAACTAGGTCTCCAGATGGCCAAAATACGGTATGGATTTGGTCGGCTGTTGAAGCCACACATTGGACCAATGATGAACGCCCAGAACCCTTCTCACCTACTACTGCCACAACACGAGGAGATACGAGTCGGATATTGTTAGCTAAAGCTGTAAACACTTCATCTCTGCCAACCATCAGCTCCGACTGTTCTCGACTTAGTGGTCTAGTGTCAAAAGGATTGGACCTTAGGGCAGGGAGATTCAACATCTCTAGTGCTGCTGATTGCATAATAGGAGCGAACTTGAAGTCCACTTAACATATTTACGCATTTTAAGTTGTAAAAATGATGCGTTCAGAAGCGTTGAACAAGTCACGGAGTTGCCTTTAATGAGCAAAACTGCCCTTGATAATGGAATTGAATTACCGCTTTAACGCGTTAATAACGCATCGGAAAAAGCGTTAACCCGTTATTCGCCATAGATTAACGCTTTGTTAACGCATCAGCACATAGATGATCAATCGGCAATTGTTCTGGAAAATGATATCATCAACAACACCCATACTAGTAATCTGGATGTATTGATAATGCTCGGAATGCTTTAGGGAGTCCGGCTCGGGCATCAAGGTTGAGGGAAGTCAATGCCTGTTGATAATAGCCGCTTGAAAGGATTCTACAAATTGAGCGTAAAAGAACGCCGAGATATGATCGCTGAACTAGCTGGATTAGACCAAGAAGCAGTAGATGCTTTAGCAGCAATGGGGGAGCTTTCTGAGTCAGCCGCAGACCGTATTATTGAGAACGTTATTGGGACCCTTGCTTTACCAGTTGGAGTAGCAACAAATTTCATCGTTGATGGTGACCATTATCTGGTCCCATTTGCCTTGGAAGACCCCTCTGTTGTAGCCGCCGCTAGCAACATGGCGAAACGCTGCCATGCGACCGGCGGATTTGTCTCCAATAACACCGAACCAATCATGATAGGACAAATACAAGTGGTCGGTTGTGAAGACCCTTTTAAGGCTAAAGAAGCAGTCCTTTCTGGCGCGGATGAATTGATCTCTGCGTGCAACGAAGTTGACCCTATTTTAGTCAAATTTGGAGGTGGTTGTAAAAGCCTAGAAGCACGTGTTATTGATACTGATTCCGGACCCATGGTAATTGTCCATATATTGGTTGATTGCCGAGATGCAATGGGAGCAAATGCGGTCAATACAATGGCTGAAACTATTGCCCCAAAAGTGGAAAGAATAACTGGCGGTACCGTAATATTGAGGATTATTTCAAACTTAGCGGTTCATCGCCTAGCAAAAGTAAGTGCAACGTTCACCCCTTCAGAAATTGCCAATACTGGGGAAACAGCAGAAGAAGGTGCCAAAGTCATTGAGGGTATACTACAAGCCTACCATTTTGCTGCTGCAGACCCATTTAGGGCTACAACCCACAATAAGGGCATCATGAACGCTATTTCCGCCATCGCTGTGGCTTGTGGCCAGGATTGGCGGGCAATTGAGTCAGGAGCCCACTCCTACGCCTCTCACGAGCGTGTTTATGGGTCCCTGACCCATTGGGAGAAAGATACTGATGGGAATCTTGTCGGATCTATCGAACTTCCAATGGCAGTAGGATTAGTTGGTGGAGCAGTTAGAGTACACCCTACTGCTAAGGCAAATGTTGCAATAATGGGTGCAAGAAGCGCTGATGAATTAGCCAAAGTGATGGCTGCGGCTGGAATTGCTCAAAATCTAGGCGCTCTTAGAGCGCTAGCCACAGTTGGTATTCAGGCAGGACACATGAAGTTACACGCTAGAAACATGGCAGTTACTGCTGGTGCTAATGATGACGAGGTTGACAAGGTTGTTGAAATTGCTCGCGCATCTGGCAGGATTACTGCTGCTGCAATTGAAGCGGCCCTTGAACAAGTCCGCCATAGGTGAATTTCGAGTGCCGAAGCACCATGTTGGGAGTATTGAACTCAATCGACTTTGCGGACATTGATTGCGTTTGGACCCTTTGGACCCTCACCAATCTCAAACTCCACACTGTCGCCATCTTCGATGCGACCTTCAACTTGGGAAATATGAACGAAGAGGTCATCTCCCTCATCTCGTTCGATAAATCCGAATCCTTTGCTCTGATTAAACCACTTTACTTGACCCTCGGCCATATTTCCACCTCGCCCAACCCATACTACTTGAATGCACCCTATTGAATGCCCATTAATAGCGTATGATTCTTAAAAAAAACGACTTTCCGAACAAGAAAATCACTCTTCTTCGGAACTTTCCGCCAACGAACCATTCTCGTGAACTTCAAACGGTATTTCCTCTTCCGGAGGCCCAAATTCAACTTCTTCTCCATCAGTTTCTTCTTCCCCAGAAAGTGCATCAGCTAGTTGTGAACCTGTCAAACCCGAGCCCGCAGCCCGTTCTTTGAACCATTGCGCTACCGCTGCTGTCGATGTATGCGGGCAACCAAAGTATTCTGAAAACCTCCTAGTTGTGCTTAATCGACGTGTGTTTCCATCTCGGCGTTTGTCAATTAGACCTAATTCCCTCAAATCTGAAACATGCTCGTATGTCACCTGGCCAACCATTTCAACCAATTTGTTCTGAGCCATTGGTTGATGATAGGCTATCAGTGCAGCAATTTTCAGTAACCTCTTTGGAATCTCTGTCCTAGCAATCTGAGGGATATGATTGGCTAGCCGAGGTTTTACTTCTAGTACCCAATAGCGATTTATTTCAGTTAGTTGAATCGCTGATTGTTCTCTATTTGAGATCAATTGTTGCAAGTCTAAAAGAGCCATTCTGATAGTTGACTCGGTGATTTTGAATTGTTCTGCTAGTTCTGCTTGAGGTATTGAGCGCCCTGCGCCAAATAAAGTCGCTTCAAGTAGAGTTGTCAGCTCTAAATCATCACTCATGCCGCCACCTCTGGTGCGAGATGTTCAGTAATTGCATCAAATGTGCCAAACTCTGGCCACTTATCTTGAAGGAATATATCGCCATTTGGATATTCTGTTTGCCAAATGTCTGTGTAACCTCTGTGAGTCAGGAAAAGTGCTGACACAAAACCAACTATTCCACCTTCTGCTTCCGCATCTTCAGGCTTCCAACCTGCGTCAATTCCTTTGGCTTTCAGCTTCTCAGTGACTGATTTCACTGTAACTGGTTCGCCTTCAGGTGATAACTCTCTAATTGATGCCCAAGTCGCCCGTATTTCTTCTTCCAAGTTCTCTTGGTGGACTCGCCCCTTAACATTGGCAATTGCATTCTTTACATCTAATGCATACTCTACTCTAGCACTCTCTCTCAAGCGCCGCTCTTCCGCATCATCATGTGCTTCTGATAGGCATGACAGCAATTCTGCAAGAGTTACTGGGCGGCCGCCATCACGTTTGATACGGCCATCAAACAGTCCTGGTAATTCGTCGGATGCTTCGCCAGCAAGAACAGTCGCGGTAAAGTGGAAATCGTCATCATCGTATTCAGTCTGCCAACTCGGAATGTAATCCCAGTCGTCATCAATTTCTTGGTCGGCATTCTCCGCTCTCTCCAGCAGGTTTGCCGCTTGCCCATGCAAGATTTGCCAAGCCATCCTGATGAGCCTTCCACAAGTTGGTAGATCGACGTTTTCAGCATCTGCAAGTCGTTCTTTGAACAACTCTATGAAACGATTTAGGTCAACATTCCAAGGGTCAAGTGTTGCGTCCTGAAACATCTGTAGAACTAGTGCAATACTTCTGTCAAAAGGGTGACTAAGGGCCTTATGCTCGGCTTCTTCCATCTCAACTAATTCTTGAATATGTTCTGCATACCTACTCTTGTTTAGAGGAAGGGATTCGTCATGACCTATCATCTCAGCGATGATATCGTCTCGAAGAGTCTCTGAATCAAGACTACTCATTGAAATCACTCTCCTTCATCTGTTGTGAGTCCATCAATATCGAGGTCGTCAACCTCTTCTACAGCATCACGGGCATCAAGAATATCTCTCTGCTCCTGCTCAATAGGTAAGGCGGTTTCGAGTTTTTCTTCCATATCTTCCCGGTAATCCTCAGCTCTGTCACCAAGAGATAACAATGTGCCATCATCCTCTGCTTCTTTGGCCAATTCAGCCTCAGCTTTCAGTTCTGATTCTTGGTTTGCAGCCAATAAATCTTCGATATCTAAACCACCAAGGCTTGCAGGTGTAGCCATTTCTTCAGGTGCCTTTGGCATCTCTTCAACTGCTGGTAATTCATCAAGTGCTTCCTTTGCAGCCTTTGTCTTCTTTATTGCCTCAAGTTCTTCATGGGCCGCGTCTCCAACTTCGATTGCTTGCTCGCGGTCAAAGTCAGTTATCCTTCTACTACAGCCATCACCAGCGTGAGTAATTCCGATGTGGTGGTCAGCCAATTGTAGGCTAACCTTACGGAGAGTAACCATGATGAATTGGGCCTGCTCACTACGCAATCGGCATAATGATGCGATGTTTTCAGCATTAAAGGTGTCAAGATTCTGGTCAACTTCATCAAAGTAGTAGAATGGTGATGGTTCATAATCCTGAATAGCGAAAATCAATGCCAATGCGGCCATTGACTTTTCTCCACCGGAAAGTAATCCCAATCCGCTCTTCTTACCAGGTGGACTCGCCCACATTTGAAGTCCTCCTTCAAATGGCTTCTTTGGATTTTCAAAGCGTAATTCCCCACTTCCTCCTGGTTGAAGATGTTGGTATACTCTACTGAAATTCACATTGACGATATCCATCACAGTGGTCAAGCGGTCTTTGCGTTCTGTTTCAAGTTGGTCTTCTAACGAAATTAGACTTTGACGATGCTCACGTAGTCGCTTTGAGTCTGTACTCAAATTGACACTGCGCTCCTCAGCCTCATCATACTGCTCAATCGCTCGCATGTTAACATCCCCAAGGTTGCTAACCCTGCGGTCAAGGTTTCTAACCGATGCTTCCGCTTCTTGAACAGTCGGTAGAATTTCATCATCAGAGGCTGGCTTGATTTCAAGTTCAGCCATTTCCGCATCCAATTCACGCAATGCTTCCTTCTTTTGGTGAATCTGAAGATTGAGGTCTGTGATTCGCTTGTTAATCGCATCGCGGTCACGTACTTTTTGTTCCAAGCGTGTAGTCAGTTTAACACGGTCTTCGCGAAGTTCAATTTTCTTGTCGTGTAATTCCCGATACTCCTCGGTAATCTGTGAGTTGGCCTCTGTCACAATATCAAGTTCCTCTTGGTAAGTTTCTATTTCAGATTCAGCGTCTGAAATTTTCTTAGTAGCCTTGTCTACGAGTGACTGTTGTTCATCAATACGCCGTTGCAAGTCCTTGATTTGGTTGGTCAACAAAATAGACTGGTTCTCACCACCAGAAAGAGTTCCCTTTGCAGTAAGTTTTGCCCGCTCTGCTTCGTTACGCTGCTCTTGAGAATCGCGCAAGCGGCGTGACAGATGTTGTGGACTGCCTTCTTGGAGTGCAGTTGCAGCATCGGTCTTTGTTTGCAATGCATTTTGATGATCGTTTTTGGCTAATTCAGCGGCGTTTTCAGCCTTGTTCTGCTTTGTAGTTGCTTGTTCTAAATTCTTCAAGGCAACTGTAACTTTGCTCTCAGAATCTTTGAATGCTGTCTCAGCACGCCCTAAGTCTTCTTTCCAAGCCCGCGCTTCAAAGGCGTGGTCATCGTTTGCAAGGTTGCTTATTCGTTGACGAAGTTGATGCTCGTTCTGTCGCAATTCAGCCAATGCCGCTCGCACAGTCTCAGCCACTAAGCTGAGGCGGT